>DASPLL010000001.1:0-3403 GCA_035627615.1 Clostridia bacterium
ATTCACACTGCTTTAAAGCATCCAGCTATGCAAAATACTGGTTAACACTCTATTCGTTATCAAAGGGATCATTAGTAGGCGCATAGTTGGGTATATCGCTTTCCGGAACGGTTATATAGCTTTCCGGAACATCGCCTACAAGCGTTGAATCAGAATGGAAACTGTCATAGGCTTCCTCTGATTGAGACAGTATCGTCTGCAATGCTTATTTCAGAAATCAAAAGTCTTATAATATGTATCTTATCTTCATTATCCAGGCCATTAAGAATATCCTGTATTATATAAGGAACGTTCTCTCCATTCCAATCCTCTTCAATTCTCTCTGTTAGTTTTCTGTACTCTCCGCTTTTCCGGGCTTCTTCAGCATCAAGCTCTGCAACTCTTTTTTCATGGTTTTCCAGCTTACTCTTCATTTCAGCTTCATTAATATATAGTTTCTGATACATAGTAATTATTCTTTCTCTTTCTTTCTTAGCTTTTTCATTTTTGCTGATTATATTCCTAATATCAGATTCAAGCTCACACAGGTATTCTTTAAAGGCTTCCTTCAAATCACCTTCATTATTAATAAAAGAAAAAATGCAGCTGCATACATAATCCCATACTGTTTTTTCAAGGTTTTCTGCTCTTATTAGTATAGATGCACCCTTTTCTTCCGGAATTTCGATATGCTCTCCTCTGCAAATGTAGTAACGATAGCTGGAGCTGCCTTTTACTATGCTTTTAGTACTCATTAAGCTGCCGCATTTTCCACATCTTAATAAGGTCGAAAAAAGAAAATCGGCCTTGTCTCTTTTTTTGTTTGAATGTTTTGAACTATTAAGGATGTTCTGCGCTTTTTCCCATGTGGTCATATCAATTATTTCTGGTATCTCAACCGGAATCCACTCATCCCGGGGCTTTTCCTTTATCTTTATCTTTTCGCCCTTCTTCCTGAACTTATTCAGGTGGTAATCTCTTGTGTCATATCTTCTTATATATAATATACCTAAATATGATGGGTTGGCGAGCATCCTTCTTACTGTCACCCTGTTCCATTGCTTCATTCTGGGGCTTGGCACCCCGGATTCGTTCAATTTTACTGCAATTTCTGCCGGTCCTATGTGTTCTTCAACCAGCATGCGGAAAATCAATCTTAAGTTTTGTGCATGCTCTTTATTAATATTAAGCGTGTCTGTTACCGGATCGAAGTCATAGCCATATAGTCCCGGATTATGTGTAAGCTTATGCCGGCTTGCTTTTGCCCGTTTTCCCATCTCTGTCCTGAGCTTTAATCTCGCTCTTTCATACTCATCCACTGCAGCCATTACTGTAAGTTGAAAACGCCCTTCTGCATTATCCTGATAATGATTTTTCAAAAATATAAGCTTTACATCTGTTTTCTTTATTTCATCTATTATTATGAGCTGATGGGCTGCATTTCTTGATAGTCTGCTGGAATCATAGCAAATGAAGTATTCTATATCACTGTCTCCTTTTTTCAGCATATCAAGAGCGGCCATAAGCTGCGGTCTTTCCAATACAGCGCCTGAAACACCCTCATCGCTGAATACATATACGTTTTCAGGACTGCATCCGAGTTCTGCTGCCTTATTCACTCCTTCCGTCCTCTGAGCCTGTAATGAATAGCCTTTTTCGGCCTGTTCTTCTGTTGATACTCTCAAATATACCAAAGCATTCATTATTTTCACAACCTTCATAATAGCTTTGCAGCAAAAAGCAGCATACTTTCCCATATGCTTCAATTCTTCCAGCAGATGTCTCAGCCTTTTGCAATTCAATTTTATATTCGCTGATTTTCATAAAACACCCGTATCATATTATATTACTGCTTGTACTCAGGCATAATTAAAGGAAGGATTCCAATCCTTCCTTCAGCTTCAGTAGCTTATATATCTTCTCTGTTTTTCAGCATTGAGCCTCTCAGTATTTTTTTATTCCCAAACCGTTCTCTTATTCTATCAATTGTCTTTTCTATTGTCTCTTCCTTTTGTACCCCATTATCCTCTTCAATCAGATTAAATATCGAAAGCTGTTCCGATTCATCCTCTTCGAAATTGCTGAGTCCGAGCCCAAGAAGCCGTATAAGCTTGTTCCTGCTCTTATTCTCATCTATAAGCCTGACAGCGGTTGTATAAATATCTCTTGTAAGATAGGTCGGAGCCACTTTTTTTTGTCTGGTAATCGATGTGAAGTCCTGGTATTTAATTGCTATTGACACAGTTTTCCCTTTATATCCGTATTTTCTGGCCTCATAGCCTACTTCTTCAGCCAAACCCAACAGAATGTTCTTTATATAGGGAATATCATTTGTATCAAAGGGCAATGTTGTTGAACGGCTTATAGACTTACTGTCATATATGGGATTAGGCATTACAGGAGAATCATCTATACCGTTTGACAGTCTATGCAGCTCCTCACCATATTTTCCAAAATTACTTTTAAGGAATTCTAACTTGCTATTTGCGATATCACCAATTTTATATATTGCATAATCCATCAGCTTCTGTTCTGTCTGCTTTCCTATCCCGTACATTTCTCTAACAGGCAATGACCACAGCTTTTCCTGTACGTCCTTTGAGTAAAGCTCTGTTATTCCTCTGGGCTTTTTCAACTCAGAGCCCATTTTGGCAAGAAATTTGTTTTCCGAGATACCTATCGAGCACCATAGATCCAACTCTCTTGAGATCGTTTTCATTATATTTTCTGCTATATCAGTAGGTTTTCCAAATAACCTTTCACATCCGGTCATATCCATCCACGCCTCATCAATGCTGTTCTGTTGTACTACGGGTGTATACCTTGACAGTATGGTCATGACTTCCCTTGATTTTTTCTCATACAGCTCATGGTCCGGAGCCACTGTTATAAGCTGCGGACAGAGCTTTTTAGCTTCGTGCAGCAGCATTGTAGTTTTTATTTTGTATTTCCGCGCTTCATAATTGGCGGCAAGTATTATGCCTGAACGCTTTTTCGGATCCCCTGCAACAGCCGCAGGCCTGCCTTTAAGCTCAGGGTTTCTTGCCATTTCACAGCTTATGAAAAATGCATTCATATCAACCAGGAATATCAATCTCTTCATCCTTTGTTCACCTCTAAAGCGGAACGCATGCAATGTATTCCCTTGTAGGGGCGATTCATGAATCGTCCCTACCCGAATATCCCGTAGCCCCGTAGCCTCATTTCTATTCCATTATAGCAACCACAGCAGCTTTTTACAATTGCCTGAGGCTCATGCAATTTTCCATTCTGAAACATCGCTTACAATTATTGTTTCAGAAATCGGGATATGTGTCGTTACATCTATCTTGTTGCTTGCAAGGGGAACTATTATCTGCACATCAGTTCTAACCATAAGATATATCTTTAGCCTTGTCTGGTTTATACCCGCCTCGGCGAAGTC
>DASPLL010000002.1:0-17899 GCA_035627615.1 Clostridia bacterium
GGGATACTTCTGCAAAGCCCAAAGCCTTCTTACTGTCACTTCCTGCGAAAATGACATCCTCCATCCTGCTTCCTCTTAAGGCTTTTACACTTTGCTCGCCCAATACCCATCTTATTGCATCGGATATGTTGCTTTTACCACTGCCGTTAGGGCCTACTATTGCATTTATGGTATTCCCGAAGTTAAGCTCAATTTTTTCCGCAAAGGATTTAAAACCATGTATCTCAAGCTGTTTCAAATACAAATTCAGTCACTCCCGAACAACATATTTTAACTAATATATTTTAACACAACTTGTCTGCATATGCTATAGGATATAGGTACGAGGTTTCATGGTTCCGGGGTTCCCTGACCCATAAGGAATACCCAAGCTTTCCTCGTATCTCGAATCTCGCATCTCGTATCTGTTTTGCCTTCAGGCAAAACAGAAAGCCCATTACTATAAACAGTAACAGGCTATCATAAAATAAATTCATGCATAATAATTTCACCCTATCTTGGTTCTACGATGAACTTAATTGCAGTTCTGTCCTCCCCATCAATTTGTATTTCAGAAAAAGCCGGGACCACTACCAGGTCTATTCCGTTAGGCGCAACAAAACCTCTTGTAATCGCTATTGCTTTAACTGCTTGATTTACAGCACCTGCACCAACTGCCTGTATTTCAGCCGTGGTTCTTTCCCTTAATACAGCAGCAAGTGCACCGGCTACTGATTTGGGTTGTGACTGAGCCGATACTTTTAGTACTTCCATTTTTCGATACCTCCTAAATTTGTCTGAATAGTATATTATTATATTCTATATAAATTCCCCAATTCCTTTATTTATACGATATGGAATAATAGTCTTTTTCTGACATTTTAATGCTTTTTTCTCCGTTAATCAATATTATTGTACCGGCTTCAACAAGCTCATCCTGTAAAATTTCTATTTTGTCGATAAAAAACTTTGATTTAATATGCTTTATATTGCCTTTCTTATGTCCGACCAGCTCCGAAATATTTCTGGGATTGACCTCGATAATTATATTTTGATGTTTTTCTGCAGTTTTACATAACAGCTGCTCAAGGATATCCCTGTAGACAAGAGATTCTACCAGATGCCGCATAGCGGGATGGAAGGGACCTGCAACAACATCCCTGCCTAATAGTATATTCTCTGTAGGCTGAAGCCCTATTCTTATAACATTGATCCCGTTTCCTTCAAAAAGTATCAGAAGCTCCTTCGATAGCTGAACAGCCGCTTCAAGTGTCAGGGGCCGGTATTCATCTCTCAGGTACATATCCTCCATATAAGTGTTTTTTATTACCAGGGCAGGATATATCCTGGCTATATCAGGTTTTAAGGCTATAAGCTTCCTTGCCGTACTCAAAGCCTTTTCCTCACTGTCTCCAGGCAGACCTATCATCATCTGGACACCGACAGTAAGTCCGTATTCCTTCAGAAGCCGTACCGCTTCAACCACATCTCCTGAAGTATGACCTCTGTTGCACAATGCAAGCACGTTTTCGTCCATTGACTGGACACCCAGCTCCACTATGCCCGCCCCATACCTTTTCAGGTTCTCCGATATCTCATCATCAATACAGTCCGGTCTTGTAGACACCCTGATATTCTTTATCCTGCCTTCTTTAATATAACCAAAAGCAGCTTCCAGCAGCTCCTTTTGATAAGCAAGCGGAATAGCGGTAAAACTACCGCCATAAAAGGCCACTTCTATATGACTGTCTTCCGCGGGTATTGTAGCAAGGTATTCTTCTATTTTGGCCTTTACTTCTTCTGCTGTAACTTCACCGACCTGGCCTGTTATTTTTTTCTGATTGCAGAATATGCAATCATGAGGACAACCCTTGTGGGGTACAAACATGGGAATTATATAATGCTTCTTACTCATTCTTTACACCCATGCTTATTATAGCTTCCCTGGCAGCTTCCTGCTGTGCATCCTTCTTACTGTGACCCACACCTCTTCCGATGATTGAGCTATTGAGATACAAAGCTATTTCAAAGGTCTTATTATGATCGGGCCCTTCCTCCTTAAGCAGCTTGTAGCTCAGCTTGCCCGAGTTGTTTTTCTGCACATGCTCCTGCAGGAAGGATTTATAATCACTGAATATCCTGTTTTCTACAGCATCGTCTATTATGTTGCTAAGGTTAGCCAAAATGAAAGCCTTAGCTTTCTTTATACCTCCATCGAGATAGATCGCAGCTATAAGTGCTTCAAAAGCATCCGCAAGGATTGAAACCCTGTTTCTTCCGCCGGTACTTTCCTCCCCTTTGCTCAGAAGCAGATACTGTCCCAGCTTCAAACGGTCCGATGCATTATAAAGTGACTGCTCACAGACAATCCCTGCCCTGAACCTTGTGAGACTTCCTTCCGGGGAGTTGCTGCACTTTTTGTATAAATGAAGGCTGATCACCATGTCAAGAATAGCATCTCCGATGAACTCCAGCCTCTCATTATGTTCCAGAAAATCTGCCTTCGAGGCTATGTAGGAACTATGGGTAAGGGCATTATTCAGAATACTGATATTCTTGAAAGAATAACATATTATGTTCTCAAACTCATTCAATTGTTTCAATCTTTTAGGATCTATAGCTGACAATTCTACTCCTCCCTGAAAAATAAAAGATTGGGACATATTCCTATTGGAATATTATTCCCAATCTCTATCATATCATTTATTCATATTTTTTCAACATTATGCTGGCGTTATGTCCTCCAAAGCCAAGAGAATTGGACATTACATATTTTACTTCCCTGTTCCTTGCCTTATTGGGCACATAATCCAGGTCACACTCCGGATCGGGAGTCGTATAATTTATAGTAGGAGGTATGATTCCTTCATTTATGGCCATGAGACAGGCAATAGCCTCAATTGCTCCTGCTGCACCCAGAAGGTGTCCTGTCATGGACTTGGTGGAGCTTACAGCTACCTTGCCGGCATCCTCTCCGAGCAATCTCTTTATAGCCATTGTCTCCAGCCTGTCATTCATATCTGTTGAAGTACCGTGAGCATTAATATAATCAACTTCCTTAGCGGCTATACCTGCATCCTTGACCGCCATTTCCATCGCCCTATATGCTCCATACGCATCAGGAGCCGGTGCCGTTATGTGATAAGCATCTCCGGTAGCACCGTAGCCTACGATTTCTCCATATATCCTGGCGCCTCTCTTTTTAGCGTGCTCAAGCTCTTCAACAATGAGCATACCGGCGCCCTCTCCCATTACAAAGCCGTCTCTGTCCTTGTCAAAAGGCCTGGATGCTGTCTTGGGATCATCATTCCTTGTTGAAAGGGCTTTCATTGAGCAAAACCCTGCTAAGGAAAGACGTGTTATGGAAGCTTCCGTTCCCCCTGTGACCATAATATCTGCGTCGCCTCTCTGAATCGTTCTGAAGGCCTCCCCAATAGCGTTGGTAGCAGAAGCGCAGGCTGTTACTACTGTTGTGTTGGGTCCTTTTGCATTCAAAGCTATGGAGACATTACCCGAAGCAATATTGGATATCATCATCGGAACCATAAATGGGCTGACCCTTCCCGGTCCTTTTTCCCTCAATATATCGTGCTGTGCTTCAAGAGTTTCCATACCGCCTATGCCTGAGCCGATACATACTCCGAATCTGTCGCTGTCTACTGAATCTACATTAAGGCTTGCATCAGCGACAGCCATTTTGGAGGAAGCAACGGCATACTGTGTAAACCTATCCATCCTTCTGCACTCTTTTTTGTCAATATATTCACAGGGATCAAAATCCTTTACCTCAGCTGCAATTTTTGTATCATAATCTGTTGTATCAAATCTTGTAATATAACCGACACCACATTTTCCTTCCTTCAGTCCCTTGAAATACTCTTCCTTACCAATACCAATGGGTGATATTACTCCTATTCCGGTTACAACTACTCTTCTCTTGTCCAATTGCCACCTCTCCTTATACAAAAAAAATGCCCCGTTTTACGGGACATTTTTTATTTATTGTTTTTTATGTAATCCACCACATCTCCAACAGTTGCAAGCTTTTCTGCTTCCTCATCAGGTATTTCTATATCAAACTCCTCTTCAAGTGCCATTAAGAGCTCCACTATGTCAAGTGAATCGGCACCCAAATCATCAATGAAGGAAGACTCCAATGTAACCTCGTCTGCATCAACTCCAAGCTGCTCTGCTACTTTCTCCTGAACCTTCTCAAAAATCATCAAGTTCACCTCCCTTCAGGATTTTCTAATATGATAATATTACATAACCATACCACCGTCAATATTAATTACTTGACCTGTGATATAGTCAGAATATTCTGACGCTAAGAACAGTACTACTTTGGCTATATCCTCCGGTTTTCCAGCACGCATTAATGGAATACCGCTGATAAATTCCTCCTTGACCTTATCCGGCAGCTTTGAGGTCATATCGGTCTCTATAAAACCGGGGGCAACTGCATTTACATTTATGCCTCTCTTGGCCAGTTCCTTGGCCATAGACTTCGTAAAACCAATGAGTCCTGCTTTAGCTGCTGCGTAATTGGACTGTCCCGCGTTACCAATTATGCCAACCACAGAGGAAACATTAATTATTTTACCCGTCTTTTGCTTTATCATTACTTTTGATACAGATTTTGTACAAATGAATGCACCTTTGAGATTTGTTTTGATCACATCATCAAAATCCTGTTCTGTCATGCGGATTATCAGGTTATCTCTCGTAATCCCGGCGTTATTTACTAATATATCTATGCTGCCGAAAGTATTTAATACTTCATTTACTAAATTTTCTACCTCTTCAACGTTAAAGACATCAGCCTTCACAGCCATCCCAGACACTCCCATTGCCTCGATATCCCTGACAACTGCGAGAGCTGCTTCCCTGTTCGAAGTATAATTCACGACCACATTCGCACCTTTTGCTGCCAGCTGAAGTGCGATAGCCCGGCCTATACCTCTTGAGCCTCCAGTTACCAGAGCGTTTTTCCCTTTTAACTGCATTCCAATCTCTCCCTTATGCTTACTATTGTATTTTCCAAGGACTCCATGTCCTCTACATTATATACATAAAGGCTCTTATCGATTTTCTTCACAAATGCTGATAATGTCTTGCCCGGTCCTACCTCAATGAAAGTATCAACTCCCATATCCGCCATATGACGTATGCTGTCTTCCCATAATACCGAGCTGCTTACCTGTTCAATAAGGCATTTCTTGATCTGATATTTGTCCATGATCACCTGGGCATTGACATTTGAAACCACAGGCATTTCGTTATCGGATATTTCCACTTTTTCTAGCTCAAGAGCCAACTTTTCCCCTGCAGGCTTCAGAAGGCTTGAATGGAAGGGTGCGCTGACCGGTAACATTATTGCTCTTTTTGCACCTTTTTCCTTCATTATTGTACATGCATGCTCTACAGCCCTTGTATGTCCTGCTATTACGATCTGTCCCGGGCAGTTGTAATTGGCTGCTTCTACTACTCCGTAACCGCTTGCCATCTTCAGGCACTCCACTACAGATTCTCTTCCCAGTCCCATAATAGCCGCCATGGTGCCTTCACCGGCCGGTACCGCCTCCTGCATATACTTCCCTCTCTTTTTTACAAGAGCTACTGCTTCTGCAAAGTTTATTGCCTTAGAGGCTACCAGTGCTGAGTATTCACCAAGGCTCAGGCCTGCCGTCACCTGTGGTGTGATCCCTCTGAGCTTCAGCACCTCAAGCATTGCTATACTGGTAGTAAGTATTGAGGGCTGTGTATTCTCAGTCTTTTTGAGTTCTTCTTCATTTCCTTCAAAACAAAGCTCTCTCATGTCTATTCCGAGCCTTTCGCTGGCCAGGTCGAATATTTTCATTGCTTCTTTATAATTTTCTGCCAATTCCTTTCCCATTCCGGGATACTGCGCTCCCTGGCCGGGGAAAATACAAGCTATTTTTGACATTCTACTCCTCCTTTGCCAATACTCTTACTGCTTCTAATGTAATATCTGCCTCCTTCATTATATTTTCAATTATATCCTTTGCAGGTTTGATTTCTTTTACCAGGCCGCTTATCTGGCCGGCCATCACCGAACCATAATCGGCGTCTCCATCTACCACTGCTGCCTTTAGCCGTCCGACTCCAAGCTTTTCATATTCCTCGGCACCGGCATTTGCTTTCTCCAGTTTCTCAAATTCTCTTGCAAGCTTGTTTTTCAGGATCCTCACCGGATGTCCTGTTACGCGTCCTGTTACGGCTGTACCTCTGTCTCCTGCCTTAATTATAGCCAGCTTGTAATTTTCGTGTGCGGTACATTCTGATGCACATACGAATACAGTACCCATCTGTACACCTACTGCTCCAAGTGCCAGCGCCGAGATCAGTCCTCTTCCGTCTGCCATCCCGCCTGCCGCTATGACGGGGATATTTACAGCATCCACTACCTGAGGCACCAAAGCCATAGTCGTAAGCTCGCCTACATGACCTCCGGACTCTGTACCTTCAGCAATTACCGCATCCACACCCTCCTGCTCCATTTTTTTAGCAAGTGCTACAGCAGGAACTACCGGTATTATTTTAGTACCTATTTCCTTGAACCTGGCAATATATTTGCCCGGATTTCCCGCTCCTGTTGTGATTACTGGTACTCTTTCCTCATAAACCGCTTCTATGACTTCATCAACAAAGGGTGACAAAAGCATTATATTTACTCCAAAGGGCTTATCAGTAAGCTCCTTTACTTTTTTTATCTCTTTCCTTACATAATCTCCCGGTGCATTTCCCGCACCTATTATACCCAATCCTCCGGCATTGGATACCGCTGCTGCCAATTCTGCAGTAGCTACCCAGGCCATTCCTCCCTGCAAAATAGGATACTTTATACCCAGCACATCACACAATGGCGTTTTAAACATCCGATTACCTCCCAAGCAATGTTTTACACTTAAAAATTCATGGAATTTCTTAGTGTAAAAGATTACATCATTATTTTTTCCATTTTAATACGGCTGATCCCCAGGTCAGACCTCCACCGAAGCCGACAAGAACCACAATATCTCCATCCTTCAATAGCCCGCCTCTTTTTGCTTCATCCAGGGCAATTGCCACTGAAGCAGCCGACATGTTGCCGTATTTGTCTACGTTTACATATATTTTCTCTTTTGCAATCTTTAATCTTCTTACTGCTGCATCTATTATCCTGATATTTGCCTGATGCGGAATCAGGTAATCAATATCCTCTTTGTTCATGCTGCATTTCTCCAGAGCTTTCTCTGCAGCCTCACCCATTATTTTTACAGCAAATTTAAAAACCTCGCTGCCATCCATCTTTATATAATGAAGTCTATTTTGGATAGTCTCCACAGTTGCAGGGGTTCTAGATCCTCCTGCCGGCAGCTTCAGTAAATCTCCGCCTCTTCCGTCTGCTCCTATATGCGTAGACAGGATTCCATATCCATCGGGCACCTCTGATACTACAGCCGCGCCTGCTCCATCCCCAAAAAGCACACAGGTGTTTCTGTCTGTAAAATCAGCTATTTTGGTAAGAGTTTCTGCACCAATAACCAATACATGCTTGTAATAACCCGTCTTAACAAAGTTCTCTGCAACCGAAAGTCCATACAGGAAGCCTGAACATGCAGCCTCCAGATCGAATGCTGCTGCATTGACAGCTCCCAAATTCTTCTGCACTATGCAGGCAGTAGAAGGAAACAGCATATCCGGTGTAACTGTGGCTACAATAATAAGATCTATGTCCTCAGGCTTGAGGTTGGCATCTTCCAGAGCCTTTATAGCAGCAGTTGTGGAAAGGTCTGACGTCGCTGTATTCTCGTCAGCTATTCTTCTCTCACATATTCCTGTACGGGACCTTATCCATTCATCATTGGTATCGACAAGCTTTTCTATCTCGCTGTTTGTCATTATCCTGTCGGGCAAACAGCTTCCTGTACCGATTATTCCTACGCTCTTAAACTTGTTCATCAGTGCTTTCAACTCCTAATTTGCTAATTTTATTCATTATTGTGTCCAAACATTTATTATCATAGAGCAGTTTTGCCTGCCTGATAGCATTCTTTATTGCAGCGGCATTTGAACTTCCATGGGCTTTTATCATTATGCCGTCAATGCCCAGGAAGGGAGCGCCGCCCACCTCTGTATAATCGAAACGCTTTTTGAAGCTTTTAAGGTTATCCTTCAGAAGTATGGCTCCAATTTTTGTTTTGATGCTTTTCATAAATTCATCCTTCAGAAGCTTGAATATCGTCATGGCAACACCTTCGGTCGTCTTCAGGAGAACATTCCCTGCGAAGCCGTCACAGACGCATACATCACATACTCCGCCTATGATATCCCTGGCTTCAACATTTCCTACAAAATTGACGCCTGTGTTTTTGATCAGATCGAAGCTTTCCTTTGTCAGTTCATTACCCTTTGATTCTTCAGTACCTATATTCAGCAGTCCTACTCTGGGATTATTTATTCCCAATACCTTCTCCATATATATCGAGCCCATTACAGCAAATTGCTGGAGGTTTCTGGGCTTGCTGTCAACATTTGCACCTGCATCTATAATCATGCAGCTGCCTTTCAAGGTCGGTATAAGCGGCGAAAGTGCCGGTCTGTCTATACTTTTTATCCTGCCTACCTTAAGCAGCGCTCCTGCCAGAAATGCTCCGGTACTGCCCGCAGATACAAAAGCATCACATTGGCCATCCTTAACGAGCTTCAGTCCCACTACCATCGAAGAATTCTTTTTGTGCTTGATTGCATTGACAGGTGCTTCATTAACGTTTATTATCTCTGAAGCCTCAACTATATTAACCTTTGGATTCTTCCTGTCTTCTTCACTAAGGTATTTTATTATCTCATCCTTCAAACCCACAAGATACAGCTCTGCACCATATTCCCTGAGAGCCAGAATAGAACCGTCTATTATAGCTCTCGGTGCATTATCTCCACCCATTACATCAATAGCAATTCTCATATTCAATCTCCTATTCAACATTTTGTTATTTACTGAAGGATACCAGAATGAATTTGCCCCTGAACACCTCAACCTGTTTAACCTTTATAAATACCCATACAAAATACTTATTAGCCCTTGTTCTGACTACCTCTGCTTTTGCAATCAGCTTATCCCCTGAAAAAACAGGATTCTTGTATTTTATGTTTGCAACGCCTATAAGGGCGACACTAGCATCAATAACGGCAATTGCCAGGGATTCAGCCTGTGCGAATATGTACTGTCCTTTAACCACATTGGTTTTTTCAAAAGCAAAGGAGCTGTCAGTCTCCAGTATGGAAATCCCGCTCATACCAAGGTTCAAATCAACCAGTTCACCCATTATTTCTTTTCCCTGAAGGGATCTGACCTTGGAATAATTTTCTTCCGCCACATTCTTTATGCGCTCCCGGAGCTCCGGTATTCCCAATTCAAGTCTGTCAAGTCTTATGGTTTGTATGCTCACATTGAAGCTATCCGAAATCTCCTCATCGGTTAGAAAAGGGTCTGCTTTTATTCTATCCGATAGACTCGCCAGTCTTTCCTTTTTACTAATACCCTTCTGCCTCATAATACAAACCTCCAATACCAAAATAAATGATCTACATTTAGTATCTGGTACTAATATTAGTATATAATACTTAACAGTAAAAATGCAAGAGTAAAATTAAATACTTTGTATTTTTCTCCAAGATTTGGTTACGAGTTACGAGTTGCGCGTGATTGACCTGGCAAATGCTTCGAAGGAATTATCCTAATCTCGAAACGCGTAACACGAAACGCGAAACCCAAAAAATAAATAGTTCCCCCATTACAATAATTTGCATTGAGGAAACCATAATCAGCTTATATTATTCTTCTACCTTTATAACTGTTCTGTCTTTGTAGTAGCCGCAGGATTTGCATACCCTGTGAGGAAGTTTCGGCTCATGACACTGTGGACATGCAACCAATCCCGGCAAAGCCAGCTTCCAATTAGCTCTTCTTTTATCTCTTCTCGCTTGTGAGTGTCTTCTCTTCGGTAAACCCAATATAAACACCTCCTTACTTTCTGTCGAGCAGCTTGCTTAAAGCTTGCATCCTTGGATCAATTTCTTCGCTTTTGCATTGGCAGTCGATGTTATTTTTATTTTTACCGCATATAGGACAAAGTCCTTTGCAGTTTTCGTTACAAAGTGGTTTCATGGCAAGCTTTGCTGCAATATCACCCAGAACAAGATCTGTGATGTCCACCTTGTCGTTCTTGCAGATATAATAGTCTTCTTTATCGTCCCTGGCTTCCTTGACGAAAACATAATTGGAAGCTGCTTCTACATCTTCCTTGAAGCTTTCAAGGCACCTGGAACATATTCTCTCAATCCGGGCAGTAATTACGAGATCCACGTTTATTTTGCCTTCATAGTTGACCGCACTGCCTTTAACCTTTACAGGTGAAACAATATTTAACTTTTCACCGCAAAACTCAATAGTACTGTCATCAATGGTAGCAGTTATGTCAAAATTTTCTCTTAAGCCCTCAGATTTAGAAATCCTGGTAAAATTAAGTTCCATCTAACCACCCGTTATTTATTTGTGCAATTAACAAATTTTATTATACAAATCAAAGCTTGTTTTGTCAAGCAAAAACACTTCACAGCCATTTATTAATTAGTATTTGCATTTGTTGTCCATTTAATCAAAAAAGGTGCTGTCCCAAAATAAAGGACAGCACCTTTTTCAATGCTTGTTACTTCTACTTTTTCATTGGTAGCAGCTTGAAGGCCTGGATATAATCATCGCATTCATATGCTGTTGTCCTTTCGTTTAGTAAAACATTGTTCCGGTTCCGGTTTGTTTCTCATCAAGATCCTCCCTGTAATCCTTGCTCCCCTTGTTAAAGCTGTTTACAAGCGTATAACCTTCTCTTCCGGTAGAATGTACATAACGCCCTTCACCAATACAGACCGCTACATGGCCCGGGAAGAAAAACAGGTCACCCGGCTTTGCTTCCTCTCTCTTTATCGCCTTCAGGTATTTCTGCTGCGGACCTGCATCCCTGGGAAGCAGATATCCGTTCATCATATATGACATTGAAGCCAGTCCCGAACAGTCAATTCCAAAATGACTCTTTCCTCCCCACCTATACTGAGTGTCAAGATAGTCCAATGCTGTTTCCACTATTCTTTGTCTCAGCTTTTCTTCGTCGGCAGCTGTTGAAAGCTTTTCTATATACCGGGCAAAGCCTTTCCTTATCCAACCCCAGCTGCCGTCCGCAAGGCCTATCTTCTCCCATTTATCCTCATATATTCCTGTATAATTTATCAGACAACCCCTTGTAAGAGTGGCAGCGATCCTGCTTCCGTATTTCGCTTCCGTCATCACATCCGCCGTCAGTTTCCATATGGCATAAGTTTCTTTCTGCCATTCTGCAGCTGCCGTATCGTCAAATACCAGATCATATTTATTCACATAACCTAAGTAATCATAATGAGTCTTCACTTTGTACCATGGATCATCCTTCTTATCAACTATCTCAACTACCATCCCATGAAGCACTTCATCTGACAACTCACTGTTGAAATCCGGTGTCAGATTCATTCCAGCCACATTTTTCAGAACTATGGCTCTTTCCATGTGTAGTCCCCCTTTTATTTTAATCCTTTGATACCCAGGCCGAAGCCATCAGATAAAATAAGCATATTGCCCGCTACCTGGACACCACCGTCAATTGGATCCTCAGCCATCAAATCCACTGCATCCAGATCCGCTCTTGTTATATTCAGCTTGCCGCCGGCAAGATGTGCAGCCGCTGTAATCCCTATCTTGCTCTCAATCATACTCCCCATCATACATTCCACACCATAGCTTTCAGCCATGGCATTTATTTTGAGGGCGTTATGCAATCCTCCGCATTTCATCAGCTTGATATTCAGGATATCCGCTGCCCTAAGCTTAAGGATCCTGAAGGCGTCCTCCGGTGAAAACAGTGACTCATCCGCCATAATAGGTGTCTCAACATTATCCGTTACATATTTCAGGCCTTCGATATCATGGGCTTTGACCGGCTGCTCCACCAGTTCGATATTCATACCCATATCCTCCAGCTTTCTTATGGCTCTGACAGCCTCCTTCGCATTCCAGCCCTGATTGGCATCAAGAATCAGTCTGATGTCATTGCCTACCGCTTCCCTTATTTTTTTGACTCTTACTATATCAAGCTTACTGTCCACACCAACTTTTGTTTTTAATATGTTATAACCCTTCTTAACATAGGCTATGGCGTCTTCAGCCATTTCCTCCGGTGGATTCACGCTTATCGTGATATCCGACTCCACTTCCCCTGCTGCTCCGCCGAACAGCTTATACAGCGGTATTCTGAAGTGCTTTCCGTATAAATCGTACAAGGCAATATCCACAGCTGCTTTTGCACTGGTATTCTTCAAAATGCAGCCGTGAAGCTTTTTCATCAACGGATCAAACTCTTCAATATCCATTCCCATTATTGCAGGGCTGATGAAATTCAGGATGGCACCATTTATAGAATCCAGCGTATCCCCTGTAATAACTGCTGTAGGAGGAGCTCCTCCAAAGCCGACCTGCCCGTCATCACAGTGTATTTTTACTACAATGCTTTCAGACACGCTTGTTTGCCTAAGTGCAGTTTTAAATGGTTTCTTAAGTGGAGTAGTCAGTGTCGTTGTCTCAATACGTGTTATCCTCATTTTATTCCTCCTATTTTATATATTGCTCAGCTCTGTGATTAAGCTGAATTCAACCTTCTGTCCTTCACTTGCTTTTATTTTTCCATCCAAATCCAGACTAAGGACTCCAAAGCTTTTATTATTACCCCATCGGCCATGTATAACCTCCTTCCCATTGTTTTATAGACTATTCCCACTATACGACATTTGCCGACCTCATTAGATATTTTTTATTTGTACTTACTATCTTTTTATGTTATTTTAAAATTAATAGGTATATTAGTATATTGAGGAGGAATAGTATGATTTTTCCGGAAAATTCATTGTATATTATCGGCAATTCCAAATCCCAGTTGAACAATCCCATTACGCAAATGTACGGCCAATTCTTCATCGGCTTCATTGTGGATCATGAAAGCGGTAAAATTATAGAAGCAGAGTGTGACTCTATTATTTCCCTTACAAATAAAATATTAAAGGATATATTAATTGGGAAAAACATGATCACTGATTATGAGTGTGTCAGGAATGAAATTGCCCAGCGCTATCTTGGTTCTTCACAAAAAGCCATATTAGTAGCTTTCAAGGATGCCCAGAAGAAGTATCTTGACTTTAAAAGCGGCAGACCTGTTGAACTTTAAGGATCGCCTCAGGTGCTAATATTCAACATGCATGTTGCCTCCGCGAGTAATAAAAAAAAAGCACAAAGGACCAGCCTTTCTGCCGAATTTCATTTACGAAAGATAAATGACGCAGCATACTGACAATTTAAAATCGACATAACAGAAAATCCCTGTCATGTGTGTCTTTAATTCCAGTATATTATTTAGTAAAAATTACTGTTATGCTTAAGTATTTATATACGCCACCTATTTAATAAATCCTTCAAAAGAAGCAAATTATTTTTGGAAATTTAAAAATCTTTTTCACATATATACTATGAAAAAAAGCAGGTCTCCCTGCTTTTCATTTTTATATTATTTGTTTATCAGCATCTTTGTATCTCTGGCAATCATAAGCTCTTCATTTGTCGGTACAAGAAGAACCTTTACCTTTGAACCGGCTTTTGATAAATCCGTCTCTTTTCCTCTTACATTGTTCTTAGCCTCATCCAGTACTATTCCCAGGAAGCTCATATCCTTGCATACTTCTGATCTGATGTGTCCGGAATTCTCTCCAAGGCCTGCTGTGAATATGACCGCATCGACACCGTTCATGACAGCGGTATATGCTCCAATATATTTCTTTACTTTATGAACAAATACGTCAAGTGCCAGCTTTGCTCTTGCATTGCCTTTTTCCGCAGCTTCCTCTATATCTCTGAAATCGCTGCTTACGCCTGACATTCCCAGTACTCCCGACTTTTTGTTGAGGATCTCATCAACCTTGGCGACACTGATATTTTCTTTCTCTGCAATATATTTTACTATAGCAGGATCAATATCCCCCGATCTTGTTCCCATGGCAAGCCCCTCTAGAGGTGTAAAGCCCATACTGGTCTCCACAGATTTGCCGTTCTTTACTGCTGTAATGCTGGCGCCATTCCCCAGGTGACAGGTAATAAGCTTTAGGTCTTCAATTGGTTTACCAAGCATTGCTGCTGCTCTTTCAGCAACATATTTGTGGGATGTTCCGTGGAAACCGTATCTTCTTATCTTGTATTTTTCATAGAATTCGTAAGGTATCGCATAAATATATGCTTCCTTCGGCATAGTCTGGTGGAATGCCGTATCAAATACTCCCACCATCGGCACCTCAGGCATGATCTGCCTGCACGCTTCAATACCCATGATATTCGGAGGATTATGCAATGGAGCTATTTCAATGCACTCCTTAAGCGCATTCATTACAGCTTCGTTCAATACTACAGAATAAGCAAACTTCTCTCCTGCATGAACAACCCTGTGTCCTACAGCTGTAATCTCATTCATGCTCTTGATCACACCATAGCTCTTATCCAGCAGTGCATCTACAACTGCCTGCAAAGCTTCCTTGTGTGAAGGCATAGGTCTTTCTATTGTTATTTTGTCGGCATCCTTGGGCTGGTGCTTCAGAACCGAACCCTCAATCCCTATTCTTTCTGCAAGACCCTTTGCGATGACTTCTTCATTTTGCATATCAATCAGCTGATACTTCAATGACGAGCTGCCGCAGTTAATAACCAGAATTTTCATTTAATCAGTACCTCCCCAAAAAAATAATATGAACAGTAATCTTTTCTATATAAATAACATTTTTCCTGCTTTTTGTGCAAAATAATTAACAATGTATAGTATTCCACCGCATTGGCAACTTAATTATACAATTATTACAATAAAATATGGTAAAATAAATTAAAAACGGGCAATAGGCACGAGGCAATAGGCAATAGGCTTCAGTTGGGCTTCGAAGCCCGGCCGAACCCATTGCCCATTGCCAATCGCCCATCGCCCGTCCTTGTTGAGGTGCTATATGAAAGTTGTAGGTATAGTTTCAGAATATAATCCCTTCCATAACGGTCACAAGTATCATATCCAGGCTGCAAAGGAAGCCTGCGGTGCGGATTATGCCTTATGCATAATGAGCGGCAGCTTTGTACAGCGAGGAGAGCCAGCCATATTTGACAAGTGGTCCAGGGCTGCAATGGCTGTTATGAACGGAGCAGACCTTGTTGTTGAATTGCCTGTGGTATATGCCTGTCAGCCTGCAGAAATATTTGCATTGGGCGCAGTTAAGGTTTTGAATGCTATGAATATCATAGACTTTATCTGTTTTGGAAGTGAGCTTGGTGACACCGCCACACTACATAACCTGGCCAGGCTGTTCCGTGATGAACCGGAGTCCTTCAAGCAGCTTCTTAAGGCTCAGCTGGACCAGGGGAATTCTTATCCCAAAGCATTGTCAAACGCCCTTTCTACATATGCTGGAGGCGAAGCACAGAGCTATCAGGATGATATATTGAGAAGTCCAAACAACGTATTGGGTATTGAGTACATAAAGGCCCTGATGTCTCTGAAAAGCAGCATAGAGCCTGTTGCTGTGAAACGTATCGAAAGCAACCATAATGATACAGGCATAACAAGTGAAATTGCAAGTGCAACAGCAGTCAGGAATGAGATAAGGAAAAACGGGATCTCTGAAAAAATCAGACTGTCAATGCCCGGGAATTCTACCAGTATTATAGAAAGCTCAATCGAGTCAAACAGGCATCCTCTTTACTTGGATGATTTTTCTGATATGCTGTTATACAGACTACGACTGATTGAAGAAAATGATCTCAGGAAATATCTGAATACCAGGGAAGGAATAGAGAACAGGCTTAAGAAGTATGCCCAGTCTTGCACCAGCTGTGAGGAATTGATCGAGGCCGTCAGGACAAAACGTTATACAAGGACTTATATACAGCGGCTGCTTTGTCATCTGCTGTTGGACATACAAAAAAGCGATATAGCATTATTCAAGGATCTGAACTGTCCGGCTTATATAAGAGTGCTGGCCTTTAATGAAAATGGAACCAGGCTTCTGAAAGATATTAAAAGCCGTTCTTCATATCCTGTAATCTCAAAGGTGGCTGATTTCAGATGCCAGGATGAGCGAATATCAAGGATGTTTGCTTACGATATATTGTCAACCAACATTTATAACCTCGCATATAGAACACCTGCCTTCAAAAAAGGCTCGGAGGATTATCTGACCTCTCCGTACTATCACCGCACATAATCTCAGGCTCCTCTAAATATAAATATATAGACTAAAACATTTCGCGAAAAACACTACGCCTTTACAATTTAAATTTCGCGAAATGTTCTCCTTGATTGTTATTGAATTCGCACTTTTCCCAAAGTATATACATATGTGCGTTCAATATATGTTTTATATTTATATTTAGAGGTATACCATGAAAAAAAACAATATTTCAACCTTCACATATTCCATTATCTTCTGCCTGCTTGTAGCTTGCATCATTATATATCCAAGTGAAGCCTTCACTGCAGCCTACGATGGTCTTAAGCTGTGGTTCAATGTAGTCTGCCCTGCACTTCTTCCTTTCTTTATCTGTGTAGAGATACTAATAGGCCTTGGAATCGTAAGCTTCTTCGGGTCTGCCTTCAAGTCCCTCATGAGGCCTGTGTTTAATGTACCCGGCGAGGGCTCTTTCGGCTTTTTTATGAGCATGTCTTCAGGCTACCCTGTTGGCGCAAGAATTACAGTCAAGCTGCGCCAGGAAAAGCTGTGCACTCATATGGAGGGTCAAAGACTGCTCGGATTGTGCAGCACTTCAGGGCCACTGTTCATTATCGGAGCTGTTGCCACAGGCATCCTTAACAGTCCCGCCATCGGCTTTTTTCTGGCAGTTTCACATTATTTGTCTGCAGTTACCATAGGCTTTCTGATGAGATACTATGGAAAAGAAAAGCCAGTAGTAAGAGAGGCATCCCTGTCTAACCCCATAGCTGATATGCTGGACTACAGGAGGAAAGACGGACGGCCTTTCGGTGTGCTCATGGGAGATGCAGTAAAAAATGGTGTAAATCTTATACTGATGATCGGAGGATTCATCATTCTCTTTTCTGTGATAACAAGTATGCTGAAAATATCGGGCATCCTAAGCCGGTCTTCCATTCTGCTGTCAAAGGCATTTCCTTTTGATGCAGTATCTCCTGATATGATCTCCAGCTTTCTCATAGGCTTCCTGGAGGTTACCAACGGCGCCAGGGCGTGTGCTTCCCTTCAGGTGCCGATGCTTTATAAGGCGATCCTGGTAAGCTTTATGATAGGCTTTGGAGGGCTATCAGTAAACGCCCAGGTAATGAGCATAGTATCCGAAACAGACCTGAAATTCAACATCTATTTCGTTTTTAAGCTGCTGCAGGGTATAATTGCAGCCTTATACTCCTTCATATTGTTTGCCTGGTTTTCCGATATGCAGGTGTTCAATATCCAAGGGATAACCGGGGCAGGTATATGGGACGCCTCTCTTTATCCCGGCTGGATACATATATTCATAAATTCAACCGTCAATCTGATGTTCATACTGATCTTTGTAACGATGGTCACCATTTTCAGATACAAAAAAAAGTTGTTGTAAAATGACCATTCCTCATTTTACAGCAACCCTTTATATATCAAATCAGTCCAATATGTATCTTGCACTAGTGCCTCGTAACGCATATCCCTTCTTGAGCATGCGAGGCACTGAATCAAGGTTGTGATTATTAACACTTTGAAAGACAAGAAAGTTGTTGTGTTAATAATCACTAGCTCTTGAAATTCT
>DASPLL010000003.1:0-21349 GCA_035627615.1 Clostridia bacterium
CACGTTCTGCAATGTTTTCCTACAACTGCGTTTCATAGTGACTTCTTTCCCTCCTTTCACACCAGGCCGGGAGGTGCTTAAACAAGTAGACACTTGTTTATTATATTATACCTCCCGATAACTACCTTTAGAATAGGGCGAAGTACTATTTTTACTGCGACTAAATTACCATTTTTATACATTTTCATTCGATTAGGATTTTCAATATAATACCTATAATCAGAGGCAGGAAAAGATATGTCAATATGATCCACACAATGCTTCTTCTCTTGACCTCATACTTCACTGCTGCCTTTTTTACTTCCTCGCTGCCGATTTCCTCAGGCATATCAATTGCTTCAGCGTTCAGAATACCCTTTGCAAGCTCAAGAGCCTCCTCCGGGACAAACAAATCGATGCCATAACGGGACATCCCCATGTACACCTCCAGATAGCCGCCAGCCTCTTTATGCTTCCTCTGCACGGGTATCCCCTCTGCACCAAGTACCGACTCCACCATGTCCGCTTCCTGTTCATCAGCTACATTACTGACAAAAGCCCAACCGCTCAAATTATTATTTAACGTTGACATATAAGCTCACCTCTCTCTGCATATTTGCTAATCCATATTCTTCTCTATGCATACAGCAATAGGAGGGCAGTTTATCTGATTTACAAAATCACTGACAAGCACTGTATATCTCCTGCAGTCGATAGTCTTCACATATTCCAGTACCGCTTCCTTCTCATCAAAGCCACTGTCTCCTCCATAGTAGATCACCATCATTATTATACCGCCGGTCATAAGCAACTCCATGGATTTTTTCATTGCTTCCATAGTAGTTTCCGCTTTTGTGCCTATACTGTGGTCTCCCTTCGGCAGGTAACCCAGGTTGAACATGACTGCCCTGATACCCTTCGGTACATACCGGTCAATATTCTGATGTCCGTCCTTTATCAGCTCCACATAGCCTTCCATTCCTGCGTCTTTAAGCTTTTTCCCCGTATTCCTCAGGGCTGTATCCTGTATATCAAAGGAGTATACTTTGCCTTTGTCTCCTACCAGCCCGGCAAGCAGGAGTGTGTCATTCCCGTTGCCCATTGTGGCATCCACTACCGTATCTCCTTCTTTTACGACCTTCTTAACTATCTCATGAGAAATTGCAAGTGAATTGCTAAGTAACATATCCAAATTTCTTCCTTCCTTTAATAGCCATACTTTCCTGAGTATTGGAAAGCATCCTCAATGAGGTTTATCCGGTGATTATTTTCCACATCAACCATTATTTCTATTACATCAAATCTGCACATATAATCAAGGAGCCTCTTTTTCTGCAAATAGTAAAGAGCTGTCCTGACCATCCTCCGCTGCTTGACCGTACTCACAGCCTCTGAGGGTTGACCGTACTTCTCACTGCTTCTTGTCTTAACCTCTATAAATATTATTGAGTCACCATGCACAGCTATTATATCGATCTCCCCCGCCTTACAGCTGAAGTTCCTGTCCAGCAGCCTATAACCGCGTTCTGTGAGATATGCGGAGGCTATTTCCTCTCCAAAGGCCCCGAAAACCTTATTCTTACCCATTCCTACCACCTTTCAGCTTATCGACATTGGAGATGAATACCAATACTTCAGCCACAACACTGTACAGCTCCGGAGGTATCTGCTCGCCTATTTCCAGCTGCAGCAGTGCATCAACCAACCCGCTGTTCTCAAAAACAGGGATGTCGTTTTCCTTTGCGGTCTCTATTATCCGCTGTGCAACCTCGCCTTTGCCCAGTGCGATTACCCTTGGTGCTGTTTCTCCAGTGTCATAGGTAAGGGCTGCTGCTTTTTTATGCTTGTTATCCATACTATACCCTCATATCAAAATGTATTTTCTCCAGGCCGCTTTCATTCAACATAGCTTCCAGGGACAGCAGGCTGAAAGGCTGTTCCAGATTTATGACCCTGACAGGATTCAGGCTGTAGCCCTTTTCCTTCAATGAAGCCTTTAATAAAAGGCTGTTCTTTTCCAGCATTGTGCCTATGCTTTTATTTTCAACTCTGAAGGTCACATTCACAGACTTATCCCTGACTTTTATCATGCTTTCCAGATGCCCAAGATTGCTCAGATCCAGTGCAACGACTACTGTGGCATCCCCCGGATCTATTTTTTTACTCTTCTTTCCTTCTTTAAAAACATAAAGCTTGGCAGTTGAAGTATCTCCGTTTATCATTACAGGAAGCTGCATATAATTGGTGTGCTGGTTTATATCCCTGAGAAAGTCGATGTTATCCCTCAGATTGGACAGCGCTTCCCTTATTTCAGGATCTTTGCTGCCGCTGCTGTTCAGATATTTTTCCAGCTTTTCCCCAAGCCTTGCCACATCCTTGAGCTGCTCTGTGACCTCTTTGCTGTCCTCTAGTTGTCCGGGCTCAAGGAAGAACTTCTTTACGGAGGCTTTTATATCCTTAAGCTCCAGATCATCCCCTATACTTATCCTTTCCTGGAGCTTATCAAGAAACTGTGATATTCCATCGCTGTTTTCTACATTCTTTATGAGCATGCCTATATTCCTGGGAGTAATCTTCATTTCCTTTGAAGCAAGATATGTGAGTGCTTCCATATCGCTTCCCCTTATTGAAGCCAGAATGTCTGCTACCTTGCCTGCAAGGTTTTTCGCTTCACTTCCGGCTTCAATGCCCAGCTTATCCAGTACCTTCAGCAGTTCAGCACCTTTAACCTCATCAGATACCGTCCTGTTTTCCTTCACTGCTGTCTGTGCTTCTTCCACGACATCCGTTCCCATATTAGCGCTTATTTCCTTCTTTATTACGGCACTTTCCGGCTTGGCCACAGCTTGTGCTTCTCTGGTATTCTTTGCAGCTTCCGCACTATTTTCTTCAATTAAAGGCGTCTGGTCCGCAACAACATTTGCGGCTGCTTTCTCAGTCACCGGTCCGCTTTTTTCAGGCACGGCAGTACCTGAGGCAATATTACCCTGATTTGTGGGGACACTTCCCCCGTCATCCTTACTCACCATATCTGCAGACCAGTTGAGCACGATCTTGTTCAGCACATCAACAGGCGTGTTCTTTATGTCCAGTCCTGAGAGCAGCAGCCCCAGTCTTCCTTCACTGCTCTGATTCAGATTGTCTATACTTTTCTGCAGCCCTGTGATTTTCACGATTGCTTCCTTATCCACCGTCTGCCTATATTTCATCAACAGCCTGGCGGCTTCCATATTCTTCTCATCAACAGGCAGCCTGAATTGCTTCAATAGTTCAGACAGCTTTTCATCCATACCTGCCGCTTTGTTTTCATCCTTAAATTCCGCATAGATCTTGCCATCAGCTATGCTGCTGACGGTCAGCTCTACAAAAGCTCCCTTCGGAACACTGGCACCCTCCTGAAGTATTGCAGTAAACACCTGCCCGCTTGCAGTCTTAATAGCTATACTATTGCCCAGAGCCTCCAGCACCCGGCCTTTAAGGACATCACCTGCCTCCAGGTTCTTCAAAAGCTCCATAAGCTCAGGTTTAATTGTCATCAGCCGGGTCGCGTCGATTCTCATATTGCATCACCCCTGAAAATTCTTTGTAAAGGATCTCCGGTGTATCGGCAGAAGCCCGTATTTCCTGATACATTCTATATGCTCGCTGGTTCCATAGCCCTTGTGCCTTCCAAAAGAAAAGTGCGGATATATCTCATCATAGGCAGATATGATCCTGTCTCTTTCAACCTTCGCTATTATTGATGCCGCAGCTATGGAAAGACTCAGGCTGTCTCCCTTGATTATCCCTTTTTGGGGTATATCAACATCCTTAAGGGTCACAGCATCCAGCAGGATAAAATCCGGCCTTTGCTCCAGCCCCTCCAGGGCTTTCTTCATTGCAAGATATGTAGCATTCAATATATTAATTTCATCAATTATCTTCTCATCAACAATTCCAATGCTGCAGCACAAGGCTTTGGACTTTATTTCATCATACAGGTACTCTCTTTTCTCTTCCGACAGCTTCTTGGAATCATTAACACCCGGAATGAGTACTCCTTCTCCAAGTATTACCGCTGCGGCCACAACAGGTCCAGCCAGTGGTCCCCGTCCAACCTCATCGACACCTGCGATCAGTCTGTAGCCTTTATTATAACAGCCCCGCTCGTATTCAGTCATTTTTATAAGTCTTTCTTTTTCCTTGTCGTCATACTTTATCCTGATAGCCATTATTACACCTCATTTGCCCATATATAATTATTTATCGGAATTTAATGAAAAAAAATAAGCATATACACACGTACATGCTTATTATATCATAAACAACAGATGCGAGATACGAGAGTGCCGGTGCATTCCTCAAGGGTATAGGTACGGGTAACACGGAACACTCGGATGCTGCACGGAGGGACAGATGGAAAAATAACTGGTTTCCGGTAGTCTGTATAATACCGATACCTGCTAATGAGCAACGTGTATGTCATGTATAGAGCGTAGCGAAGGATCTGTGACCCTAAATGAATACATGTGAGCATCTAAATAGGGCATGCTCTCAATGTATCTCCCAATGCCTGTATCCTATGTATGGGTTAATTCCGACAAATCCTTACGCTTCGGCTTCATTCCTTTCTTAAGAGCCAGAGCCTTTTCCCATGTCTTTTCCGTTTCATACCTGAGAAACTCATACAGGGGATTTAATTCCTCCGCTTCGTCATACTTTTGCAGACACTCGTAGTATAACCGTTTATCTTCATAGTATATGATGAGGGGTGGATGATTATTAGTCATAAGATAGTAATTCATGAGTGTTCTGCCGACACGTCCATTGCCATCTGCAAAGGGATGTATGAACTCAAATCCTGCATGAAGATAAGCGGCAACCTTCAAAATATCTTTGCCGTTGTAATCATTTATTTCAGCTATCAGTCCGGTCAAATCGCTTTCCACATCTTCCGCAGCTGAGCCGACTTCATGAATTCCCGTTACATAATCATGTTTCTTATATTCACCCGGCCGTTCCTCATTATTAATGTATCTGCTCTCATCATAAGTGCCACTGGTGAGGACTTTGTGGATTTCCTTGATGAGTTCGATGCTCAAGGGCTCTTTCCCGATAAGTTTCTCCTTCAAAACCTCATAGCACAATTTTTGATTCTGCTGTTCAAACAGGGTACGGGGACTCCCGGTGAAATTTACAACCTTACTGTTTTCAAATATCTCCCTTGTATCATGATAGGTTATTTCATCATTCTCAATCTTTCCCGAATGGAACGCAAACAGGATGCGGAAGTTGTCAAGGTATTTATCCAGATCGGCAGTGGATGCGATTTTGTATGATTGCCACAGGACAATAGCTTGCTGGTATTTATCCAAACGCATCCCTCCTTTTTGATTTCTTGTTTTTTATTATACCACAATATTAAAAATAACCGTGAAATTTCCTTGCGAACTGCTTGGAGTTTATGAAGTCTGGCACTCACTATATCTTAATTATCCCTTTTTTCCTCCCAAAGCCGTGTGCGTTCTTCAAAGCTCACTTCTTTGTGTATTTGATGCAGCATCCACAGATAACCAAAAGTGTCGCCGAATATGGCGTTTGACACCCCATAATCAGCCATTTCAGTCACCGGTTGCACCTCGGTACAGCCTGCGCTGATTGCCTTTGAATATGTTTCCTTGATGTCAGGGACAAGGATGTTAAACCAAATCGCTTTGGGTTCATCCGGGTTTGGCGCTTTCAACCCGAATTCCGGATTTTCATCCAGCATGTGAAAGCGTACTCCGTACAGGGTAAAAACGACTTCATTTTCACCTTTAGGAAAATCTGTAACCTCAACACGTTCGATATCAAATACTTTTTCATATAATTCCAATGCTTTCAAGCTGTCAGTAATAACCATATCAATTTCTACACCAACCATTTTTAATACACTCCTTTTATATATCAGCTGAATACTTTGCTTCATTTTGCAGAAGCCTCTGTATACCTTCCACGTCCTCTAGCTTAATACCTTCAAATAGAAAAAAATGTCTGCACTTGGAATATGCTTTGCCGTCAATTGTGAATGAAATTGGCCCTGCACAGCCGCCGCCATGATTTTCACAATCCTTGGAAGCTGAAAGCAATGAAGCTTTACTATGCCCCGTGCAATTCTCTAAAACATCGGAGTACTCTGCTATGTGAAATAATTTTGCACGGATAGAAAACCGCGGTCCGGTTATACGCAAAATGTAAAGCACACGTTTCGGTTTTGCGGCGATATACTCACATTTCCAATCGTCAGGCTTCTTTCCGACAGGTGAAATCTTTGCATTATATCCAAGGGCAAGTGCCGTTTCATGCAGGCTTTCTACAATAAACTTATCCTCTGCCGGTAATGAAGAAATTATTCGTAATAATGCATTCTCTGACTCCATAAAGTTCCTCGCTTTCTCTGGTTTAGCAGTAGGTGCCGGATTCAAATCCTCAGGAATATTATACCATAGATAATGTTGCATTTTTAAGGGGAACCCATAAGAGTTCCCCTTGTCACGTATAACAGGAAAATTACACAATTAATATTATGCTCTATTAACGAAATTATTTGTATATAATTTTTCTTATCGTTTCATCAGAAAGGCAATATTCTTCACAAAGAGCATCTATACTCACTTTCAAGTGGAAATATTTGTACCTGATTTCTTCGTTTCTCTGCTCATAGAACACCTTTGCACCCGACCCAGAGCCCCATTTTTTTCTTTTACCGTCAGACGGTATATACAAGGCCTCACCCGAAGTGTACTTCTGTATTTCCCTTAGCAGTTCATCAGGAAGAATTTCCGATGCATTTCTATATTTCAATTAAAGCACCTCGACCGCTTAGTTTTTAGAAAGAAAAGCATCCAGAGTATCATAGTTTTTCAACTTGACTCCATGACTTTCTATTTCTGAAACTATATACTTCTCAAGCTCTGTTGCCTGATTGATCAGCTTATTCAGGTCAGTTGCGTCAAAACAGCCAAGCAAATCCATTTCACGAAGTCCAAATTCTTCACTGACAATTGATAACTCATTTTGAAGGAGGCAAGCATCTCCGAACGCTGCATCACTGCTATTTATATGACAGTAATACCTAAGGCGCCGCCATGTCAGAGAAAGCTCCTGATACCAGTCTGCCAAATCTGTAAAGTTAGAATTGCACGGAGCTGCTGCCGGTGCTGTTTTTTGTGATGCAATAAATTGACGGGCAGTACTTATTATCAAATACGCTAAACATTTCAGTTCATCTGCATTTTTTGCATTTATAACACCTTTATAATATTCAATGAAGTTATCCGGAATCGATTTCATAGTAAGAAGCTCAGGAAGTTGACCATCTCTCCAATTCTTGAAAAATGTTCCGTTAAGGTATGCTACCGCCAGCGAGAGATAGTAACTAATATAGCCGGATGCCATCCTGACTTTGTATAATTCATTTTCAAACATCATTGTGCGGTATAAATCCATCGCAATGTTAAGATTTTCAAGTGCTTTCTTATAAGTAAACTCCTTATTATTCAGATTGTCGTACAATTTATTACGAATAGCATTAAAACGGTCTTCATCTTCTTTCGTCCGGCTGTACAGTATTTTTGCATTGCCAAGACATATGGTGGCACGGTCATCAAGATTTGCCGTTCTTTCAGTCCGTTCCCAGGAACGAGGATACAGATCGTAACCTATTCCGTTTATTATGAAGGTTTGGGATAATTCATTTCCTTTGTTTGTGGCAGGTACAAAGTAATCAAAGCATTCGCCATGCCCATCCCCGTTTACTGAGTGACCTTCAACCGCTATAAGCAGTGCTACATCATTCAAGTATTCCGTTTTGATTTTATTAATAGCCCATTCAGTGAGCTTTTGGGTCGTTATATCCATATAACAGCCCCCTTTCATATCATTGTTAAGCAACGGCCATGTGCTTATAAAACAAGTATAAATAAAAATCAATGATATAAAAATGCCAAGATCAATTGTAGAAATTCTCCACCCTTTAACTCAACAGTATAACTAAGCTTTTCACCGATATGTTGTATAGCAAACTCAATACTGATCTTAATTGCAGCTTTAAATTTTCCAGCCTGCCTTTTATGATATTCTGAACATTCTTGTCCCCATTTTTCTTTTCCTTCTCAAACTGAAGCTTCAATGAATGATTAAAGCTGATTAAATGATCCTTATAACTGTCCGACCATACAGCATCTGGAGTGAATGTAACAAGAGAAGCATAAACAGCGCGGCACCAGAATTCATGGTGTTGTTATCCGTATTCTTGATATTCCTGAGCAGAATGCAGTAATTGTATCTATCAATCAGATTATCCGGCAGTGTGACCATCACCGAAATGCTGTCCGCGTTAAGAATGGCTGACTTTACATTTTCGCCTATATCAAGTATGTAATATATAGGTTGCATTAAAGAAGCTTCAAGGGTTGCGGCAGATGCCTCGCCGATACTTTTGTCTACCACATAGTTTTCAGCCGTCTCCGCACTGGGCTTGTCCAATACTTCCTTAAATTTGATCATGATTGAATAACAGGATTCTGCTATTACTTTATTAATCATTGGTGGAGTCTGAACTTCTACCATACAGTAAACAGAGCTATTCCAATACATACCTGCAAGAAATGCCGAAACACACAATATAAAAATCACATTCTTCTTTATATAATTTAGTAAATGCAATTTTATTACCCTTTTTCCAATGATTCCATATTTAGGTAATAAGGCAGGTGCCGGTAGCGCAGGAATAACCTAATAACCTTATAGCCTGGCACTCATCTATTTGCTTGCTCATGAATTAAGTTCTTTTGTTTGGGAGCTTCTTGTGCTGGGTACAGAATATAAGATATTACTGCATATTGAACTAAATTAACTACTTAACCTCTGCACCTGGTACACATTACTATCGCTTTTACGAAGTAATAGCAACTCCATCTTTTGAAATAGCATGTATATTACTATAGTTAGGGAACTGCTTTATATATTTCTTAAGCGCACTTGAATAATTATGAAAAAGTATCACATGTATAGCTTCCTCATTCCATTCAGTAATTGCTGAATTTAAACTTTGCTCACTCGAATGAAAGCTCCAATCAGGGGATGCCACTCTTAGAATCGAACGTGGTTTGGCATTAATTACTTCTTCTGGTATCTCGCCTTTTAGTGCCCATGGACCAACAAGCATCACATCAGACTTAAGCAAAGGTAGTCTTGTTGTATCCTTATCGATAATATCCTCTAATGTAACCAAAAAAATAGTATTTTTTGTATCACTAAAAGTATCAAGTGCGGATAGCGGATATAATCTGTGACTCTCCGCAAAGTTTATCCTGCATCCTTTTAAAACATACTTGATAAATGGGTCTTTAAAATTATCTTTTAATACTTGAGGTCTCCATAGAATTTTTATAATCTTGTATAAGTCATCGTCCATTACAATTCTGATTTTTTCTTCTTTTCTTTGATTTGACCAAATGAAAGCTAATATATATGAGTATAATAATGTTTCCGGACTTTGGCTGACGAAAAATACGTTTCTCTTATTAATGCTATTTTCTATAATTTCTTGAATATCTTCAGGTGTATCTTCACCAATTTCTATATTCTTTTTCCCTATCATTGAGCTATCTAGTATAATGGTCTTATTTTTTGACCGAATACTCTGAACTTTTGCATTTACATCTATACCCCCATTGTAAAATCCGTTTTCAATACATAGATCACCCAAATAAAACACTGAAGTCTCTGAAAAGTACTTATATACAAATCCAAAAGAACCGGGAGCATGAAATACTGGAAAATAATCAATATGCATTCTTAGTCCTTTATAGAATTTTATTTCTTCTAATGTGATAGCATGCTTTATTATTTCGAGTTTATCGCCATCCGAAAGCCAATTGGAATTTAAAATATATTCAAGTGTCATTTCTGAAATCAAAACAGCAATTGATTTTTGAGCTAGTATTTGTGTAAGTCCACCTATATGATCTTTATGAAAATGGGATATGCATATTAGGTCAATATCTTTTATATAAGTTTCAAATATTCCAAATCCTGTATCAAACAAAATATTTCCATATTCACATTGCAATAAAGTTGCAGACGCTGTTGGTGAGTTTGAAACGTCTATCACTATTTTGGGTTTTCCAAATGCACAACTATTTATTGCCATACGCTGAATATTGTGCTTTTTACGTAATTCGATATAATTCAGCTTTTTAATTTGCGCTCTACTTCCAGTCACGTATGGATACCAACCTGTTAAATTAGCAATATTTTCACTTTCATCGAATATTTTTTCTCTAATCAATGCATTTGGAACCGTATGCAAGATTGCCAACCTATATCTAAATAAACCAGTCTTCTCCATAAAATTGAAATCGTAAAACCTTACAAACTCAATATTGGGCATAATTTTAGGATGATTTAATTGTATATATTCTAAAAACTCCTCAGTGCTCGACGGAGGTGTAGTTAAATTTCGTAAAGTATTATACGCCCTTTTTTTCGATCCAAAAAAAGGTTTATAAACTATTTCATATTCCAAGAATCCTTTGAATAAAAACGTTTCCAACATAACCACCGCCTCATGTAGTATCCATAGGTGTAAGGAGTATAGGTTATTAGGATATCTGTTTTGTAAAGCTCAATAACACAATAAACATAGAGCCTAACACCTATTTCCTATATTCGATATATATTTCCATATCCCTCCATAAAATCCAAAAATATTAGCCTTAGTCAAACTCTACTACAAATAAATAACCGCCATTCTTCTTTCTAAGACCTGCGATTACTTATATATAACACCAATGTGTTTACACGCATCATAATACGCATTACAATATACTAAACAGAAAAACAAGCGGGAATAAAATTCAAATAATTCCTGTTCCTCTTATAAATAAAAAATATAAAAATAAGGAGATATTTCTCATGAAAAGAGATAATTATATTTATCCTGCGATATTCAACTATGCAGAGGATGGAATTTCAATTATATTCCCGGATTTGCCCAGTTGTCTGCCCTGTGCAGCTAATATCGATGAAGCCGTTCACAATGCAAAGGAAGCTATGGCGCTGCACTTGTACGGAATGGAAGAGGATAATGATTTAATACTGGAACCTACATCTACAGATAAGATTGAATTGGAGCCTAATCAAGCAATTGTATTGGTTGAGGCGCACATGCCTCTTTACAGAGAGGCTATAGAAAATGATTATGTCAGAAAAAATGTAACATTACCCCATTGGCTGGAAAAGCTTGCTGAAAGCAAGGACATCAACTTTTCTCAAGTACTCCAGAAAGCCTTGAAGGATATACTGGGCATTGGGGAATACAAGCATTCCTGAATAAAATGAAAGCGGAACGGTTTAGAACCGTTCCCTACACGCATATAACAATAAAATTGCACATTTAATAAGGACGCCCAATAGGCGCCCCTACGAATATATGATTATCGGTTACCGTGCATATATCACAATATTCCCCATCCGTGTCCTTCCGTGCCTCATCCGTGTGTTCCGTGGTTCCCGTCCCCCCCCCCGAAACCTCGTAGCCTCGTAGCCTCGTAGCCTCGTAGCCTCGAAACCCCGCACCCGTCTAAAACTCCTCCGGTGTCTCCAGCGTTATATTCCCGATCTTCCCTCCGCGGAATTCATCCAGAAGCATTACCGAAGCCCTCTGTATATCAATTGCTCCACCTGCTATCATACAGCCCCTTTTCCGGCCTATCGCCTCCAGGAGCTGCTCAGGAGCCATATCCGCCTGTATGTCCTCCAGCTTATACCTGGTCTTCAGCTTGTCTGGGAATTTGCTTACAAGCACCTCCAGAAGCCTTTGGGCCAGCTCGTTGACATCCAGTATCTCGTCCTTTATTGCTCCTGTAAAGGCTAGACACATGCCTACCCTTTCATCCTCAAACTTGGGCCACAGTATTCCGGGGGTATCCAGAAGCTCCAGCTCGGGGCTCACTTTTATCCACTGCTTTGCCTTTGTGACTCCGGGTCTGTCGCCTGTCTGCGCTACACTTTTACCTGCAAGCTTGTTTATGAAGGTTGATTTTCCTACGTTGGGGATCCCAATTATAAGCGCTCTGGTCGTCTTTACCAGCAGTCCTTTGCTTTTCAGCCTATCCAGCTTTTCTTTCATAAGCAGCCTTGATGCTGCCAGCACGTCCTTCAGGCCTGTTCCGCTCACGGAGTTGGCCAGTATGACCTTTGTATTTTCACGGTTGAAATAGTCGACCCACCTGCGGTTTACCGCGGGGTCGGCAAGGTCGCTTTTATTAAGCACTATTATGCGCTTCTTCTCCCCCACGATCTCATCAACTTCCGGATTCCTGCTGCTCATTGGTATTCTTGCATCAAGGAGTTCTATGACTACATCCACCAGCTTGAGGTCTTCGGCTATTTTGCGCTTAGCCTTGACCATATGCCCAGGATACCATTGTATGTTCATATGTATCACGCTCCAAAAATAAAAAGGGCTATTAAGCCCCTTTTTATCTTATTTCTTTAATCTTTGCTCTCTTACCAACTCTTTCTCTCAAGTAGTTGATCTTAGCTCTTCTTACTTTACCTCTTCTTACGACCTCAATTTTGTCTAATTTCGGTGAGTGTAAAGGGAAGGTTCTTTCCACTCCTATACCATAAGAAATTCTTCTTACAGTGAAAGTCTCTGACAGTCCACCACCCTGCCTTTTCATAACTACGCCTTCGTATACCTGTATTCTTTCTCTGTTGCCTTCTACAACCTTTACGTGCACCTTAACAGTATCACCTACGTTAAAAACAGGTATATCACTTTTAAGCTGTTCGCTTTCAATAACCTTTATCAAATCCATCGCAATGTCCCTCCTTCCATCATAGACGTTCATGTTCAATATTAAATCATCTGTGCCGGTGATTTATCCTTTGGTGCTCTGACAGCGGAACGCCCGTAATAACGTTAAAATTATACCATATGACAAGCCTTCATGCAACCTCATATTAGAATTATTTGCATTCTTTTTTTATCTTATCCAAGAGCTTAAGGTCTTCTTCTGTCAAATCAGCCTGAGACAGCAGTTCAGGCCTTTTTTCGAAGGTCCTTCTCAAAGACTCATACCTTCTCCATTTTTCTATGTTCTCATGGTGTCCCGACAGCAGTACCTCAGGAACCTCCATTCCCATGAAGACAGGCGGCCTTGTATACTGTGGGAATTCCAGCAAGCCGTCACCGAAGGATTCGACCATATGAGAAGCATCCTCCTTCAGCACCCCGGGTATCAGCCTGCAGGTTGCATCCACTACAGCCATAGCTGCTATTTCCCCTCCGGTCAGCACAAAATCTCCTATGGAGACCTCCTCGTCGACAAGAGTCTCAGAAACCCGTTCATCTATTCCCTCGTAGTGCCCGCAAATGATCAGAAGATTATCCAAGCTGCTGAACTCCCTGGCTTTATTCTGATCAAAGGTTTTGCCCTGCGGGCTCATAAGAATGGTATAGGGCTTTTTCCCAAGCCTGGCTTTTACGGCTTCCATTGCAGCGAATATAGGCTGGCACTGCATCACCATCCCCAATCCTCCGCCGTATGGGTAATCGTCTACCTTCCTGTGCTTGTTCTCCGAATAATCTCTTATATTGTGAAATTCAAGCTCTACCAGCTGCTTTTCTGCGGCTCTCCCGATGATGCTCTCCTTGAGCACCGCTTCAAACATCTCCGGAAAAAGAGTTAATACATCAATCCTCATTTACATCAAACCCTCTGGTAATTCCACCATGATTTTTCCATTCTTCAAATCTATCTCTCTCACAACATCCTTCAGGGCAGGAACCAATATATCCCTGCTGTTGCTTCTCACGACATAGACGTCATTACTGCCTGTCTGGAGCACATCTGCTATCTTGCCCAGAACCAGACCCTTTTCGTCATATACCTCTAAATCTATCAGATCACATATAAAATATGAGCCCCTGGGAAGCTTCACTGCCGACTTCCTGTCTACCTTCACGTAATAATTCCGGAGCTTGTCTGCCGCTTCCTCTGTTTCGATACCCTTCAGCTTCATTATTACGGTATTGCTCAGGAACTTCGTTCCCTCCACCTCATATTTTATAAGCTGGTTTTTTTCCTCTATATATACCTCTTTTAGCTTTTTAAATCTGCTCATATCATCGGTAAGAGGGTAAACCTTGACCTCACCCCTAAAACCGTGTACATTCACTATTTGTCCTATACTCAAATATTCAAGCATATCATCTGTCTCCCAAGAAAAAATGAAAATTGGTTAAAAGGCCGTTTTATCATATTCAGTAAAACGACCTTTTAAAAAATAGAAGTTACATATTATAGTATCTCTACCATTACCTTTTTATCCAGCTTTGATGCACTGGACTTTACTACTGTTCTTATCGCTCTGGCGATTCTTCCGTTTTTTCCTATAACCTTACCCATGTCTTCAGGAGCAACTGTAAGCTCTACAATTATTGACCTGTCGCTTTCAGTTTCCTTAACCTTGACCATTTCCGGGTAATCTACAAGGGCTTTTGCAATTACCTCTACTAACTCTTTCAATTGCAACACTCCTAATGGATATTTGGCCTATATTCCTTAAGCCTCAATTATGCCGCTTTTCTTTAGAAGTGATCTTACTGTATCCGATGGCTGCGCTCCGTTATCAAGCCACTTCTTTGCTTTTTCAGCATCTATCTTGATTTCCGCCGGCTCTGTGATAGGATTGTAGTATCCTATTTCCTCAATGAACTTACCATCTCTTGGGGATCTTGAATCAGCAACTACCAATCTATAGAAAGGTGCCTTTTTAGCTCCAATCCTCTTCAATCTGATTTTAACTGACATTGAATTCACCTCCTTACAAATATGTTTAGTATTTATCTAAAGAACGGCATTTTCTTTTTGCCCTTCTTTATATCTTTTTCCATTCCTGCGAACTGCTTCATCATCTTTTTTGACTGCTCAAAGTTCTTCATCACCCTGTTGACATCCTGTATGCTGGTGCCGCTGCCTGCAGCGATCCTCTTCCTCCTGCTGCCGTTTATCACATCAGGGTTCTGCCTTTCCTTTTTAGTCATTGACCTTATTATGGCTTCTACCTTGACAAGCTCTTTATCGTCAACCTCCATACCTTTGAGCTTGCTGGAATTCATACCTGGTATCATTTCCAGTATTGAGCTTAGCGGCCCCATTTTCTTCATCTGCTGAAGCTGGTCAAGGAAATCGTCAAAAGTAAACTGCTGGGTCCTGATCTTCTTCTCCAGCTCCAATGCCTTCTTCTCATCAAAGGCCGACTGGGCTTTCTCAATAAGACTCAGCACATCCCCCATACCAAGTATCCTGGATGCCATTCTGTCGGGATGAAAAGGCTCCAGTTCGTTCATCTTCTCTCCCATACCGGCAAATTTTATGGGCTTGCCTGTAATTGCCTTTACCGACAATGCTGCTCCGCCTCTTGTATCTCCATCCAGCTTGGTGAGTATGACTCCGTCTACTCCAAGCTTTTCATTGAAGCTTTCTGCTACATTAACTGCATCCTGCCCTGTCATGGAATCAACCACAAGAAGTATCTCGGTAGGTCTCACAGTTTCCTTTATATCTGCCAGCTCATCCATCAGCTCTTCGTTTATGTGAAGACGTCCGGCGGTATCTATGATAACTACATCATTCCCGCTTTTCAAGGCGTGGGCTACCGCGGCCTTTGAAATATCAACGGGATTCACCTTATCACCCATGTTGAATACATCTATGCCTACCTGACCGCCTACTACCTGGAGCTGTTTTATAGCTGCAGGCCTGTATACGTCGCAGGCAACCAGAAGCGGGTTCTTGCCCTGCTTTTTAAGTATCAGGCCCAGTTTTCCGCAGGTAGTCGTTTTACCTGCTCCCTGAAGCCCTACCATCATTAAGATCGTCGGAGGCTTGGAGGAAAACACTATCTTGCTGTTGGTAGTCCCCATAAGCTCCGTCATCTGTTCATTGACAATCTTTATTACCTGCTGTCCCGGAGTAAGGCTTTCCAATACCTCATGTCCTACTGCCCTTTCCGTAACTTTATTTATAAAATCCTTAACCACCTTGAAGCTTACGTCAGCTTCAAGAAGAGCCATTTTTACCTCTCTCATGGCGTCCTTGACATCTTTTTCATTCAATTTTCCAGCGCCCCTAAGCTTTTTCAGGGTCTGCTGCAGCTTATCGGCCAAACCTTCAAATGCCAAATGTATCACCTCATTTTTACCTCGTGCTGCGTGCCTCGTGGCTCGTGCAGCGTTCGGGTATTCCTATTCAATTCGGACGGCCGATGGCCGCCCCTACTAGAGCATTCCACTAATATATTTCCTTATACTGTCCAGTTTTTCTTTAACACTTTGCTTTTCAAAATCTTCTTCGTTTATCAATCCATCAAGCATTTCTATTATTTTATTCATGCTTTCCTTTTGATTTATAAAGCGTTCTACAAGGCCCAGCTTTTCTTCATATTCAAAAAGTGTCTTTTCAGCTCTTTTCAGGGTGTCATATACTCCTTGCCTGCTGATGCCCTGCTGCTCGGATATTTCTCCGAGGGACAGATCATTGTTGTAATACATATCAACAATGTCAATCTGTTTCTCTGTAAGCAGCTGACCATAAAAATCAAACAACAAGGCTATTTGTACAATCTTGTCATACATATTGACACCTCTAAAAGCAACAATGTAAAGGTCTTGACCTTTACATTGATATTTTATATTAATGTTATGCATTTGTCAACAGAATTATTCCTGTTCTGCAAATAAGGCATTTACAAAATCTGCTGCCACAAACTCCTGAAGGTCATTCACCTTTTCTCCCACGCCAATGAGCTTGACCGGTATATCCAGCTCCGACTTGATGGCAATGATTATTCCGCCTTTAGCCGTGCCGTCAAGCTTTGTAAGGACCAGTCCGTTTATCTCGGCAACCTCCTTGAAGAGCTTTGCCTGTGAAATGGCATTCTGTCCTGTAGTTGCATCAAGTACAAGGAGAGTTTCCCTATAGGCTTCAGGGTATTCCCTGTCGATTACCCTGGATATCTTCTTCAGCTCATCCATAAGGTTCTTCTTGTTATGAAGCCTTCCAGCGGTATCACAGATAAGTATATCGGCTTTTTTTGATTTTGCAGAATTTACCGCATCATATATCACCGCTGCAGGATCAGCGCCCTCCTGGTGCTTTATCACCTCGACCCCTGTCCTTTTGCCCCATATTTCAAGCTGGTCGATAGCTGCCGCCCTGAAGGTATCGGCTGCTGCTATAATAACCTTCTTACCTGATTTTTTCATTTTTGATGCTATCTTGCCTATGGAAGTGGTCTTGCCTACTCCATTGACACCAATTACAAGTATTACTGACGGTGTTTTGACTCCGAGCTTTTCTCCGCCTTCACCCATTATGCTGAGTATCTCCTGCTTGAGAAGCTCCTTTACATCTGCAGGGTCCTTTATGTTCTGCTCCTTCACCCTTTTCCGCAGATTCTCAAGTATCTTCAGGGTTGTGGAAACACCGACATCCGAAGTGATAAGTATTTCCTCCAGCTCCTCAAACAGCTCCTCATCAACACTCTTGAAGCTGGTCAGGACATCATTGATCTTGTCTGTGATATTCTTCCTTGTCTTAAAAAGCCCGTCCTTCAGCCTCGAGAAGAAAGAACCCTTTCCTTCCTCGGCTTCCTCTTCTATTTCTTCTTCCAGTTCTTCTTCAATCTCTTCTTCAGCTTCTGAGTCTTCTGCAGCCTTCTCATATTTTATATTATCTTCTGCTTCAGTTTCCGGTTCCGGCTCAAGCTCCCGGAGTTCAACTTCCTCAGCTTCCTCCAGAAGCATTGCCTCTATCTCTTCATCGGAAAGCTGCTCCTCTTCTTCAATGTGCTCCTCCTGCTGCAGCTTCTCCTGCTCTTCATCCTTGTCCTTTTTAAACAGCTTTGAAAAAAATCCAGCCATAACTTATTCGCTCCTTATGCTATTTAATCTAATGTTTAGTATGATTCTATAGTGTTCGGATATAATTTACAAATGTACTAATGTACGGGCGAACACTGTTCGCCCCTACTAGCTTACCTTGTCTTCCAGTCTTACTGAGACCAGCTTGGATATTCCGCTTTCTTCCATGCTTACGCCGTAGAGGCAGTCCGCCGATTCCATCGTGCCTTTCCTGTGAGTTACTATTATGAACTGGGTAGTCACTGAAAAGTTCACAAGAAACTCTGCATACCTGTCTACATTGGCATCATCCAGGGCTGCGTCTATTTCATCCAGTACACAGAAGGGAGCCGGCTTCATCTTCAGTATCCCGAAGAGCAGCGCAATGGCTGTGAGGGCTCTTTCTCCCCCTGAGAGCAGCATCAGATTCTGCAGCTTCTTTCCCGGCGGTTTTGCTATTATCTCTATCCCTGACTCAAGTATGTTCTCTTCATCAGAGAGCACCAGCTCAGCATGTCCGCCGCCGAAAAGCTCTTTAAACACCTGGTTGAAATTCTCATTGATCTTGTTGAACTCAGTAATGAACTGCAGCTTCATGCTTTCTGCTATCTCGGCAATAACACCGATGAGGTTGTCTCTGGCTTTTGTAAGGTCCTCCACCTGTGTGCTGAGGAATTTATACCTTTCACTGAGCTTTTCATATTCTTCGATTGCATTTACATTTACAGTCCCCATGGCCCTTATATCATTCTTAAGCTCTTCACAGCGCCTTGCAGACCATGTAAGGCTCAAGCCCGCATCTCTGTATTCCTGTGCTTTATTATAGTTCATATCATAGGTTTCCAGAAGCTTCATTTCTGTGTTTTCAAGCTCTATTTCCAGTCTGGCATACTGCATTTCGATCCTGTGCTGGTCCGCCTGCAGTGAAGCTATATCCTTGCCGTAATCCTTCAAGTCCGTTTCTATCTTTTGAAGCTCTTCGTTTACAGCCCCTTTCTCCTTCTCGTTGTCAGAAAGAAGCTTATGCTTTTCCGAGGCTTCTGCGATTGCTATACTTATCCCTGTTTTCTTTTCCTCAAATTCAGCTGTCAGCGTATTTATTTCTATTGCTTCCCTGTCGATTTCAGCCTGGTTTTCTTTTATTTCCTCTTCTACAGCCTCTATTCTATCCTCCATATCCCTTATGGAGCCTTCATTGGTCTTTTTATTATGCTCAACAGAAGCCAGTTTTATTTTGAGCTCTGTTATCTCTTCGTTATACTCGTCTCTTACTTCCTTGAACTGCTTCATCTGTTCCTGAAGCTCAGATATCTGTTCTTCCACAGCTGTTTTTTCTTTTTCGACTGCTTCTGCTTTTTCCGTATTCTCTTTTATTATCCTGTGGGTTTCATTGAACTCATTATCCAGATCACCCATATCCTTTATGTTTATTGAAATCCTGTCCTGTATGACCTGTATGTCGTTCTTTATATTTTCGCTTCTGTTCCTGTAATTGTTGATATCGATCTGCTGAGAATGCAGTATTTCTGTTTTGAAATCTATATCTCCGCTTATATCAGACGCCTGCTTTTTGAGCTCTTCAAGCTTCAGGTTCAACTCCTCAAGAGCTTTCTGTTTTGCTGCATGCTGGTTTTTCAAAGCCTCTATTTCACTTTTTCTTGACAAAACCGAGCTCCCGGAGGATTGAAGGCTTCCCCCTGTCATAGAACCTCCGGCGTTCATTATTTCACCCGCCAGAGTCACTATCTTGTACTCGTAGCCTGCTTTTCTGGCAAGCTTTATAGCAGCATCCATGTCCTTTACAACAGCAGTCCTTCCCAGAAGACTTTTCATTATGTTGTCTATTTTGGCATCATATCCCATAAGGTCTGATGCTATACCTACAAAACCGTCAAAGTTGAAAAGCTGTTTTTCTCTTTCATTGAAATATCTCGGTTTTACCGAGCTAATGGGAAGAAAAGTGGCCCTGCCCACCTTATGCTCCTTCAGGTATTCTATCAGAAGCTTCGCATCATTTTCTTCATTTGTCACTATGCTCTGCACAGAACCCCCAAGTGCAATTTCCACAGCCGTCACATATTCCGTAGGCACCTTGATCATTTCACCGACCACACCGCAGAAACCCCTGGCTATCTTTTGGTATTCAGACATAAGTACCTTTACGGCTCTGCTGTATCCGCCATGATCCTTTTCCATATCCTCGAGAACCTTGAGTCTCGAGAGCATCGCTTCTTTTTCAGTTTTCACAATTCCCAGCTTGTTTTCGAAGGTATGAATGCTGCCCTCGCACTCTTGCCTTTTTACCTTAAGTTCCTCTATCTGCACCTTGCAGTCCTCTATTTTACCGGCCATGGCCTCCAGTTCTTCAACTGATCTGTTATACTGCTTCTCCCTGTCCTTCTTCTGGAGTTCAAGCAGGCTCACATCCCCTTCCACCTGGCTCTTTCTTTTTCTGATATTTTCAACAAATACATTGGTGCTGTTTATTTTACTCTTCAATTCAGAAAGATTGTTAATAAGGTTTATGAATTTCTGCTGCTTTTCGCTCAGATCCGTTTCAATACTGTTTATAGCTTTGAAATTGGATTCAAACTCAGCTGTTTTCTCATTTATTTTTTCCGACACTTCATTAAAAGCAGAATTAAGCTCTACCAGCTTCAGGCTTTTCTGATCAATATTGAGCCTGGTTTTCTCCACCTCATCCTTGAGCTCAGTATCCCTCTTATTCAGTCTGGCGGAGTTCTGGTTAAGATTTTTTATCCTTTCCTGGAGCACGTTGCATTCTCCCTCAAGCTTCTCCTTGCTGTTCTCCAAATGATGTATGTGCTCGCTTAAGTCATTGATGCAGCTTTCCAGATCGGTCAGCAGAACCCTCAACTCCCCTTGCTTGATTTCCAGCTTGGAGGAATGGGTGGTCTTCTCATTTATAAGGCTTTGTATGCCTTCCGACTCCTGCTTTGTGGACATGAGCCTGCTGCGGTATTTGTCTATATTGCTCAGCATCAGGTTTATTTCTATCGCCTTCAGCTCCTCCAGTATCCCCCTGTAGCGCCTGGCAACCTCAGCCTGTTCTTTTAACGGCTCCAGTTGAAGCTGTATTTCTTCAATTATATCCGTTATCCTTAAAATATTCTGTTTTGTCTGCTCCAGCTTCTTCTCAGCTTCCTGCTTTCTTGTCTTGTACTTAACTATTCCGGCGGCTTCCTCAAAGACATTTCTCCTGTCCTCCGACTTATTGCTCAGGATCTCATCGATCCTGCCCTGCCCTATTATGGAATATCCGTCCCTGCCGATTCCGGTATCCATGAAAAGCTCATATATATCCTTGAGCCTGCAGTTGGTTTTGTTTATGAAGTACTCGCTCTCACCGGAGCGGTACATCCTTCTCATGATATTGATCTCCGTAAAGTCTACGGGTATTTTTTTGTCACT
>DASPLL010000004.1:0-66357 GCA_035627615.1 Clostridia bacterium
AAGACAAGAAAGTTGTTGTGTTAATAATCACTAGCTCTTGAAATTCTTAAGCTCATCTCTATTATTCTTAATAGTATCCATAACATTCGCTGCATGCTTTTCAAGCTCTGCAAGAAGTTCATCCGCATAAGCCTTTGAACCTAGCCTTATTTTCTTCGCATCAATCTGAGCGGCTATTATTACTTCCTTTGCCTGTTCATTTGCCTTCTTCATAATATCGCTTTCATCTATAAGCTCCTGAATCCTCTTATCTGCTTCCTTCTTAAGGATTTCCGCCTCCTTCTCAGCTTCCGCGAGGACTCTCTGACGTTCCTCCTTGATCTTATGCATCTTTTCTTCACATTCTTTTCTCAGTGCTTCCGCCTCTTTTTTTGCTTCTATAAGAATCTTCTGTCTCTCTTCCTTAATCCACTGAGCCTGTTTTATCTCATCAGGAAGCTTTATTCTTATATCCTTTATTATTTCCTGCAACTCATCCTTATTAATTACCGATTTGCTGGACAAAGGCAGATTCGGAGCCTTTTCCAGAATATCCTCGAGAGCATCAAGTAGCAACATAACCTCCATAATTTTGACCTCCTAGTTTTAATTTATTAAAACATTCCTTAATATTGCCTTATAGTGAAGCTATGCTTCACAATGCCGACAGGCGATGCCTGGAGGGGCACTATCTAAATCTCTTATATATTTCGCCTTCTATGGTCTCCGGTACCAAGCCTTTGATACAACCGCCAAGCTTTGCTACTTCCTTTACCAGACTGGAGCTTAAATATGAGTATTTGCTGCTGGTCATCATGAATACTGTTTCGATCCCGGGATTCAATTTTTTATTCATAAGAGCCATCTGCAATTCATATTCAAAATCCGAAACAGCTCTTAAGCCCTTTACTATTACACTGGCATTCCTGCTCTTGGCATATTCTATCAGTAGTCCTGAAAAACTGTCTATTTCTACGTTTTCCATAGAGCAGCATGTCTTTTTCAATAACTCCACCCTTTCCTCCACAGAAAAAAGCGGCTGTTTACTAGGATTGTTCAATACTGCCACTATAACCTTGTCAAAAAGCTCCCCTGACCTTTTAATTATATCAATATGTCCATTGGTAGCAGGGTCAAAGCTTCCCGGACAAACTGCTATTTTCAAGCTTACTCCTCCTTTTGCTGCATTTGTTTGTTCAAAGTATAAAATGATAAAGTAGTGTTGCCATACTGCTTATTTCTGTACATATACAATTTTCCCGTGCTCTCCGGCATTTCATCTCTTGAATCATGCTCCACAATAACCAAGCCCGCTTGTGCAATGATAGGGTTCCTATCCAGTTCCCCGAGGGCCGACTGAGCTATTCCCACACTGTATGGAGGATCAATGAATATGATATCAAATTGTTTATTATACTTATACAGCTTGCTTATTGCTGTAGAATAATCCGTATGGAAAACTTCAATATTATTCTCTATATTCAGGTGCTTCAGGTTTTCCTTCAACACCTTTATACTCTTTATGTTGGAATCAATAAAAACCACATGCTTTGCTCCGCGGCTCAACGCTTCGATACCTATACCACCCGTTCCACCGAAGAGATCCAGAAAATTACTGTCAATTACAGCATCTCCAAGTATATTGAACAAAGATTCCTTGACCATGTCAGAGGTAGGCCTGATATCCGTACCTTCAATGCGGTCAAGTCTTCTTCCTCTATATTCACCTGCAATAACTCGCAAAAAATTTACCCTCCTATGTATTATGCGAAAATGTTTCTATAAATTTGTCCAGCCGATAAAGCGGAGCTTTATCGCAGACAGGCTTATAAACAATTACATTTTAACATAAATACTATTATTATACAAAAAATTTATTTACATATTATCGTATTTTGAAGTATTACTGAAGTATGCTCAAAAATAAGTTTGATACAATATTTGAATAAAAAAAACTTAAGTTGTTCATCCTATATATCAGGGATGTTAGTTGATTGTGAATTTGAGATTTTATCTCACATTCACCCTGCAGAATTGATCCGTATGTCAGGATCGTTCTGTAACTATATTTCCCCATAGAGCTCTTCCTTCAATTTCTCCTCTCCCGATACTGGTGTCAACTACTCTGGCAAATGCTCAAAGTAGTGTCACCAGTATTTTTTAACTAAAAAAATGGTGTTGACCTTTCCGGCCAACGCCATTCACTACTTTATCTTCTTCCTGACATGCCTCTTTCTGCTTGCTCAATCATTCTTCTTACCATTTCTCCGCCTACCTTACCGCACTCCCAGGATGTCTTATCTCCATTATAACCTGTAAGATCTGTCCCAAGCTCAGTTGCAATCTGATCCCTGAAAGTCCTTAAAGCGGCTTTTGCTTCTGGTACCAGAGTTGTATTTGATGTACCAGCATTTCTTGGCATATGTAGCACCTCCTGTTTGTTTTGCTAATATTAATATACTCCATTTGTACTTTTTTAAACTCAGTAATTTATGTTAACAAAGGAAAATATATAGAAATATTATGCCACGTGCTACGTGCCTCGTGCCCCGCGCTTTAATCCGGCCTTCGAAGCCTTGTACGGGCGATTCATGAATCGCCCCTACCTCGCAGCCCCGAAACCTAATTCAGTGTAATTTCATCCAGTATCCTCTGGAATCTGCTGTCTAATATTGTTTTCATCCTCATGTACTCAGCCTCTGAAAGCTTGTCATTCTCATATATGTACTCAACTGCTTCCTTGGAAAGCTTAAGCAGCTTCACATCACGGAATATATCCGCAAGCTTGAAGCCCGGAAGCCCATGCTGCCTTTGTCCTAATATCTCCCCACTGCCCCTGAACTCCAGATCCTTCTCAGCAACTTCAAAACCATTTTCCGTCTTAGTCATATATTTCAGCCTTTCCTGCGCAGTCTCACTTCTGGTGTCAGATATGAGTATGCAGTATGATTGATACTCACCTCTGCCTACTCTTCCCCGCAGCTGGTGAAGCTGAGCCATACCGAACCTGTCAGCGTCCTCTATGACCATTATAGTGGCGTTAGGGATGTTTACCCCTACTTCTATTACCGTAGTGGATACAAGTATCTGGATCTCCTTTCTCCTGAAGCTCTCCATCACTTCATTCTTTTCATCCGCCTTCATCCTGCCGTGCAGGAGACCTACCTTATAGCCCTTAAAATACTTCTCCTTCAGCTCTCCGCTGTACTCAACCGCCGAGGTAAGCTCCAGCTTTTCAGATTCCTCCACAAGGGGGCAGACAAAATATGCCTGTCTTCCTGCATCCAGCTCTTTCCTGACAAAATTCATCAGTCGGTCCTTCTTTGAAGTATCGATAAAAAAAGTATCTATCTTTTTCCTGCCTGGAGGCATTTCGTCTATAATTGACACATCAAGGTCCCCATATACAATAAGCGAAAGAGTCCTTGGTATCGGTGTAGCCGTCATCACAAGCATATCAGGATTGTCTCCCTTCGTTGAAAGCAGCGCCCTCTGCCTTACACCGAACCTGTGCTGCTCGTCAGTTATTACAAGTCCAAGTCTGTTGAAGCCCACACTGTTTTGAATAAGCGCATGAGTACCAACTACCACATCGATCTCACCTGCTTGTATTTCCGCCAATATCTTTTCTTTTTCCCTGGCCGTCATACTTCCCTTAAGCAGTCCGGTCCTGATCCCGGTATTCGCGAATAGCTGAGCCAGAGTCTGCATGTGCTGTTCAGCAAGAATTTCAGTAGGCGCCATCATAACACCCTGATATCCGCTTCTGACACACTTAAACAGCGCAAGGGCTGCGACAGCCGTCTTGCCTGAGCCTACATCCCCCTGTACCAGCCTGTTCATTATATTTGTGCTTTCCATATCCCTGCATATTTCCTCAAAAACCCTTGCTTGTGCCGGAGTAAGCTTAAAAGGCAGTGATGCTATAAACTTGTGTATTTCACCAACCTTATCAAAGGATATGCCTTTTTTACCTTCGTTGTTTATTTTCTTTATATGTATCAAACCTGACTGCAGCATGAAAAACTCTTCAAATATAAGTCTTTTCCTTGCCAGCTCAAGCTTATCCAGGGAGTCCGGGAAATGTATGTTGTTAATGCAGAAGTTTATTTCAGCAAGACCATATTGCTTCCTCAGCTCTTCCGGGAATACATCTGCAAGCTTTTCATTTATATGCAGCAGTGCCGAATACAATGCCTTTCTGAAATCCTTCTGGGACAACCCCTCAGTAAGCGAATAATATGGCGCGATCCTCATCAGATTCACGCTGTTGCCGGAGGCGGACCTCTCATATTCCGGTGCATCCATGACAAGATCCCTGCCGATGCGCTTTACTTTTCCGTGCAGCAGGATCTCGTCATCTTCCTTAAAGGTGTTTTTTATAAACCTGTTGTTGAACCATACCACATTCAGTTTTCCTGTGTCATCATAAACCTGAAGCTTTGTGATAATCAGCCTGTTTTTCGTTCTGCCTTCCTGTGCTTTTCCGGAAGTCAGCACTTTGACTGTAAAGCTTTCTTCAGGCCTGAGATCCTTTATTTTTGTTATCTCACTCTTATCCTTGTAGCCTCTTGGGTAATACTCCAACAAATCCTCTATAGTGTTCAGGCCAAGCTTACTGAAAAGCTTGGCCTTCGCCGGTCCTATTCCCTTTAAACTCTGTATGGATATGCCCAGATAATTCATTTGAACACCTCAATATGCTTACTCAACTGAGATTATATAATAGTATATCGGCTGTCCGCCGAAATGCAGCTCTATTTCACAGTCATTATACATATTGCCAATCTCTTCTGCCAGCTCCTGAGCTTCCTCCTCAGTCACATCGCTGCCATAGTATATGGATATAAGCGAGGCCTCATCATCAATCATGTCTTCCAATACCTTACGGCTCACTTCCAGGATATCCTTGCCTACTCCCTTTATTTTCCCTTCAACCATTCCAAGTATATTTCCCTCTTCTATGTTTATTCCATCATAAGTGGAGTTTCTGACTGCATAGGTGAGCTGTGCAGACTTTACACTTGCTATGGCCTTTTCCATCTTTTTTGTGTTTTCTTCTATACTTTTATCATTATCAAGAACCATAACCGCCGAAATCCCCTGGGGGATTGTTTTTGTGGGTACGACTACCACATTTTTTTCTGCCAGAGTCCTGGCTTGGTTGGCGGCAAGTATGATATTACTGTTATTCGGGAATATGAATACAGTTTCTGCATTTACTTTTCTCACACTGTTTAAAATATCTTCAGTGCTGGGATTCATGGTTTGTCCACCCTCGATTATCTCACTTACACCCAGGTCAGTGAATATATCCGATATGCCTTCTCCCATCGCAACTGCGACCGCCCCATATTTCTCCACAGGCTTATTTGCTTCAGCATCTGCTTCTCTGGTAGCTTTATATTCCTTTTCCTCAAACAGCAGCTCCCTATGCTGCTCCCTCATATTGTCGATCTTAACCTTTGAAAGCTCACCGTAAGCAATTGCCAGCTCCAATACCTTACCCGGATTATTGGTATGAATATGCACTTTCAGGAGATTTTCATCTCCTACTACTACCAGTGAATCTCCTAATTCCGAAATCTCATTTCTATACTTTTCAAGGTTTACCTGCCTGCCTTTAATAAAAAACTCCGTGCAATAACCGAAGGTTATCTCTTCAGCCTTAAATATCTGTTTCACCTTTTCCCTGTCATCATTCTCCAAATCAAGCGCCTGCTTAAGCTCCAGCACTCTCCCTGTCTTCAGCGTCTGATACATTCCTTCAAATATGCAGATAAGTCCTTTGCCACCTGCATCAACCACTCCTGCATTTTTAAGCACAGGCAGCATTTCGGGTGTTTTCTGAAGTACTGCATTAGCCTTTTCAATTATTTCTTCCATAAATAATACTATATCATCGAAATTTCCGGAAACCTTGACTGCGTGTTCTCCCGTTTCGCGTATGACAGTCAGTATGGTGCCTTCCGTGGGCTTCATTATTGCTTTATATGCAGTATTGGAGCCCTCCATAAGTGCATTTGCAAGTGCCTTTGAATCCACACTGCTTTGATTTTTCAATGCCTTGGCAAAGCCTCTCCATATCTGTGAAAGTATGACGCCGGAATTCCCTCTTGCTCCCATTAAGGAACCATTGGAAGCAGCATCAGCCACAGTATGTACTTCATTGTCCCTGGCTGCCTCTATTTCCCTCACGGCTGACTGCATTGTCAGAGACATATTGGTACCTGTGTCTCCATCTGGTACAGGAAATACATTAAGTGAGTTTATAGGTCCTTTATTGTTTTCAAGATTGTTTGCCCCGGATATAATCATATTCTTAAGTTGCATACCATCAATATTATGTGTCGACAAGATTTGAACCTCCTTACAAAAACTATACTCTAACGCCCTGTACATTGATATTGACTTTCTTTACCTTTAGTCCCGTCAGGTTTTCCAAGGTATATTTTACCTTACTGATTATGTTATCTGCAACAGTTGATATTTTTGTACCAAATTCGACAACAATATATAAATCGATATTTATCTCTTCACCTTCTGCAGTAACCTTTACACCTTTAGCAAGGTTTTCCCTTTTAAGAAGCTCAACCAGGCCGTCTTTTGCATTCTTGCTGGCCATTCCAACCAAGCCATAGCATTCGGTGGTTGCAAGTCCTGAGATAGTAGCAAGGACATCATCCGATATGTTAATCTCACCGTACTGAGTTCTGTATCTGGCTGACATGTGATCTCCTCCCGCTTTTTATTTCTATTTTATATTATATGTATATTTAGTTCAATCATATTAAATAATACTATAAATTGTGCAATGAAGTAAAGTATTATGGACAAATCATTGTTTTGTATATGCTTATCCGCTTTCCCCGCAGCGTCAGTTTCCAATTGATGCTTTTCGATAAATATATTGTTGCCATTTATAATACATTATGTTAAAATATATTTGTTTTGATAAAGCCCAGATTTTTAAAAATGCTTGTAATAAATGACAGAGCGAATTATACTTAGAATTGCAATTGTATGTGTAATTTGAGGCTCATTACCGAAGGAGGTGTATTTCATGGCAAGAAATTGCGAAGTTTGCGGAAAAGGTATGATTTCTGGAAACAAGGTAAGCCACTCTAACAGACGTAGCCGCAGGACCTGGCTGCCCAACATCAGGACTGTAAAAGCTATTGTTAACGGCACTCCACAGAGATTACATGTATGCACTAGATGCTTAAGATCAGGTAAAGTACAGAGAGCAATATAATGTAATAAAAGCGCGGAAACGCGCTTTTTATCTTTTTTGTTAGTTATACTAAAAACGTATAAGAAATATTCCGATACATATGAGGCATATCGCTGAGAACATCAGCCAACCTATAGCAGGAACCGTAACTGCAAAGATTATTCCCAAACCTATGCAGAAGGTCAGGAATCCTATCAGTCTTTTCTTTCTGAAAATGCTCATGCTTCTCCCCCTCTCAGTCTACAAAAAGAAACAATTGTATAAAAGATATCCAATCACTGCGATAACTGCAGCAACAATAAAATACCACAGAAATGCAGGTATGAACCTGGATATCAGGAATATTGAAAGAATAATACACAGGCAGCCGGCATATCTCCTGTATGTATATCTCATCATATACCATCCTTGCTTTATTTATTAAAGCATTAAGCAAAGCAGTCCAAAAACGAATAAAACTCTACACTATATAATACTAATGCAGAGCTGTAAATGATACAGAAAATTAATATATATTTTGGCTTTTGCTCTGAAGTCTGGTTGCGCGTTTCGCGTTTTAAGAATAGCTTCGAAGCCTGTAGGGGCGATTCATGAATCGCCCCTACTAGAGACTGTTTTAATCCTCTGACTTGATCACAAGCAAATATCCTTTGCTTATATTTATTTCTACTGTTTCTTCTTCAAAATAGTTGCTTACCCCATAGGGGTCTCCCAGAACCATTTCTGCATCATGAAGCCCGTAATGAGCTCCTTTGGTGCTTATACCCTCCACTTTTTCAGTAAAGGGTATAAGTGAGAAGTAATCACCCTTATTGCCTTTAAGGGCAATAGCATCCTTTATCATCCGGATATTATTCTTGTTATCAATGATGCTTATCGGTATGTTTTTCTCCATACCAAGCTTCAGCAGTGAAATATTCGCCAGCATATGATCTATCCGGCTTCCCGTCGCACCCAGAAGTATTATTTCTCTTGAGAAGGCAAGGGCGAATTCCACACATATCTGCGTATCTGTTTTATCCTTCTCCGGTGGATACTGAATGACCTCAACGCCTTTTTTGCTGAAATAATCTATATACTGCACTGCAGAGGAGTCCATGTCTCCTATTATCACATCAGGAACAAGCTTCATGTTTATAGCATGCCTTGTGCCGCCATCCGCACAGATTATGCGGTCTGCATTCTGCACGATGTCATAACAGAAGCTGTAATCATATATTTCTCCGCTGCCGATTATAACAGTCTTCATGTTTACCTACTGCCTGCTTCCTTCATTAATTTTATCACTGCAGGTATATCCCTGGAATTAAAAATTGCCGATCCTGCAACTATTACATTTGCACCGCTTTCAACCACCCTGCCGATATTGTCGGGCCCTACTCCTCCATCGACCTGAAGATCTATGTCAAGTCCCCGGCTTTTTATCATAGCCCTTACTTTAGAAAGCTTTTCATAAGCGGAGTTTATAAACTTCTGCCCGCCAAAACCAGGATTTACACTCATTATCAATACCATATCCAGATCTTCGATCACATGCTCCAGTATATTGATAGGGGTTGCAGGATTCAATGCGACACCTGCCTTTTTTCCTTCTCCCTTTATCATCTGTATCAATCTGTGCAGGTGATTGGTCGCCTCTGCATGCACAGTGATAATATCTGCACCGCTGGCCGCAAATTCCTTTATGTACAGCTCAGGCTCAGCTATCATCAAATGCACGTCAAATATAAGGCCGCTCCTGCCTCTTAAGCTTTTTACCACAGCAGGACCTATCGTAATGTTAGGGACGAAATGCCCGTCCATAACATCCACGTGAAGCCAATCTGCCCCGGCTTCCTCCACTATCCTGACGTCCTTTTCCAAATTAGCAAAGTCTGCTGATAAAATGGATGGTGCTATCTTAATCATATTTTACCTCCAATTGATAACGTCGTATTAATAACGTCTGATACTTTTTAAACTGTTTAACAGCGATATATAGAAATCATACCTAGTTCTACTTATTTCACCATGTTCTACTGCTTCCTTTATTCCGCACTCAGGCTCTTTATCGTGTACACAGTTCTGGAAGTAGCAGTTCCTGAATTTCTCAAATTCAGGGAAGCAGCTTTCCAGCTTGGAAAGCTCCAGTTCGCTAATGTCAAAAGACGTAAAGCCGGGTGTGTCTGCTACCATACCACCTTTTTCAAGCTCTATTAACTCCGCGTGCCTGGTGGTATGCGTCCCCCTATCTATCTTTTTGCTTAAATCGCCGGTTTTAAGCTGCAGCCCTGGCTGAATACGATTAAGCAGTGATGACTTTCCCGCACCGGATGGGCCTGCAAAAACAGATATCTTATCCCTTAGCAGTTCTTCCAGCTGCTCAATTCCGATATCAGCCTTCACACTTGTCTTAATTACCTTATACGGAACGCTTTCAAGCATTCTTTCCGCTTCCAGGTAGTCTTTTTCTTCATCCAGGTCTATTTTATTAATGCAAATCACAATGTCCAGCTTCTTATATTCTGAATACACGAGAAACTTCTGCATGAGCTCCATGTTTATATCAGGTCTTTTCGCCGCAAAAACTATTATGACCTGGTCTATGTTGGCAACTGTCGGTCTTATCAACTGATTCTTCCTCTCCAGGATGTTTATTATATAACCCTGGAGGCTCCATGGATCACCTTCAATTTCAACATGGTCCCCAATTAAAGGTGTTATATTCTTTATTCTGAATTTACCTCTGGCACGGCACTCATATATCCCTTCCGAAGTGTCAACATAGTAGAAGCCTCCGATGCCTTTCACTATAACACCTTTCAGCATATATATCCTCCTGTTTTATAACGAGCAGGGGCAACAATTCCACCTTAATTTGTCATGCCCCGTAAGCGAGTTTCAAAAAAGGCTTCCTTAGTCGTTAAAATGCTTCAATAGAAGCCTTTTTTATTTATGAAACTAGAAGCTGTGTGGTACACTCTTATACAAGCTATCATTGATATAAATCTCAAAATTAACACTGCCCTCTCCGCTTACCGGAACCTCCAGAGGACTATCCTCCGGTTTGTGAATACTCTCATAAATCCTGCTGCTGATCTCGTTCTGCACCTTATATACCGTTACCTTCATACTTGCAAGATCCAGGGGCAGCGGGATTGAAAGCTTGGAATTTGTCCTGGCTGGTTCCTGCTCCGGAATGTTTACTACAAAGTCCACCACGCTTTTTCTTGTTACTTCAGTACCTGGCTTTATGCTCTGGCTCAGAACAGTATCGGCAGGATGTTCACTGCTGCTTTCAGGAGTAATATTTCCTAAAATAAGATCTTTTACAATCAAATCTGTTTTGACCTCTTCAATATCTGCTCCAACGTACGTAGGCATTATGAACTTTTCAGGCCCTATGCTTATGACATAGTCTATCGTAGTGCCCTCATCTACACTGATTCCTGCAGTGATACTCTGTCTTATAACAAATCCATTCGGATAATTACTGTATTCCTGTTCGAATTTACCTTCTTCAAGGCCTTCCATTTCCAGTATCATCTTGACCTTATCATAGCTTTCCCCAACTAAATTCGGCACTACAACCTTTCTTGGGCCCTTACTCACAACTGCCCTTACAGGGTTAGTTATCTTGTTTTTCTCGTTAGGCTTGGGATTCTGGCTGATTACATTACCTTCCGGAATATCCTTGTTGAAAACCCTTTCAGTCACTTCAAGTATAAGGCTGGAGGCTCCCAGCTTCTCCCGTGCCTCGTTCTCACTAATGTTCATAATATCCGGCACTTCAACCTCCTTCACCACAAAGAGGCTGTTTACAAACAGTATACCGCCGCCTACCAGCAGTGCCAGCAGAAGTCCTCCCACAATTGCAGCAATAATAAAACCAATATTCCTCTTTTTCTTTTTGACGGAATGTTCGTTTCCTCCCGGAATTGTTGGTATTGCATCTATTGTATAATCATCAATAACAAGCTTTCCTTCTTTCACTTCCGTAACGCCTGAATCCACAGCCACAACATCCGCAACATCTGCGTCAATAATCTTGATAGGCTCCAGTACTCTTGTATTCTCATCAACAAACCTGTTTTTCTTTACAAAATCCCCATTCGGCATTACCAATGACTGCCTCAGATCGTTTATTATCTCGGAAGCACTGTTATATCTCTTTGATACTTCCTTTTCCATACACTTAAGTATTATTGATTCAATAGCCTTCGGTATCCTTGAATGGACCTTTGAAGGGGGTAAAGGCTCTTCCTGTATGTGCTTCAATGCAACGGCAATAGGAGATTCACCTTCAAAAGGCAATCTCCCTGTGAGCATTTCATACATCACAACTCCAAGAGAGTACATGTCGGACTTCTCATCAGTATAGCCGCCTCTTGCCTGTTCCGGGGAAAAATAATGAACAGAGCCTATTACATTGCCGGTATTTGTGATTGTGCTTGATGATACAGCCCTGGCGATCCCAAAGTCTGTAACCTTTACCGAGTTATCTTCACGGATCAGTATATTATGTGATTTAATATCCCTGTGGACTATATGGTTTTTATGGGCATGATCCAGTGCATAACAAATCTGAATTGCTATATTGGTAGCATATTCAACTCCGAGAGTTCCCTTGCTTTTGATAAGCTCCTTGAGTGTCTGCCCTTTAATATACTCCATGACTATATAGTAGTTGTTATTCTCGGTCCCGACATCATATATTCCCACTATATTCGGATGAGAAAGACTGGCCGCCGACTGTGCCTCTCTTTTGAACTTCTTTACAAATTCCTCATCCTCTGTGAACTCAGGTCTCAGAACCTTTACTGCAACAAATCTATTCAGCAGCCTGCATTTGGCCTTATATACCAAGGCCATTCCACCACCGCCGATTTTCTCCATTATCTCATACCTGTCTCCCAATACCTTACCTACCACTATAGTCACCACCTTTACACATCTGGATAACTACTGCTGTTATGTTGTCAAAGCCGCCCTTCTCCTTGGCCTTATTGACCAGAAGCTCGCATGCCTCATTCAGATCAGAGGTGTTAACTACCAAATCAACTATATCCTCTTCATATACTGTATTTGACAACCCATCAGTACAAATCAAAATAATATCACCATTCTGCATATCACATCGGCTTACATCCGGCTCCAAAGTATATTCAGTTCCCAGTGCCTTTGTAATGACATTCTTCTGCGGGTGATTAGCAGCTTCCTCCGGCTTTATTGTCCCTGCCTTTATGAGCTCTGCAACCAGAGAATGATCCTCTGTAAGTCTTTCTATTCTGTTTTCCCTGATAAGGTATATCCGGCTGTCGCCTACATGTCCTATATAAATGACGGTGCCTTTCACCAGCACCATTGAAAGCGTGGTACCCATACCCAGACAGTTGCTTTTTAATATTGATGTCTTGTAGACCTTATCATTGGCATGTGTAATGGCATTCCTGATCAAATCCTGGATTTCCCTGTCCCCAAGCATAAGCTCTCCGATATTCTCTTTTATATAGGAGGCTATCTCCTCTACTGCCATTGAGCTTGCCACTTCACCGGCATTATGACCTCCCATTCCATCTGCGACTATGTATAAATATGTATCCTCAATGCCATCAAGCTTCTCACACAAAAAGCTGTCTTCGTTTACTTTTCTGACCAGACCAATATCTGTCTTGCCGACCGACCTCATCAAATCACCTCTAAACATATAACACTTATCCAATCCATACTGAAAAATATTTCGACATAATATGAAAAAACCCTTTAAGAAAATATTAATTTTTGGCTGACGCCAAAACAGATACGAGATTCGAGACTCGAGATACGAGTGGTATAAAAAATACTCTGAAGCCTGTACGGGCGATTCATGAATCGCCCCTACTCCTCGAAACCCCATAACCCCGAAACCTCGCAGCCTATTTCATATACTTCTGCCGGAGCTGGCCGCAGGCGGCATCAATTTCACTGCCCAGCTCACGTCTTACTGTCGTTTCTATTCCAAAGCCCTCCAGTGTTTCCTTGAAGGAATCTATCCTGTCTTTAGATGCTTTAACAAACTCTTTTCCCTCAACTTTATTTACAGGAATAAGGTTTACATGGCAAAGCATCCCTTTTAGCAGTGTTCCCAATTTGTGGGCATCTTTACTACTGTCATTCACATCTTTCATCAAAGCGTATTCGAAGGTCACCCGCTTATTGGTCAATTTTATATAATAACGGCAGGCTTCCATGAGCTTCTCAATATTATACTTTCTGTTTACAGGCATTATTTTACTCCGTGCTTCATCCTCCGCCGCATGAAGCGATATGGCAAGGGTGCATTGAAGCTTTTCATCTGCGAAATCATATATCCTGGGCACAATCCCCGAGGTTGAGAGTGTAATATGCCTTTGTCCGATATTCAAGCCTTTTTCGTGATTGATCACCCTTATGAACTTCAAAACCTGATCATAGTTGTCAAAAGGCTCTCCCGTACCCATAAGTACTATATTGCCTATCCTCTCACCTATATCCCTGGAAACGGCCATTACCTCTTCAAGCATTTCACCGCTGCTCATGGACCTGATAAGCCCCCCGACTGTTGAAGCACAAAATTCACAGGACATCCTGCAGCCTATCTGTGTGGATATGCATATCGTTTTACCGTAGCTGTATTCCATAAGTACACACTCCACTGCATTCCCATCCTCAAAACAAAGCAGGTATTTCCTTGTATTGTCTATTTTTGAGTGCTGCATTGCCTCTATCCGTACCCTGCCAATATAAAAATCCCTCTCCAGCACCTCAATCAGACCTTTGGGCAAATTAGTCATTTCCCCAAAAGTGCCTGCATCCTTGTAAATCCATTCAAAAATCTGTCCTGCTCTGAACTTTGGCAGTCCGTTTTCTTCTACATACGCCAAAAGCTCATCATAGCTTAAATCCTTGATATTCCTTCTGCTTTGCATATTGTATATTACCTCTTTTCTATTCTGGCAATAAAAAATCCGTCAGTTCCGTGAGTATTCGGAAAAAGCTCCAGATAACCCTCACTGGCACTTTCACATTCCAGGTTTTCAGGTATCCTTCCAATCAGGCTCTCAAGCCGGAATTGGCTGTTCCTGGATAGAAAATCCCTGACCACTGCAATATTCTCAGTTTTATTTATTGTGCAGGTGCTGTATATCAATGTGCCTTCAGGTTTCACGTACCTTGAGGCCGCATCCAGCATCTCACCCTGAAGCTTTGCCAGTTCCCTGAAATTATCAGGCTCCTTTTTCCATCTGAGATCCGGCTTTCTTCGTATCACCCCAAGGCCGCTGCATGGTGCATCCAAAAGCACCCTGTCGAACTTCTCCAGGGAAGCCTCATCAAGCTTTGTTGCATCATAAAGCTCCGTCCTCACAATATCCAATCCAAGCCTGCTGCAGTTCTCCTCTATAAGCTTCAGCTTATGCTGATGCACGTCCCTTGCAACTATCTTACCTTCATTTCCCATCAGCTCTGCCATATGTGTAGTTTTGCCTCCGGGAGCACTGCACATGTCAAGTATTGCCTCACCGGGCTTTGGGGCAATAATATGGGCCACCAGCATTGAGCTTTCATCCTGGACCTGGTAATAGCCCTTCCTGAAGGAATCCTTGTCTTCAATTGAGGAGGTTCCCTTTATATATATTGCTTCCTGATTGTAGCTGCCCTCCCGGCAGTCAATATTCTCTTCAGCAAGCACTGCCATAAGCTCCTGTCTGCTTATTCTTAGCCTGTTGCACCTTATTGTGAAAGCCGGTGCTTCGTTATTTGCCCGTAACAGCTCCTCTGTGAACCCCCCACCATAATCCTTTACCCATTTTTTAACCATCCATTCAGGGTGTGAATAAAAAACAGACAGATATTTTACAGTTTCCTTCTCCTTATCCGGGTATTCCAGCTTTTCCTTGCTCCTGCTTATATTCCGCAGAACTCCGTTTACAAACTTTACTGTACCTTCATGGCCATGTTTTCTGGCCAGCTCCGCACTTTCGTTGCACACAGCAGAGTCAGGCACCCTATCCAGGAATAATATCTGGTATATCCCGCATCTTAAGATATCCTCAATCCAGGGGTCAATCTTAGTTTTTCTGATGAACTGGGATTTTACCCAATCAATACGGGTAAGATTTCTCAGGGTCCCATTTACTATCTCTGTAACCAGGGCTTTGTCCGGTCTTTTCATCCCACTGTCATCCAACTCCTGCTTGACGGCAATGTTCGAGTAGGCTCCCTCTCTTAAGACCCTGTGTACTGCTCTGACAGCCGCATCCCTTGCCAGGTCGATATGTTTCATATGTATGACTCCTTTTGTTGTAGCATGTGTTGTTCTTTAATGCAAAAGCTACAGATAACTATATTCCTATCTGTAGCTTATTATATGCTAAGTCTAATCTCTTCTGCTTCTCAGTATAAGAAGCCTTACAAGCTGCAGTACGGCTGCCAGGGTTGCAGCCACATAAGTCAGGGCAGCGGCTCTAAGAACCTCTTTTGCCGGTCCGATTTCATCGGGCGGAACCAGGCCATTGCCTTCAAGTAGGGCTATTGCCCTGCTGCTTGCATTGAACTCTACCGGCAGTGTTATTACCTGAAAAGCAACTGCTGCCGTATAAAGCAATATCCCTATATTGATCAGGTTCATCCAGCTTAAAGCAAATCCGCCGATAACAAACAACCAGGCAGCCTGGGAACCAAAAGAAGCCACAGGCGCTATAGCATTTCTGACAATAAGTGGCGCATACCCTTCGGAATGCTGTATTGCATGACCGCACTCATGAGCAGCTACGCCGACAGAAGCAAGGGAGTTGCTGCTGTACACCTCTTGTGACAGTCTTAGTACTCTTGTTCTTGGATCATAGTGATCTGAAAGCTTTCCACGTACAAGCTCCACAGGTACATCCCGAAGACCATTGAGATCCAGTATTCTCCTTGCTACCTCAAAGCCCGAATGTCCATAACTGTTTCTTACCCTTAGATATTTATTGAAGGTAGAGTTTACTTTGGACTGTGCATATGCAGCCAGTATAATTGCAGGTAATATCAATATAAAAGTTGGATCCAGACCGTAACCATAACCATAACCAAACATAATATCCACTCCTTCAGTTAATTATAGATTTCTATAGTAATTATTCTTAAGCACATCTTTGATTTATCTGGTTACGAGTTGCGCGTTGCGCGGTTCAAGCAAGGCTTCGAAGACTTACTCAACACTCGTAACGTGAAACGCGTAACCCGTATCTCATTTCTACCCCAACGTTACACCCTCTTCTATCTCGTGCCCTCTCAGATATGCTCCGACACTCATGCGCTTTTCATTTTCAAACTGCAGTTCCTTTATTATCAGGCTTCCGGTACCGCAGCTTACGATTATACTATCCATTTCCACCCTTGTTATCCATCCCTGGTTTTCATGCCGTACTGCCGTCTCACAGATATCTGCAGCCATTATCTTGAATACCTTGCCGGAATAAGTGGAATATGCTCCCGGCCATGGATAGGTGCCCCTTATCAGGTTCCTTATTTCTACTGCATCTTTAGACCAATCGATTTTCCCGAGGGTTTTGGTCATTATAGGAGCGTAGGAGGCTTCTTCATTATTCTGCGGAATCCTTACCAGGTCTCCCTTTTTCAGAAGTTCCAAGGTTTCCGACAAGACCTTGGCTCCAAGCTCCATCAGCCTGTCATGGAGCTCGCCAGCAGTTTCATTCTCACTAATCTCCGTCTCTCTTTTTAATATTATATCCCCTGTATCCAGTCCCTTATCCATATACATGGTGGTAATACCCGTTTTATGCTCTCCGTTTATTATGCACCAGTTAATGGGCGCCGCACCTCTGTATTTTGGAAGAAGCGAGGCATGTACATTAATGCAGCCTAAAGGCGGTATGTCAAGTATCTCCTGGGAAAGTATCTGCCCGAAGGCAACTACAATAATCAAATCAGGCTTTAAAGCCTTCAGTACCTGTGTGAACTCCTCAGTTTTTATTTTTTCCGGCTGGTATACAGGTATTCCTGCCTCTTCTGCCAGCACCTTAACCGGAGGTGGTGCAAGCTTTTTGCCCCTTCCCTTCGCTCTGTCGGGCTGAGTGACAACAGCTGCAATATCATGCTTCTGTAAAAGCAGCTCTTTAAGGCATGGAACTGCAAAATCGGGAGTACCCATAAAAATTATTCTCATTTGCTGTCCTTCCCTTTCGCAACTTATTCGTCCTTGTCGGAGGTCTTGCTAATAGCCTTGTCGGTAAAAAGAATGCCATTCAAATGATCAATCTCATGGGAGAAGGCTATTGCCAAAAGCTCCGTACCTGTCATCTCAAAGGTTTCCCCTATTCTATCCATGGCTCTCACTATTACCTTGGCAGGCCTTTTCACCTGCCCTCTTATACCGGGTATGCTGAGGCAGCCTTCCTCTTCCAGCTGTTCTCCGCTTTCGTAGACAATAACCGGATTAATAAGCTCAATAAGTCCTTCTCCAATGTCAATCACAACAACTCTTCTCAATACACCGACCTGGGGAGCGGCAAGCCCGACCCCTTCAGCCTTGTGCATCGTATCCTTCATATCATCAAGCAGTGTCAGAATTCTATCATCAATAACTTCTACCTTTCTTGACACCTTCCTTAATACTTCATCCCCATCTTTTCTGATAGTCCTAATAGCCATATAATCCTCCTAAAATAACAATAATTGCGCGTTTCGCGTTACACGTTGTGCGTATTGAGAATATTCTTCGAAGCCTGTACGGGCGATTCATGAATCGCCCATACCCTCGCAACTCGTATCTGTCTTTATCATAACATATTTTGTGGGTTTAAATCCATACTTATACTTGCATTGGACTGTCCTTCTCCGCAGGTATTGGATAGATCCCCGAGTATGGCTCTCAAAGCTTCTTCGCTTTTGCTCCTTATTACTATCTGCCACCTGAACCTGTTTTTTATACGTGATATTGTCGCTGCTGCAGGTCCCAGTTTTTCTACATCACTATACTTTTTAAGGCTTTCATCCAGAAGAAGGCTTATTTCATTGGCATATTTTATGACTTCATTCTCCACTGTTCCGCTTATTATAATATTAGCTATGCTTGAAAAAGGCGGATATCCAAGCTCTTTCCTGAGCATTATCTCCTGCTGGTAAAAGCCCTTGTAATCATGGTGCCGGGCATATTCAATACTGTAATGCTCGGGGCTGTATGTCTGTACGATAACACGGCCTTTCTTGCTCGCTCTGCCGGAACGGCCCGCCACCTGTGCTATCATCTGGAAAGTACGCTCTCCCGATCTGAAATCCGGTAGATTCAGACTCGTATCTGCAGCTATTACACCTACCAGCGTGACATCCGGAAAATCCAGGCCTTTGGAAATCATCTGGGTGCCCAGCAGTACATTTGCCTCTCTTCTTCTGTATTTGTCCAGAAGCTCCTGGTGTGAGTTCTTTCTTGAGGTAGTATCTGCATCCATTCTCAGTATGTTTTTAACAGAGAACTTTTTCTGAAACTCCTTTTCCAGCTTCTGAGTACCTACTCCGAAGTACTTTATCTTGTCACTTTTACAGTTCGGACATATATCTGGATTATCCCTTTCATATCCGCAGTAATGACAGACAAGCTTTTCACTTTTCATATGATATGTCAGAGAAATACTGCATCTTGGACATCTCATAACAATTCCGCACTGTCTGCAGGATACAAAGGTGGAATGCCCTCTCCTGTTGAGGAACAGTATCATCTGATCTCCGCTTCTGAGAGTATCAAGTATTGCTTCTGTCAGGCTGCTGCTGAATATTGTCTTATTTCCCGACTTCAGCTCTTCCCTCATATCCACTACCTCAACCTCCGGCATGGGGCTCCCATTCACCCTGTACTGGAGTTCGGCCAGCCCAAGCTCTCCTGTCCTGGCTCTGTAATAAGTCTCAATAGAAGGGGTTGCAGAGCCCATAAGCAGATGTGCCCCTTCGAGACGGCATCTTTTTTCCGCTACCTCACGGGTCAGGTATTTGGGTCTTATTTCTGACTTATATGTATGCTCATGCTCCTCATCGATTATTATGATCCCAAGGGATCCAAAGGGGGCGAAAACCGCCGAGCGTGCACCAATCGCCACCTTTACCCGGCCTGCTTTTATTCTTCTCCACTCATCGTATTTCTCACCCTCGGACAGACCGCTGTGAAGAACTGCAATACTGTCGCCAAAGCGGTTTTTGAACCTGGAGACCATCTGAGGCGTCAGAGATATTTCAGGCACCAGCATTATAGAATCCTTACCCTGGGTCAGGCACTCCTCGATCAGTTCAAGGTATATCTCAGTCTTTCCACTGCCGGTGACTCCATGCAACACCACATCCTTACCCACGGAAAAGAAACTCCTTATGTTTGCCAGGGTTTTCTGCTGATCCTCCGAAAGCTTATGTTTTTCCTCACTGTACACTTTGAAATCAACTTTCCTGTATTCGTCCCTTTCCTCTATCCTGATATACCCTTTTTTCTGCATTGTTCTTACGACTGAATCACAGTCTCTGCAGATTTCCTTGAGCTTTGCAAGAGTTATACCCGGATTCTCCATTATCAGTCCGTATATCTCCTTCTGCTTGCTTGCATTTTTACTCAACTCAATGCTTATACCTTCTGCCGTGTACAGTAGCTTTGCACTCTTCTTCCCAATCTTGTTGCCAATCTGCTGAAGCTTGCATATAATATCTGCTTCCATAAGCTTCTTTATATAATAGTCTATTTTACGGTCACTGAAATATTCCTTCAAAGCCTCCAGCCTGGCGCTTCCTCCGTTCACTTCAAGGAATTCGACTATTTCCATCATACTGTTGGAATTCAGTTTTTCAAGCTTTCCATATATGTCCTCACTGTCGGAAAGCTCTATGGTATAGCTGCTTTTTGTCCTCACAGGAGAAGGCACGATAGCCTGTATGGCATCTATATAATAGCTCAGATATTTGTTTTTCATCCATTTTGCCAGTTCTACAAGCTCCGGGGACATTACAGGTTCATCATCCAGAGCTCTTACTATCGGTTTCACTCTTGATGCGTTGAATTCTATGCTGTCCTTAATGTCCAACACATATCCCTCCAGCTGCTTGTTTCCCATGCCGAAGGGCACAATGACCCTGCTGCCGGCTGCAATTGATCCCACCATATCCTCAGGGATCAGGTAGCTGTAGGTCCTGTCCGTCTCTTTGCACTTGTTGGCGACTATGACCTCTGCATACAATTTTTTATCCATATTGTTCTCCCCAACATAGTTTAAAAGCGTACCGCTACGTACGCTTTAAATCTCTTATTCTATCAATAATTATATCTGCAACCTCGAGCTTTTTCTTAAGGGGAATACTCTCGATATTCCCTTCCCTGTCTATGAGCTTCACTACGTTGGTATCGGCAGCAAAGCCTGCTCCCGGTTCATGAAGATCATTGGCTACTATGAAGTCAAGGTTCTTGTTCCTTACCTTCTGGGCTGCATTCTCAATGAGCTTCTCTGTCTCCATTGCAAAACCCACTATTATCTTATCGCCTTTGATTTTCCCCAATTCGTAAAGTATATCATGGGTCTTCCTAAGCTTTAATTCAAGCTCCCCGGAGGTTTTCTTCACCTTCTGGCTGTATGTGGTCGCAGGTACATAATCAGCTACGGCAGCAGCCTTTATTACTATATCGCAAGCCGGAAATAGCTCCATTACCTTGTTGTACATATCTTCTGCAGACACAACATCGTGCCTTGTCACCCCAAAGGGTGTATCAAGGCTTACAGGCCCTGAGACAAGATGGACCCTTGCCCCTCTCCTTGCCGCCTTTTCTGCAATTGCATAACCCATTTTGCCTGTAGAATGATTGGATATGAATCTTACGGGGTCAATAGCCTCTCTCGTCGGTCCGGCAGTCACAAGCACAGTTTTACCTGCCAGATCCTGTGTCCGGCTTAATACCTCAATTATAACCCCTTCAATCACAGACGGGTCAGCCATTTTTCCCCTTCCCACGTCACCGCAGGCCAGTCGACCTTCCTCCGGTTCAACAAAGCTGTAGCCCATATCCTTTAATATACTGATATTCCTCTGAACCACAGGATTTTCATACATATTCGTATTCATTGCAGGTGCAATTATAACCGGCGCTCTTGTGGCCATGACTGTTGTGGAAAGCATATCATCAGCAATTCCCCCTGCAAGCTTGCCGATAATATTGGCTGTTGCAGGGGCGATCACAAACACGTCGGCCAGCTTAGCAAGCGATATATGCTCAATCTCCCAGTACTTCGGCACCTCAAACATATCTGAGGCTACCTGGTTCAATGAAAGGGACTGGAAGGTAAGGGGGGTGACGAATCTGGCTGCAGAGTCAGTCATAATGACGTGCACTTCAGCATCCAGCTTTTTGATCCTGCTTACCAGCTCACAGGCCTTATATGCAGCAATGCCTCCCGATACCCCGAGGACTATATTCTTTCCTTTAAGCATTTTATTCACCTATCACTCTGTTGGTTTTACCGGTTTGTTTCTTTCATACATGATCTTGTTCTCGTTTATTTCATTGATCGCTATTGTAACAGGTTTGTTTGAATCAACCCTTGTAAGCTTCGGCTGCCCGTCTACCAGCTGCCTTGCCCTTTTGGCGACAGCAACTACAAGAGTATACTTGCTGTCCACCTTTTCCAATAATGATGATAAAGTAGGATATATCATCTTATCCCTCCCTGAAATTTTCAATGTCAAAATTACATCTTTTGATCCTGCATTTTTCTGCAGTGAGTATGCAGTTTATTTTTACTGCTGCATCCCTTAAATCATCATTCACTACCACATAATCATAGTTATGGACGTAACCTATCTCACCATAAGCATTTTTCATCCTTTTGCAAATGTCCTGCTCTGATTCCGTGCCACGGCCTTCTATTCTTTTCCTCAGCTCCTCAAAAGAAGGCGGCATTATGAAAATAAAGACAGCTTCATCAAAAACATGCTTTAATTTCATTCCTCCCTGGACATCTATCTCCAGAATGACATCCTTCCCTTCTTCAAGCTTATCCATTACATACTTCCTGGGAGTTCCATAATAATTATCATGGACTTTCGCATATTCAATAAACTCCCCATTCTCTACCATTTTGATAAACTCCTGCTTTTCCTTGAAAAAGTAGTTTATCCCTTCAGCTTCCCCTTCCCGAGGCTTTCTGGTCGTCGCAGAAACAGAAAGCTCGAGGTTTTCATTGTAACCGCGAAGGAGTTCCCTGCATATGGTGCCTTTACCTGCACCCGAAGGCCCTGATATAACAATAAGCAGCCCCTTGCTATCCATATTCCCCTCCACTTTTTTTATTCCTCTGTTGTATCCTCTTCGCTTTCATCTGTATCACGGTCTATAAGCCTGTGTGCTACAGTCTCCGGCTGAACCGCAGAAAGGATTATGTGATCACTGTCTGTTATTATCACTGCTCTTGTTCTTCTGCCATATGTAGCATCAATCAGCATTCCCCTGTCTCTTGCTTCCTGTATTATCCTCTTTATCGGTGCAGATTCAGGACTGACAATAGCAACCAACCTATTTGCCGATACTATATTGCCAAAACCGATATTAATTAGCTTGATTCCCATACTTTACCTCCGTTTATTCAATATTTTGCACTTGTTCTCTTATTTTCTCAATTTCAGTCTTAATGCTTATAACATTGTTCAATATACCCAGATCGGTAATCTTTGAGCCTATTGTATTTACTTCCCTGTTCATCTCCTGTATTATGAAGTCCAGTTTTTTCCCTACAGATCCATTGAAATTAAGTGCTTTCCGCAGCTCATCCATATGACTCTCAAGCCTTACGATCTCTTCGTCTATACTTGACTTATCGGCAAAAATTGCTACTTCTGTAAGAAGCCTGTTTTCATCAAACGGTATATCCTTTGTCAGTTCTTTTATTCTATCATATAGCTTGTTCTTGTATTCATCAACTATACTGTATGTTTTTCCCTTGATGTCTTCAACAAAACCCTTAACAGTAACCAGCTTTTCAAGAAGGTCGTTCTTAAGCCTTTCTCCTTCTCTCTGCCTCATTTCAACCAATGCCTTGAATGCAATCTCCAACGCTTCTTTCAGTATGAGCCACAGTTCTTCCATATCCTGCTCAACAGTTTCGAGAGCCATGATATCAGGAAATCTGGTAAGCAGCGACAGGCTGATGTCGTCCCTTATTGCAAACATCTCTTTTAATGTGTTCAGAGAATCTACATAAGCTTTTGCAAGGTTGGTGTCCAGCTTTACCTGTGAGCTCTGCCCGAAGGTGCTGTAGTTTACATACACATCTACCTTGCCTCTGCTTATCCTTTCACCTACAAACTCCCTTACCTTTTCTTCCAGTACAGACATTGCCCTGGGCATTCTGACTGATATATCACTGTACCTGTGATTGACAGATCTTACGTCAACGGAAAAAGTACTTGTACCCTGACTGAATTCTCCTCTTCCAAAGCCCGTCATGCTCTTTATCAAATCCATCATCCTTCCGTCTATTGATTATACTCACTTCAGTATATATTCTCCTTTGTAGACCTCTTCAGCAGGCCCTTCCATAAAAACATCGGCTTTATCCGGCCAGCTGATATTCAAATCCCCGCCTCTCAAATGAACAAGTACGTCATCACTGAGCAATCCGTTCAAAATACCTGCAACCACGCTTGCACATGCGCCTGTTCCACAGGCGTAGGTATAGCCCGCTCCTCTTTCCCAGGTTCTCAGGATAATTTCCTTATTGTTCTTTATTTTAACAAAGTTAACATTGGTTTTTCCGGGAAAAATATCACTGTTCTCTATAAGCTTACCATAATGTACGACCGTTTCATCCTCTATTTCATCAGTAAATATTACTGTGTGAGGAACTCCCAGGAACATGCCCGTTATCTTAAAAGCTTTTCCCCCTATGTTAATCTCATGGTCAAGGATCGGATTCCCTTTTATGGTGCAGGGTATTCTTTCACTCTCAAAAACAGGCCTGCCCATATTCACCTTTACGGCAGCAACGGCCAGGTCCTTCGATATTACCCCTGCATTCAGTATTCCTGCGTCTGTTTCTACAATCATCCGGTCCTTTCTGACACCCAGCTTTTCATAAGCGAATTTAGTGAAGCACCTTAATCCGTTTCCGCACATTTCAGCCCTGCTGCCGTCAGAATTATAGATGATCATCCTTATATCCGCCCTGCTGCTGCTTTCAGCCGATATCAGACCGTCAGCGCCTATCCCGAAGAACCTGTGGCACATTTTTGCAGCAAGCTGCGGACCCGCTTCTATGGAGTTGTCCCTGTTATCTACCAGTATAAAGTCATTACCCAAACCGTGATACTTGTAAAAGTTCAGCATAATACCTCCTGCCCAGCCTCACAGAAATATACCATCTATAATAATAAATCTCTGCGATTTATATTGTATTATAACATATAAATGTATTATTAAACATATTTTAGTTAAAATTTTTTGATTCTTTTTGATTTGCTTGATATATCTCCAGTTTACTGAATAATTCATTAATTATCGATATCCGTAATACAGCCTGCTGTAAAATCCGGCCTTTGTAGTAAAAAGCCCTATTCAGTGCTATAATATAGCTTATATGAGGAGGTGCATCAAATGCCTTTTGATGGTTCAGTGGTCAATTCTATTGTCCATGAATTGAATGAAAAACTGGTGAATGGGAAGATCGACAAAGTGTATCAGCCGGAAAAAGATGAGCTGCTGATTCATATAAGAAGCTATAAGGACAGTTTTAAGCTGCTTCTGAGTGCAAGTTCAACATATCCCAGAGTGCATCTGACAGGAGAGAACAAATCAAATCCGACCGTGCCCCCTTCCTTTTGCATGCTCCTTAGAAAGCATCTTCTGGGAGGCCGTGTCGTTTCTGTCAGACAACCTGATTTTGAAAGAATAATAGAAATAGACATTGATTCTGCGGATGAAATGGGTTACAGCACCCATAAGGCCCTTATTGCAGAGATTATGGGCAGACACAGTAATATCATTTTTATCGACAGGCCTACAGGAAGGATCATAGACAGTATTAAAAGGGTCAGCTTTGAGATCAGCAGTGTAAGAGAGATACTTCCCGGCGGGGAATATGAATATCCTCCCTCCGGGGAAAAGACCAACCCCCTTACAGCTGCGAAGGAGAGCTTCTATACAGCAATAGCAAGGGTCCCCGGCAGTATAAGGGCGGAAAAATTCCTTATGAATACATACAATGGGATCAGTCCGGCAGTCGCGCGGAATATCTGTCTGGAAGCGGCAATAGACTGCGATACCGACCTGAAGCAATGCAGTACTGAGCTTATCGGAAGGCTTCATAATGCATTTTCAAAATTTCAGGAAGCAGTGCTTAAAGCCTCTTTCAAGCCAAACATAGTCTATAAGGATGGAAAAGCTTCCGATTTTTCCTGCTTCATACTCGGTATTTACAAAGGCTATGATATTCAGGAATTCTCAAACATAAGCGAGACGGTTGAACGGTTCTATCACGAAAAGGATTCAAAGGACAGGATAAAGCAGAAATCAGGAGACATACACAAGATCATTGCGAACAGGCTGGACCGCTGCTACAAGAAGCTTGAGATACTGAACAGCGAGCTTCAGGATGCGGCAGATTCAGAGAAATACAAGATATATGGGGATCTTATAATGTCTAATATATATGATCTGCACAAGGGACAGGAAAAAGTAAGGCTGCAGAACTATTACTCTCCGGAGGGTGAATTCATAGAAATCTCAATGGATACCAGACTTTCTCCCTCAGCTAATGCTCAGAGATATTACAAGCATTACAACAAATCAAAAAATGCCATAAACAAGATAAATGATCAGCTTGAAGAGAACAAGCAGGAGATAATGTACCTGGAGACACAGCTTGACAACCTGGATAAGTGCACTGAGGAGCTGGAGATCGAAGAGATAAGGAATGAACTGGCTGAGCAGGGCTATACAAAAGCAAGAAAAGCCGTAAAGAACAAGCAGTCCAAAGCTTCCAAGCCTATGCGCTACATATCCTCCTCAGGCTTTGAGATATACGTAGGCAAGAATAATGTCCAGAACGATTATTTAACCCTTAAATTCGCCACCAATCAGGATGTGTGGCTTCATACCAAGGATATACCCGGCTCCCATGTAATAATAAAGACTGAGGGCAAAGAGGTGGATGATACCACACTTGAGGAAGCCGCCAACCTTGCAGCATTTTACAGCAAGGGCAGGATGTCCTCCAAGGTGCCTGTGGACTATACACGCAGGAAGAATGTTAAAAAACCGGGCGGTGCAAAGCCTGGAATGGTTATCTATGATAATTATTTTACCATGTACATGACTCCTGATGAAGAGAGAATAAATAATATGAAAAAATGAAGCTGCCGGCTTATAAAGCCAACAGCTTTTTTTCCATTATATGAACATTTTTCTGTATTTAATCGCACTATACAGCAGCACTATGGAGCTTGCGAGCATAACCACGCTAAGTCCTATACAAGCTATTGCCAGGTTCAGTGTAAACTCGATAGAGAAACCGTAGGATTGGGCCAGCTGTGCTACAAAGTTGCTGAAAGTACCCGTAGTTATTGTCAGAATTGCATTCCTGATCCAGACAATTGCAACCAGCATAGACATAGGAACTACTGTAATTCCCATATAAAGACCATTCAATACTCTTTTCCTCATACCTCTCAATCCCAAAAAAATCGGTACGGCAAACAGAATAGGCATTACAAACGAAAAATACTGGGGTGCTAATACAAAGAAAAGCGCACTAGTCAGCAAAAATGACTTCAGTATAGTGTTTAAAGGCTGTAAATTCCCTTTAAAATCATAAATAGCCGCTCCACAATATCTCAGGTAGTAATCTACCTTTTTTTCCTGCTTTATATTGGATTCCTTCATAAGCTCCCTGCCTTTGTTCTTTAAGCTTTCATAGGTATCTGCAAGGGCTTCTGGAATCTCCAAAGAATTATATTCATTTATAAGTGCTGTAATATCTTTTTCAAACTTCTCTTTCTGTTTTCCTGCATATGCTTTACTTATCTTCTTCTTTAAGTCTTCCAAGACAATAATTAAGTCCCTTTCCATGCGTTACCTCCAAAAAAACCCCCACATTCAGTGGGGGTTTATTTTTGTTATTTGCTGTGCTTTACTAATGCGCTGAGGGAAATTGCTACTGTTCCCAGTATAATGCCCCAAGCTAATACCATAAAACCTAATGCTCCACCTGACATTTATATTCCCTCCTTACTTTCTTATTGATACTTGACCGCTTTCTAATTCAACACCGTATTTTTCCTTAACGGTCTTGTATGCTTGATAGAATCCGAATGCCAATACTACAAGCATCACTAATCTTGCTCCCTGAACCCAAGGAACAAGAACCGGTGTCCCAGCAACGAAGTCCGGTACGATTTTGAAGTAACCGGCTTTAAGATTATTCATTGTTGATCCAATGAGAAGTAGTATAATCGATACTGGTGTCAGGAACTGTATGAATCCTTTATAGAACCATCCAGGAAGCTGCCAGTAACCGCCCTTATTGATTTCATTCAAGGAATTCTTACCATTCAACCATCCAACAACTATAGCTTCAAGTCCGCCAAGTACAACGAGGAGGTAAGTACCTACCCAGTTGTCTAACTCAGAGAAGTATGCAAGGTCTGCAGTCTTTGTAAGGATTGGTTCAAGAGCTACCGGAAGACCAACCAGGATGTATAGGAAGAATACTGTCAAGGATGCTCTCTTCTTTGGCATTCCAAAGCTTTCTTCCAACAGTGAAACTATATAATTATACATAGCAACTGCAGAAGTAATACCTGCAAAGGCAAGAAGCAAGAACCAGAATGCCCCGAAGAGCTGTCCACCGCCCATTTCTCTGAAGATGTTAGGCAGTGATATGAAGGATAAGCCTATACTTGCTGACAATCCTTCCGGCCCGAGGTATGTGTAAGCTATCGGAATAGCTATTGTACCACCAAGTATAACTTCAGCTGCCTCATTAAGACCTATTGTAGCTATACCGGAAAGTACTATATCATCCTCAGGTTTAAGGTATGAAGCATAGTTACATATAATACCCATACCAAGTGACAGAGTGAAGAAAATCTGTCCTGCCGCAGCAAGTGCTGATCCCCAGTTCAAATCCTGCCATCTTGGAGACCAGATATAGTCAAGTCCTTTGATAGGAGACCAATCCGGATTAACCGGTGTACCAAGTGTCAAGGTTCTTACTATAAGTATGGCACCAAAAACATAAATTGTAGGCATCATGAACTTTGCCAGAACTTCGATACCCTTCTGGATACCGCCTGCAACTGCGAAATACAGTACAGCAAGAGCTATTATCCAGAATGTGAATACCAGGGCAGGTGACTGTATGTAATTAACAAAGAATTCACCTGTGCTCATTGACTTATCCATGTATCCGCCTGTGAGTGACTCAAATGCATAACCAATTGTCCAACCTATGATATGGTTGTAGTAACTGTTAACAAGCACTGTAACACCAAGTGCTATAGCACCTGCAAAACCGCCAAGTATTGCAGCTGTCTTTGGCTTTACACCCTCTCTAGCCTGAAGGTATACCATTGGACCCAGGCTGCCATGACCATACTTGCCGCCGTACCTTCCAAGACTCCATTCAACAAACATCAAAGGAATACCCATAAGAATAAGTGCACCGAAATATGGAATCATGAATGAACCGCCGCCGTTTTTTGCTGCTGTGTACGGGTATCTCCAGAAATTACCCAGACCAACTGCATTACCGGCCATTGCCAGAATAAGACCTAACTTACTTCCCCAGTTTTCTCTTTTTTCTGCCATTAATTAAACCTCCTTTTTGTTGTATTTATTATATAATACATAGATTTTTCTAATAATTCAATAATCATTATTCAGTTTTTGATAAATTCTTTACATTTTATGGTACTATTTTTACATATATTTCTTAAACTTTGCTGATATTTCTAAGGCTATAAGGAATTATTGTTAAAGAATTAATTATGTACTTTTTGTGAACTTTTTTTAACATAATGTAAGTTCAATAATCCGGTTATATATTTCTGCTTCCAGGTTTTACTGCTGTAGATCCGGATTTGCACAAAGGGCATTCCTCAGGCTCGTATGTATCAATCTCAATTTTTATTGCACTTTTGAAGGGCACATCGAATAAAGCCTTGCCGCCGCTTCTGTCTACTACGCTGGCTACGCCTACTACCTCTCCGCCTACCTTGCGGACTACCTCAATAACTTCTTTTACAGATCCTCCTGTTGTAATAACATCCTCTACCACCAATACTCTGGAGCCTGGTTTTATTTCAAATCCTCTTCTCAAAGTCATTGCGCCATTTTCCCGCTCTGCAAAAAGTGCCCTTACCTCCAGCTGTCTTGCCACTTCATAAGCCAGTATTATTCCCCCTATTGCAGGACCGATTACTATATCTATATCATAACCGTCATATTTTTCTGCCAGTGCTTTTGAAATCTCCGCACTTATATCCGGATGCTGGAATATCTTTGCACACTGCATGTATCTATTGCTGTGCTTCCCTGAGGTAAGCAGAAAATGTCCCGATTGCAGCACCCCCGTCTTTTCCATGATATCATTGATTTTTTTACTACTAAGCATATATTATCCCCTCCATCAATTTATTTTATATTTCCTTTTAATTCATTTATACTATCAAAATTGTTTTTTATAAGATAATTCTCTATCCCCTCAACTATTTCCAGAGGCGCATAGGGACTTATGAAATTCGCTGTTCCTACTGCCACTGCATCAGCGCCTGCCAGGATGAATTCCACCGCATCCTCCCAGGTGCTTATACCACCCATTCCTATTACCGGTATACTCACAGCCTGTGCCACCTGCCACACCATTCTAACCGCAACCGGCTTTACAGCAGGACCCGAAAGCCCTCCTACAGTATTAGCAAGTACTGGCTTCCTTGTTTTAATATCAATTGCCATACCAAGCAGCGTATTGATAAGCGATAAGGCGTCAGCTCCAGCCTCCTGGGCTGCCAGTGCAATCTCCCTTATATCGGTTACATTGGGGGACAGTTTGACTATAAGCGGCACCTTGCAGTATTCTTTTACCTTTCTTGTTATGTTGTACACCGACTCACACTTGATTCCAAAAGCCACTCCGCCTTCCTTGACATTAGGGCAGGATATGTTCAGCTCTATTCCATCCACATGACTGCCGAGGCTCTCTGTCATCCTGCAGTACTCTTCCACTGTATTTCCGGCAATATTGGCAATGACTGCTACATCATACCTGCGCAGAAAAGACAGTTCCTTGTCCAGGAAGTATTTCACCCCAGGATTCTGCAGCCCTACACTGTTAAGTATACCTGCGGGAGTCTCTGCTATTCTCGGGGGACTATTACCCTCCCTGGGTTCTAAGGTCAGCCCCTTTACAGCAATTCCCCCGAGCCTGTCGAGATCATAATACTTGGCATACTCCCTGCCGAAGCCGAAGGTTCCGGAGGCGGTAATCACCGGATTTTTCAGTTTTATACCCGCCAGATCAACACTGATATCAGGCATCGAAATCCACCTCCCCAGCCTCGAATACCGGACCGTCGGTACACACCTTCTTATGGTGCCATTCTGCTCCGTCCTTTATCCTGCAGGCACATACCAGGCATGCTCCTATGCCGCAGCCCATCCTTTCCTCAATGGAAACAAAGCACCGCACCGAATTATTCTCACAGAGCTCTTTGACTTTTTTCATCATCAGCTTTGGGCCACAGGTATATACAATATCATATTCTTTTATATCCTTTATTAAATCCGTCACATAGCCCCTGCTTCCTGTGCTTCCGTCCTCAGTAGCCACAAAAAGCTCCTTACAGGCGGATCTATACTCATCAAGCTTAAAAGTACTGCATCTGAAGCCTATATATGCATCACAGCCGGGAATACTGGCGGCCAGCTCCAGCAATGGAGCCACACCCATCCCCCCGCCTACTACAGCGCATTTCTTGCCGGGAAAGAGAGTGAAACCATTTCCCAAAGGTCCCATAATATCTATTTCCCCGCCCTTCTTTATTGATGTCATTTCCTTTGTTCCTCTTCCGATGACCTGGTATATCAGAGATATATGTCCCATATCCCTATAAACCCTGCTTATGCTAATAGGCCTTCTCAAAAGGGGGTCAATACCGCTCTTTATCCTGACATGCAGAAATTGCCCCGGTTTAGCCTCCCCGGCTATTTCCGGGCACTCTATAAGTATCTCATAAATATCATTGCACAGCTCTCTGTTCTCCACTACTTTTCCCATATGCCGCATAGTGCCCTCCACTCCTACCATGCAATTTTACCTGCTTTCTCAAGCTCCCTGTTTATATCATCCCTCATGGCTATTGCCGCTTCTCTGGCTGCCAATCCAAATTCCTTCCCGCTGAACCTACTGCTGTACTCCGCATTCTTATAAGCTGCAATTATGCCTCTGGATGAGTTTACGACAGCTCCAAGCCCATCCTCATTGAAGCATACTGCCGCATCCTCTGCCGTACCGCCCTGTGCTCCATAGCCAGGTACCAGGAAATAGGTGTTTTTCATAAGCTTCCTGAGCTTGAGCCCATCACTCCTGAAGGTCGCCCCAACCACTGCACCTACCGAGCTGTAACCGTATTTACCAGTAAGTCCCTCTCCAAGCTTGACCACCAGCTCGGCCACGTGCTCGTAAACCTTCTTGCCTCCTGCTTCCAGGTCTTGTATATCCGTTGAAGATTTATTGGAGGTTTTCACAAGTACATAAAGCCCTTTCCCGTTTTTCTCACAGTTCTTTATAAAAGGCATTATGGAGTCTGTACCAAAGTATGGGTTGATCGTAATGCAATCGGTTTCTGCCGACCACTCATTATTGCCCAGGTAAAAATCCGAGTATGCTTCTGCTGTAGAACCTATATCGCTCCTTTTCACATCTCCTACCACCAGAAGCCCTTTTGCTTTTGCATATTCACAGGTCTTCATATAGCATTCGAAGCCCGCTGTGCCGTACTGCTCGTAAAAAGCTATCTGGGGCTTTACAGCCGGCACTAAATCATATACATTGTCTATTATCTCTTTGTTGAAGCTTAAAAATGCTTCGGCAATAAACCTTGCATTATCTTTCAGAGGAGCTCCCCCGTCAATCTCCCTGGAAATATACTCCGGGATATAGTCAAGCCTCGGATCCAGACCTACAATTGTGTGATTCCGGCATTTAATGATCCCTTCAATCAGTTTGTCCGTGAACATATCAACCACTCCTATCTTATTTATTCTCGTAAGCTATCCTTCCTTTTACTATTGTGTACACCACATCACCTTTATAATTCTTCCCATGTAAGGGAGTATTTTTACCTTTCGACAAAAGCTTTTCCCTGTCAACTGCTATTTCCCTTGCTGTATCAACTATTACCAGCTCGGCAGTTCTGCCTTCCTTTATCGCTCCTGCATCCAGCCCCAATATCCTCGCCGGATTGCTGCTCATTTTACCTGCCAATTCCTTCAGTGTAAGTATTCCGGTCTCCACCAGCTCTGAATAACAAACGGAAAAGGCAGTCTCTATACCTGATATTCCAAAGGCCGAGCTGTAAAAATCATCATTTTTCTCATCCTTATGGTGAGGAGCATGATCAGTTGCTATTATATCTATAGTGCCATCCTTAAGAGCTTCCTTCAGGGCTTTGATATCCCCGGCAGTCCTTAGAGGCGGATTCACTTTGCAGTCAGTGAAGCCCGGGGTTATTATCTCTTCAGTCAGCCCTATGTGATGAGGTGTCACCTCACAGGTAACCCTGACCCCCCTGCCCTTTGCAGCCCTTATTATACCTACGGACCCGGCCGTACTGACATGGGCAATATGTATACGTGAGCCGGTCTCCTCAGCAATCATTATGTCTCTCATTACATTCAGTTCCTCAGACAATGGATGTATACCCCTGATTCCAAGCTGTTCGGCTTTTTTGCCTGCGTTTATCGCTCCGCCCTCTGCCAGGCTCAACTCCTCGCAATGCTCGATTATCAGATGATCGTCAGCTTTAGCGGCAATAAGCGCCTCTCTCAGAAGAGCAGCAGTCATCACTGGCTTTCCATCGTCGGAAAATGCAGCAGCGCCCATTTCCCTCAGTTTCTTCATATCTGTAAGCTCTCCGCTTTTCTGACCCCTTGAAATCGCTGCAATCGGATGCACATTGACTGCTGCATCCTTTTCTATGATGTCCAGCAGCCTTTGCAATGAAGCCTCATCATCTATTACCGGTCTGGTGTTGGGCATGCAGCAGATTGTAGTGTATCCTCCCCTTGCTGCTGCTATTGTACCGGAACGAACCGTCTCTTTATATTCAAAGCCGGGCTCCCTCAGGTGCGTATGCATATCAACAAAGCCCGGCAGCACATGAAAGCCCCTTGCATCTATCACTCTTCCGGCACTCTGGCTGATTAGAGGCGCTATCTTTACTACCACTCCGTTTTCAATATAAATGTCATTAAGCTCTTCATATGCGGTTTCCGGGTCTGCAATGCTGCAATGTTTAATAAGCAGACTCATATTTTCACCTCCAAACACATTAAAAAAGAGTAGCAAAAATACTCTACTCTTATTCTCCGATCAACACTCCGTCCCTGTCATCCGCTTCCCTGACATTGACAATAACCTTCTCGCTTCTAGAAGTAGGAACATTCTTTCCTACATAGTCGGCTCTGATAGGAAACTCCCTGTGACCCCTGTCTACCAGCACTGCAAGCTGTATGTTCAGGGGCCTTCCTATATCCACAATGGCATCCATTGCAGCTCTTACAGTCCTTCCGGTATAGAGCACGTCGTCGACAAGTATTACCTTCCTGCCGCTGATATCGAAGCTTATGTCGGTAGTGTTCTGCCGGGGCATATCCTTTATGTCCTTGATATCATCCCTGTAGCTTGTAATATCAAGGGAACCGACAGGCAGCTCCACACCCTCGATGCCTTTTATTTTCTCACACAGTCTTTTTGCCAATGTAACTCCTCTTGTCCTTATCCCAAGCAGCACCAGATCCTCAACCCCCTTGTTCCTCTCAATTATTTCATGGGTTATTCTGGTAAGAGCTCTGTCCAATGCTTTCTCATCCATTATTTCGGTCTTGATCTTCATTGTTCTTCCTCCATGATTTTATCTGAAAATGCAAAAAATCTGCCGTGAGGCAGATTAAAGGCGTAGTTCTATGATCCTTCCATGCCTCACTGGACAAGTTTAAAGGTTCCATGTTTTAATAGATTTTAACACAGTACTTGTATTTTGTCTATAGGCTTTTACTCCTTAAAAGCTTTAATATTTTTTCAAAGTAGTCAGGAAGAGAGGCTTCAAATTCAACATATTCTTTTCTGGTTGGATGCAGAAAACCAAGTATCCTGGCATGAAGCAGCTGTCCATTGGTATCAAAACTCTGCTTTTTGTAACCATACACAGTATCCCCTACAACAGGGTGCCCCTGATAAGCCATATGCACCCTTATCTGATGTGTCCTGCCCGTCTCCAGCACTGCTTCTATCAAGGTGTGGTTTTCAAACCGTTCAAGTACCCTATAATGGGTAACAGCCTTCTTGCCATTTATGCTGACAACCGCCATTTGCTTTCTGTCCTTGGGATTCCTTCCAATGAGCGTCTCGACAGTTCCACTTTCATTTTTGAGTCTGCCTTCAAGGAGAGCCACGTATTTTCTGGTTATGCTGTGCTCCTTAAGCTGCTCCGACAGCGAAAGATGTGCCTCATTAGTCTTGGCAATAACTATTATACCAGAAGTATCCTTATCTATTCTATGTACTATCCCCGGCCTCATCACACCGTTTATCCCGGTAAGGCTGTTATAGTCCGAAAGACTCCCGCAGTGTGAAAGCAACGCATTTACAACAGTACCTGAATAGTTGCCGTGAGCAGGATGCACTACCATACCCTGGGGCTTGTTGATCACTATGATATCGTCATCCTCATACACTATGTCCAGATCGATCTTTTCGGGTTCTACCTCAAGAGGAACCGGATCTGGAATGACAACCTCCACCTGATCATCCTGGCGGAGCTTGAGATTCGGTTTTGCACTTTTTCCATTTACCTTACAGCTTCCATCATCAATAAGCTTTTGCATGTATGTCCTGGAATAGCCCTCTATTTTTTCAGAAAGAAATGAATCCAGCCTTTTTCCGGCTTCCTCCGGTTCAATATTGAATTCTCTGACCTCCATAAATTCACCCCCGTACGGGCGATTCATGAATCGCCCCTACAACAGACGCCCGGTGGGCGCCCCTACAGCGGAACATATACAATGCGTTCCCTACGCCTTGGAACCCTGTAACCCCAGAGCCCTCCCTAAATCTAGCAACTAGTGACTATATTTTTATATTTTTATCAAACAGCAAAAGCAGGCTTAGAAGTATTGCGCCCACTACTATTGCTGAATCTGCAAGGTTAAAGACCGGAGGGAATATGCTGAAGGACAGATAGTCAATAACAAATCCTATCCTTATTCTGTCAATGAGATTACCGATCGCGCCTCCGAGAATCAATGAAAGACATATTGTCAACGGCATGCTTTTACTGTGAAGCTTGTAGATGACATATGATATTATTATCGCTATTATGGATTGTGTAATTATAAAAAACAACGTTTTGTTTTTAAACATTCCAAAAGCTATTCCGTAGTTTTCAACATAAACAAGGTTGAAAAAATTCCTGATCACTACAATTGGTCCGTTTGCCAGCGCTTTAACCAGTACATTCTTTATTATCTGATCCAGAGCAACAATTACTGCTGCGATAATAAAAGGATACAATAAAATTCCCCCTTATACATAAATGAATATTGCCTTTACGATTATATCATAAAATTTAGAAAAAGTCTTTCCATTTGCGCGCAGCAAACAAACAACATAACACACCATAACGGAACGCATGAAATGCGTTCCCTACAAATGGCGCCTCGCAGCCCCGAAACCCCGCAGCCTCGTATCCCTGCACCAGCGTCCCTCCCTGATTCCCTATCTATCTCACTCAAGCTGTCTCTTATACTGTTCATTGCTTATCTGTTCCACATCCTCAACATATCCTACCCTTTCATCCTCCTCACCGAATTGATTATCCGACATCCTTACATTGTACTCATTCACTGAATCCCAGGTGTCTTCACCATCATATACTACATTATCCTCTGTGGAATTGTCGGTAAAGGATCTTCCGAAGGGCGGAAACAGCACCTGCTCCTCTATAGGCCTCCCCTTTTCCTCATCATCTATCTTCTGTTCCATATCATTCTCACAGTGTATGCATAGCCGGGTGTACGGCCTTATTTCCAGTCTGGCCTTCCCTATTTCCTTATGGCATATCTCACATAAACCGAAGGTGCCGTCTGCAATCTTGTCTAAAGCAACCTGCACCTCGCTTAACAGGAATTTCTCCCTTGTTCTGAAGGAAAGATTCTTTTCGGCTTCATAGGTTTCATTGCCCAGATCCCCGGGATGGTTGTCATAGGATGAAAGCTCGCTGGTCTGATCCCTCAGGGATATACCAAGCCCCATCCCATCATCTATAAGGGAATCCTCCCTTTCCTCCTTCTCTTTCCTTAAGACCTCCTCATAGTGCTTCAGGTCTTTTTTGTCCATTTTTGCTGCCTCCTCTATATTTGATCATAGATGATCCTGTACTATTTTGACTATCTCCGCAATAAAACCACCGATGAAAGGAAGGTTCAAAAGCATCGCCTGCCTCATGAGGTAGAGAACAACTGCCCCGAGTATTGTAAATCCGATTGCCGTTCCAAAGCCTCTGGCCACCCCACCTATAAAATTGTTCAGGAGAAGTGTTTTCGGCTTGGTCATAATATTGACATACTCACCTATCTTGGCCTTTTCAAGCATAAGTGCAATTTTCTCCACCCTGCCTTCCAGTTCCTTGACTTCGGTATTATCAATATCCATATTTACACCTCCTGAAGCGCAAAATATAAAGTCATGAAATGCCCTCAAAGGAAACACTTCATGACTTTATATTATCATCATTTCATTATAAATATTCATTTCTTGCGGATGTCACAGAAGCACTCCTCTGTAGACTTAAGTCTTCCGGCAATTTCCTTGAACTCCTGCAGATTCAGGGACTGTTCCCCATCTGAAAGAGCATTTTCCGGACATGGATGCACCTCGATCATCACCCCGTCGGCTCCAGCGGCCATTGCTGCCAGAGACATCGGGAGAATCAGATCCCTTCTGCCGGTGCCATGGCTTGGATCAACTATGACCGGAAGCTTGCACAGACTTTTCAGTATAGGCACCGCAGTAATATCAAGAGTATTCCTTGTATAGTTCTCAAAGGTTCTGATACCCCTCTCACAAAGCACGATATTATCATTGCCTTCAGAGGCTATGTATTCTGCTGCCATGAGAAAGTCTTCTATTGTCGCTGCCATTCCCCTCTTCAGAAGTACAGGCTTATCAGCCTTACCCACTTCCTTGAGGAGAGAAAAATTCTGCATATTCCTTGAGCCTATCTGGAACATATCCACATATCCGTATATCAGCTCCATATCTCTCGGATCCATGATCTCGGATACCACAGGCAGACCTGTTATGATCGATGCCTGTTTAAGGTGCTTCAGACCTTCCTCCTTTAGTCCCTGAAAGGTATAGGGTGAAGTACGCGGCTTGAATGCACCGCCCCGCAGAATTACCGCACCGTAAGCCTTAATCCAGCCGGAGGTCTCCAAAAGCATATCCAGAGCTTCAACAGAGCAAGGGCCTGCTATAATGTCAAAACCCCCATCCCCTATGGAGACATCCCTGACCTTTACTATCTTTCTTTTGCTGTTCTCACCGGCAATATACCTGAGTTCCATTTTACATCCTCCCAGTAATCATGACAAAACTCTTTCACAGCCTTGTGAAAGAGTCTTCTTTAGTTCATATGCTCTTATATATCCTTCAAGGTTGCATTAAGCGCTTCAAGCTCAGACTCCAAAAGTGTCTTGAACCTTGTCTTAAAGACCTGTACTTCCTTTTTCAATTCTTCATAATCCTTATTAATTTTTATAATACTGTGGTTTGCATCTTCTATAATTTTTCTGGCCTGATCCTCAGCCTCTTTTATGATCATATCCGACTTTTTCCTTGCATTTGCAACTATATCCTCAGCAGTTGTCTGTGCGACTAAAAGAGTATTCTGCAGGGATTTTTCCATACTGTTATAGCTTTCGATCCGCTCTTTGTCAATAGCTACTCTTTCCTTAAGCTCCCCATTCTCTCTGTATATTCTTTCGTAATCCGCTACAAGCTTATCCAGAAATTCATCGACTTCACTTTCCCTATAGCCCCTTAAGCCTTTCTTGAACTCCTTGTTCCTAACATCCATCGGAGTAATCATATTCCCTCACCCTCCATCACAAGTATTTCTTAATTGTGATTTTTATCCTGTCTTTTTTAGTAGTCCCTGATACTTCTTCCAGCACTATCCTGCCTTTACCCCGTATAGATATTACATCCCCCTGCTTAATTTCCTTCGAAGAATTGGAAGTATCCTCCCAATTTACCTTGACCTTGCCGCTTTTTATCGTTTCTGCAGCTTTTGCCCTGGAAACTCCGCAGCCAGTTGCTACAAGGCTATCCAATCTTAGTGATGCAACGGTTGATGATATTGTCTTTACCTTTTCCTCTTTCTTTTGTACTTCAACAGCTTCAGACACACTTACCGCCGTACTGCCGACCTTGTTGAGATTGTATAAAAGATATCTGGTAATATCAGACATGCAAGCTACATATGCCCTGCATTCGTCTAAAATAATATCTCCAATCTTTTCCCTTTTTATTCCGCATCCCAGAATGCTTCCGAGAAAATCCCTGTGAGAAAGCTTCCTGCTGATTCTATTCCAGGTTATGGAGATTATTCCGATTGGAATATCCTCTTCTGTTATCTCGTAGTTTTCATCATGGATAACACACACAGCTCTTTCACTTTCTTCTATCCCGCCAAAAAAGCCATAGCTTATACCCTTTTGCCGGCTGAGTACGTCCTCTGCGATCTTCTGCTGCCTGGGATCTAAAAAATCCGTACTTCTCAGGGTATATCCCGATGTGCATACCTCTGCATATTCAAGCAGCTCATTCACCAGCACCCTGTCTTCATAGTCCCTGAACCTATCCAATATCTGATTATTATCCTTCACGAAGCTACCTCTTAAAAGAATGTGGCTATAAGCGTAAGCAGCAAAGGTTTCACTATATAATAGAGAAATAATAACGATATTATTGGAGAAAAATCTATCATCCCAGTATTTATTCCCAATCTGCCTGACAGCCTTTTAAAAGGCTCCAGCACCGGATCAGTCAATTGGAATACAAGCATAATCAGCTTGTTGTTGGGATTATAATTGAACCATGACAAAAAGACTCTTATCAGTATCATAAAATTGAGAAACTCAAAAAAATATGATACAGTCGTTGCTAATACATATTTCATGTAACCACTCTCATTCTTTCATTACTTGGGCATTAATTATTTAAGCCAGCTGAAAATACCTTCCAGATCAAAGTCCTCGTCGCCTATAGTGTTCTTTATATTACCCAGCACATCGACATTAGAGGGAGCAACCAGTACTATGCCGTTTGAGACCTTCTGAATAGTACCATCCAGTGCATAAACCGCGCCACTGATGAAATCTACCATCCTTTTGGCTACTTCCTTATCCATTTCTTCAAAATTGATTATTATAGGCTTTTTACTTTTAAGGTCATCACATATGGATTGAACCTCATCATAAGAGGCAGGTTCCACAAGCACTACCTTCATCGGCGAAGTCGCAGAATGTATATTCACTACATTGCTCTTCTTATGTACACTCGTAGTTACTGCTTCTATCTGAGGCTTCACGGCTTCAACCTCTTCATGCTCTTCCTCAGCGGCTTCCCCTATTCCCATGAAATAAAGTACCTTGTTTAATATGTTGGCCGACATTGCTATACCCCCTTGTTATATATTAAAATCCTTGTTAAATATTGTAATTCCTTGTTCCAAAAATACCTGTCCCAATCCTTACCATGTTGGAACCCTCTTCAATTGCTGCCTTAAAGTCATTTGTCATACCCATGGATAAGTATTTCATTTCTACGTTTGTTATATTTGCTTCAGCCAGATCATCATACTTTTCCTTAAGCCGTCTGAATACCGGCCTAACCAGCTCAGTATCCTCATAATACGGAGCAATTGTCATAAGCCCCTTTACCCTTATGCCGGGAAGCTCTGACAGCTGCTTTACAAAGCTGTCTGTTTCCTCATAGTCAACACCGAACTTGGTATCTTCCTGCGCTACATTTACCTGCACTAATATATTTTTCACCAGTCCGGCTTTAAGAGCTCTCCTGCTTATTTCCTCTGCCAGACTTAAGCTGTCAACAGAATGAATGAGTTCTACTTTATCTATTATATATTTTACCTTGTTGGTTTGTAAATGCCCTATCAGGTGCCAGTTAACATTTCCCTCAACATTTTCATATTTTGCCATTATCTCTTGCACTTTATTCTCGCCAATGTTATGTATTCCACACCCTAATGCATAATTGATGCGATCTGCTGCAACTGTCTTTGTCACAGCAATTATCGTAATGCTGCCAGGGTCTTTACCGGTTCTAACGCAAATATCCCTTATATTCCGGGATATATTCGCTATATTGTCTCTGATTTCCTGCAAAGTAAAACCCCTCCTATATTTTATCGGTCAAAACCTGATTCTCCTTAACCCTTTTAGTTGTAGTAATAACTTCATCAAATATCTTCAGGGAATCATAGCCCGATTTGTAATCCGAATCCTCCTTACTGAGGTTCCGGACCAAACATGTCTCCACATCCTCAACCATAACGGCAACAGGTACAAACTTGACCATTCCGCTCTTTATAACATATACTCCCTTGATATTATCCTTGACTACTATAGCTTTTTTAGGAACTGTGAACCCCTCATTATAGTCCTCTATAATATCCATTTCAACCAATCTCTTTTTATAAAAACCATTTATATGCTCGGTGATCTTCATTATTACCAGACAAGTCCCACCCTCCGGCTGTGATACCTCATAGACCTCTCCGTTGATCTGGGTATTTTCGAATTCAGTGAACCTGAGCTTGATTTTTTTCCCTATCTTCATACCCCTGGCCTGCTCCTCGCTGATCATGCTGCAGGTATACCACTCAAAATTATCAACAAGCTTGATGCCGATGGAAGCGGCTTCAGCTTCATCCTGCTTCTTTTCATCCAGAGTTTCAAATATCTCCTTGATGCTGCCAAGCTTAAAGGCTTTTATATTCAAAGGACTCAGTATCTGCTCATAACCATCGATACTGTAGCTTACAACACCGGAAATCGGAGCATATATGTCATCTATACTGTTATTGTAGATACCTTCCAGTGTGAGTTTTTCCTTTTCAAGCTGCTCGAGATTCTTGCCAAAGAAGCTTCCGCTTCCATACACAAGAGATTTCTTGTACAGATTGGCAGTCAGATCGTCCTTTACTGTATCAAGCTTTTCATAATCTCCGGTTTTGGCAATATTCTTCAGTTCAGCCACCTTTTCGTTTATCTGGCTTTCTATCTTTTCCTTATCCTGTGAGAAAAAATTGTTGTTGATGTCGGACTGCTTTACCTCTTTAATCCTTTGGTCCAACTGTTGTATTTTTATTGCGATATCATCGTCTGCCTTATTGCCCTTTACGATCTCAAGTATTTTCTTACCAAAAGAAACCTTGTCTCCCTCATTGACTTTATAGCTTATTTCCACTCCCGCGGGAAGCGCGACAGTGGATTCATTCCTTACAATAAGTGCCTTTGTCCTTATGGTGTTCTCTATAGAGTTATATTTAACTATTTCAGTCTCAATATTGAAAAACAAGAATCTAATTAAATATGATGAACAAATAATAAAAAACAATACCGGGAATATATAAACAGATGACATTTTGCTCTTTTTTGTTCTCATGGTTTCGTGGCTCCTCGCGTAACATAGGTAAACGGTTAAATTTCATATATTAACATAATCATTATATATTTCTCCATGGGTTCTCATAATCCTGCTAAAAATAAGCAATTTGAAAAAATAGTTCCAGCTTACTATTGAAGTAGTTCTAAAGGATGTATATATATTGAAATTCCTGGTACAATCTTAATATCAACGAGCTTTTGCCTCCGGTAAAAATTCCGGCAAAAATTGCAGCTTTGTCAAACATATGGTCTTGAATTTCAAAAGCTTTTATGTTATATTTTATAAGTATCACGAATGTTATCAAATATCTGGGTGTGGCGCAGCTTGGTAGCGCGCTTGAATGGGGTTCAAGAGGTCGCAGGTTCAATTCCTGTCACCCAGACCATTATTGAAAGTTAAAAGCCTGTAATCGCAATGATTACAGGCTTGTTTATTTTTGCTTATACTATGAAATTTTTAAGAGCTTCATCGGAAACATCTATACTTTCGCATAGTCTTTTCTATTTAGTATGCTCTTTATATATTGAAAACAGTTCATCATTGATGTATAGGTCAGAGTCGGACAATTTAGAAAATCTATATTCGTCACTGTAAGGAGCAAAAGTTGCAATATAACCGCTTCCGATAAAACCGCCGTTGCACCAGCCCAGTCCGTTACTGCTCAATCCGCCCAGGATGGTATCCATATAAGCGAGTAATGTAGCCTTCGGCAGCGTCTCTCCAAAAGGCCCGAACTCGCCAATCATAAAGCCGACATTGTATTTTTCCGCCACAGCCTGGTGTTCTTTTACCGCCCATTGATAAATATAGTCCCCATCAACCATCTTTCGAGGTGAATTGTTGTTCTCAAAGCTTCCGTCATTATGTACAAGTATTTTAGGTGCTACAGCATTCCATTCATAACAGTATATATCATGGGGATACATGTTGATATCTTTTTTCCCCGGCTGCTTTATCTGGATACGCCCATATCTGAGCCAGCCTGATACCTTTATTTCCAGCTTTGTTGTCCCCGCTGCAAATTCTGCTGCATATTCCTTTCTTATGATTTTCCCCCAATTGTCAGACTGACTTGTCCCTATGACTTTTTCCTGTAAAATATTCTTTCCGTCGGCACTTATTGCAAGCGTTGCATCTGAATCCTTTGCGATGCCATCTACATAGATACCAATGCTTCCTTTATCAAAGCTGCCCTCAATGATAACAGAATCTCGGTCTGCTCCGCTGTCAAGCAGGCCCGGCAGATATACCATCGGCCACTGAGGTGTCTCCAGATAAGGGAATGCTTCCCTCATAAAGTCCAAGCCGTTATAGCAGATGGTATTGGGTACATATAAATGGTACGACAGCGCAACCCCCAGCTTGGCCAAGCCCTCACAAGACGCCCCCGTACAGTCCGCTATAATAACCCTGCCGGGACATTCTTCCCAGATGGCCTCGACTATCGGCTTGAATACTGCGGTTTGGACTTCATCTGATGGTGGTTCAGGCTCGTTCATCAGGTTAAAGCTGAGATACCTGTTCGGGATATTGGCATATCTCCTGGAAAGCATCCTCCAATAGTCCTTTGCATTCTTCTGTTTCTGCACGTTTGTAAAGAAGTCACCTGTCGTAATCTCTGTGGGCCATGGCTCTTTGCCCAATTCCGGCTGTCCATACATGCAAATACAGATATGCACATTATATTTCATGCCCCATGCGATTAGCTTATCCAGCTCCCTAAGCTCTGTCTCATTGACTATACCCTTCTCATAATCAGGATATCCAAGGGTCGAGAAGCTAAAAAATACACGAACAAAGTTAAAGCCATTTTCAGACAGGAACTTTATTTCATTCTCATGAAAGTTCCTGTTCTCGTTTTGAAATAATGCTCCAGCCAAAGCACCGCCTTTGTTTGTAATACCAACGCCTTTCCATTGTGGCAGCTTATTGTTGCTCGCATCCGGCAGTGTACATTCTTTTGTCAAAAGCTCTGCTGGAACGGTGTTTGGACCCACAGCCTCAAGCTTTACATATTCCGGCTTTTCATCAATCCCATTATATAACCTGTATGCTGCGATAATGGCTTCAGCATTTGTGGTGTTGTCTTTTGGTCTGAAGCGGTAATCCTGTGTCAACTCCATTATTTTTTTGCCGCTTATACTATCACTCTTTTTTGTCACATAATCAATCGCATCAGCCTTTTCTTGTGAGTAACCTGTCTTATCAGCATTCAGACTAAAGTCATATTCGGAATACTCCTTCATAGTCCGAACTACTTGCATGAAATCAAGAGGAAGTATATCCGTGTAAGTGGGATTGCATTCTTTGATGTATGCTTTCACAAGCTCCTGATCCAGTTTATCAGCACTAAAATACAGGGCATTGGTATACCACACCTTACTGGTATCTTCAAGAAGCTTGGCTGCTTTATACACTATTTCTGCCGTCTGCTGCCTGTTAACCGGCTTCCTTGAATCGGCAGCGTCAGTCAGCTTCGACCAATCCGCATTATAGTTCCCGGTTTTGAGCTTAATGCAATTATTCAGTAGAGTGTATACCTGCTTATGGGTTACATTTTTCGTGTAGTCTGCCAGCATATCATCTGGTACAATCCCCAAATTGATAGCCCTTTGTATTTCATCATTGTAAACATTTGTATCAATGCCAATTGATTTTGAAGCAGCATCCACCGGAGCAGGCAATAAGCAAACCAGAATAATCCCAACCATTATCAAACTCATGATTTTCTTGCTGTATACCATGTTTTTACCCTCCATCCCCTTAAAGAAATAACGAATAATTCGTCCGAACCCTTAATAATAATCAAGGAAGAACATATCCTAATTATAGTGTATATTACATATTATAACAACACCAGACACGATATATTGGCTAATATACTTAACATCCACGAAGCCTGTAAGCCAATGTTTTCAACCATTTCAAGCCATATTTCATTTTCTATAGTAATACTATGAGGTTCAAGAGGTCGCAGGTTCAATTCCTGTCACCCGGACCATTATTGAATGTTAAAAGCCAGTAATCCAAATGGATTGCCGGCTTGTTTATTTTTTGCATCACGATTACATAAAGTAAATTTATTCAGTTTTGCTAACATTTTGCTAACTATTAGGGACTTTGAAAATTGTTTTATTTACTCAAGCACTCTATAATCCATTCCAATCCAAGCTTTCTCAGCTTATTCTCGGATACTTCTCCTGTAATTGGATCCCAGCCTGCAAATCCATAATATAAATTTCTAGCATTTAAGAAATCTTCTCTACTCACTTTGAATCCTGCTGATGGACCAACATTTTCCAATGGCATATATAACTTTTCCGGCAAAATGTCGTGCAGTGGAGTGAATCCCTCCCGTTGATTAAAAGCATGAAAGATTTGAACTTTTCTTTCACCTATAAGCATCAATTCATAGAGATTTGTTTGCCAGCCTGTTACGTAATTTACAAAATAAACCAGATCGTCATAATCAAGGATTGTTACTAAACCAAAAATAAACTGGCATATGGAAAAAGAGTCCACAATACTGTAGCTGCATTGAGTAGTCCAGAACAATTTGCTTTTTTCATTGTTTAGATCAACAGGATCTGCAGGCTGGTCAAACCCTAAAGCCCTTAACCTGTAGGATATATCTTCAGTTGCTATAATGGGGTCGTGCTCTGAAGAAACATGATCAGGGCCGCCAGGTAAGCAAGCATAGGCTAAAGCCATTGAGGCTTTTACCTGAGGCATATGAGCGGGAAATTCCTTACCCTTTACATGTACTGCATACTTTTGGGCTTCAGGCCCCAACATTTCTGCTAATACAGCAGTACCTTCAGCTAATAAATTTCCAACGCCTATCCTCTTTGCTGTCATTTCTACCAACTTAATAACTGTTTCAGCATCACCAAACCTTATAGGAATCCCACAGGTGTCATTAACAGAAATAATGCCCTTTTCAAAGCACTCCATGACAAAACCGACTACACCTCCAAAGGATATGGTGTCTAAAGTATATTTACTGCACATTTCATTTATTTTGCTAATACCTACTATATCATCAATACCCAGGTTAGAACCGCACATAGCTGCACTTTCATATTCCGGGCCTCCATACTTTGCCTCAACATAAGGAGGGGAATTAACTTCTACAACTCTTTTACAGCTTTGAGCACAAGCCCAGCAAGTTCCGCTTTTTTTCAAAACCGAATCTTTTAATGCGCGGGCATTTATTTTTTCTACATTCTCAAAGGTACCTGAAGACCAGTTGCGTGTCGGTACACCTCCCACCGGAGTGTGCCATTCAAAGTTCTGATTTGTACCCAATTCCTTAAAAGCAGCTGAACCTGGATTTTCCCTTACTTTTTGTACCGCTTTCTGTGCAACTTCTTTTACTCCTTCAGGATCATAAAAATTCAGTTTTTTACTTCCTCTGACTGCAATTGCTTTTAAATTTTTAGAACCCATTACAGCCCCCATGCCGTTTCGGCCGTTAAAGTGCCCTAATTCATTGGATATACAGGCATACTTGACCAAATTTTCTCCGCCTGGCCCAATTAGTGCTACTCGTACCCTATCATCACCTAACTCTTCTCTTATAATATCCTGTGCTTCCCCTGTGATTTTCCCCCAAATGTGGGATGCATCCTTCAATTCAAATTCATCGTCATGAACCCATAAATAAACAGGCCTTGGCGCCTTACCGGTAATAACAATAGCATCGAATCCAGAAAACTTTAGTTCTGGTCCCCAATAGCCGCCTGCTTCACTGCTTGCAATAGTATTAGTCAGTGGAGACTTTGAGGTAACGCAATGCCTGGAAGCTCCGCTAACAGCGGCACCTGTTGTAGGTGAGACCGAAAAGACTATTACATTGTTTTCATCCAGCGGGTTAGTATTTGTTTCCATATTTTTGAATACATAGTACCCTCCAAGACAACTGCCTCCAACATACTTTCTATAAAACCCAGCATCCGGTTTCTCAATATAAAATTTCTGGCTTGTTAAATCTACATGCAATATTTTTCCCATAAAACCATACATTTGATTTACCCCCCTATCTAAAAGTCTGCTATACTACCCTCCTGATATGATGGGAATAACCTTAAAGGTATCAGAGTGATACAGCTTTCTATGCTTATCTTTAATAAGCTTTATTATGCTTTCATTATTTACTATCAACATGAAATTTTCAGCTATTCCATACTGTTCTCTTAAATATCGCTTTACTTCATGAATTCCCTCTATGGCATTTTCCGATATAATTTTTGTTTCAATATCTTTTCCAGCAATTCTTTTATAGAATCCGATATATTCGATATTAATTTCTATCAATTCATCCATAGCTAATACCTCCTATATCAGAAGCCCCGTTCATTCATGAAAAGCATCCTACGTATGTCTTAGGGGACTTGAAGTAGATTCACGGATAATTAACTCAGGTACAATGACAATATCTTCTTTTTTCTCTATCTTAATTTTAATCCTATCTTGATTGTATTTAGTCTCAAGCCTCTTAATCACAAGATTACATGCTTCATGGGCAAGCTTATCTACAGGTGTTATAACTGTAGTTAATCTGGGATATGATACTGCAGTAAAGGGCATACCATCATAACCAACGACGGAAATATCATCAGGTATATGATATCCTATGTCCAGTATGCCTCTCATGGCACCGAATGCAGTAATATCATAATATGCACAAACAGCCGTTATATTGTTTGCACGGTTAAGCAAGGCCTTAACAGAATCTATACCTGCCTCATAGTCATATCCGCTTGAAGATATGACTTTCAATTCGTCATAGGGTATTCCATTGTCCTCCAATGCCTTTTTGTATCCCATTCTTTGGTCTATGGAATGTGACTGTGCGACCTTCCTGTCTATATAGCCGATAGAACTGTGTCCGATATTTATAAGATATTTTACTATTTCATAGGTGCCCTTGAAGTTATCTACCCTTACAGTGTCTACCTCAAAATCTTCTATCACACGATCAACCAGTACAATAGGAACTCCCTTGTCCTGAATTTCTCTTAATTTTTGACTATTCGAAGAAACAGGTATAGCAATAATTGCATCAACTTTTTTCATAAGCATTGTGTTGAATGCTTCTTCTTCTAAAACAATATCATGGGATGTGTTGCAAATTATAAGGTTATATCCAAATTTAAAAAGCATTTTCTGAATTATTTCCGTGAAGAGGCCGAATGTTTCATTAGATATACTCGGAAGAACCAACCCTACTGTATAAGTTTTTTTGTTTCTTAAGCTGCCAACGAGCTGATTAGGATAATAACCTAACTTTTTTATGGCGTTGTTAACACGGTCAGTAAGTTCATCACCCACATATCTGGTCTTATTTATAACGTGGGATACAGTAGCGATTGATACACCAGCCTCATTAGCTACATCTTTAATAGTTACCGCCATAATTTATTCACCCGAACATTCCCTTTAACCATGACCAGTTTTATGTTGATATCTTCGTCAAAAAGAATAATATCAGCATCTTTTCCAGCCATCAGGCTTCCTTTGCGGTTATCAACCTTCAATACTTTGGCAGGAACAAGGGTTAGCATTTTAACAGCTTCGACAAGGGGTACATCTGCTAACTCTACCATTGTTCTAATTAATCTGTCAGCAGTACATATACTTCCTCCAAAGCTTCTTCTGCCCGGCATATAAGCAACACCATCTTCAATCTCAACCCGCTGACCATTTGTAAGACTTCCAATAATACTTTCATTAACGTCCAGTCCAGCTGCACGCATTGAATCAGTTACAAGACAGATGCGATCTGCTCCTTTGGCTTTATAGATAAGTTTAAGTAAGCTTGGAGGTAAATGCTTACCGTCTGCGATAATTTCCACTATCAAGTCATCCAGCAATAGACCGCTTTCAGCAACCCCCAGGTACATAAGGGCATTTTTACGGATCAGTCTGGACATCCCATTAAAAAAATGGGTAATTGTTGAGTATCCGTTCTCGCAAGCGCGGACAACATCTTCATATACTGCATTCGAGTGCCCGATAGAGGCAACAATACCGTTTTCATGCAACCATCGCCCCATATCCAGTCCTCCTGGTACTTCAGGTGCTACTGTCCATCTAATAATGAATGGACAAAATTCTAGGATATTTTTGTATTCTTCAGGATCTATTTCTCTGATATGCTTCGAATCCTGAGCACCATTCTGTTCAGGAGAAAAGTACGGACCCTCTACATGAATGCCTAATATTTCCGGCATATTGTCATTGATTTTCGATGCTTTTTCAATATTTTTAAGATTTGTATAGTGTTCATCCTGCCTGCTTGAAAGTGTAGTTGGAACTATGGAAGTTGTACCATATTGCATATGTGTCCTACAAGCAGTACATACTGCTTCTACTGTTCCATCCATAAAGTCAGCATTTCCTGCTCCATGGGTATGAATATCGATAAACCCAGGAGAAAGATAGAGACCCTCAGCATCAATGACTGTATCATCAGGCAGTTTCTCAAGTTTTCCATCCTCAAAAACTTCTATAATCTTTCCCTCTTCTGCGATTATACCGCCGTCTTCAGCGATTAAGCGGTATGGAGTAATCACTTTAGCATTAACAAATACAGTGCGCATTTTATTCCTCCTATTATCCTTTTAGTTCCACTACAGGACACTGAAATCCAAGAGTGCCGCAGAATCATCATCAAGGAACAAGCGAGATTTGTCATGAGTTCTAATAATTGTAGCAGGACATTCAATTGAGATTGGTCCCTCGATACACTTTTTTATAATATTTTGCTTTGTTTTCCCTGGGACTGTTGTAAAAATATATTGAGCCTTCATCAGGCCTGTTATCGTAATGGTAATAGCCTGCGACGGCACATCCTCCAAGCTTTTAAACCACACGTCATTAACCTGCTGCTGCCTGCAAGTAAAATCTAAATGAGAGTTTATTTTGACTGGCAGCGGATCTTCAAAATCTGCAATATGTGGATCATTGAAAGCAATATGACCATTTTCTCCAATTCCAAGGAATGAGATATCCGGGGGATTATCTCTTAAAAGCTTTGAGTAGCGCTCACACTCACCTTCTATGTCAGGGGCATTCCCATCCATATAAAATACACTCTTGAAGGGTAATTTTGTAAAAAGTCGTATCTTCAAGTAGTTGCCGAAAGACTGGGGGGCATCTGCCGGCAGCCCAATATATTCATCCATATGAAAAGCTTTTACACGGTCCCACTCAATGCCTTTCTCATTTATTAAGGCGTTCAGCATTTCCATCTGAGAAGGAGCAGATGCAAAAATTATACTTACATATTCCTTTTCAGCAAGCAGGCTGCGTATTATTTCTCCCGCCTCCCTTGCACATGCCTTCCCCATAAGATCTCTTGTCGGAAAAACACTGACATTTAATTTGTTAACATTGAAACTTCTTTTCGCTTCCATAATTGCTCCCTTCTCTCTATACTTAATGCAAGAAGTCTTAAATGATTTTACCTTATAGTTTTCAAACTGATGCTATTCAAATTTTCTCTCTCGAAGTACATCCCCAAGTACAGCAGTAAGAAGAATCAGGCCTAATATCATTCGCTGCCAATAAATGCTTACTCCGAGCAGGTTAAATGCATTGAGCACAAGGGCCATGATAAAAATACCAAGGAAAGATCCGAATAAAGACCCCTCACCGCCTCCAAGAGAACTTCCTCCAATAACACAGCCGGCAATTATAGTCATTTCCATACCCTGCCCCTGTGTTGGGATTGCCCCACCCATTCGGGAAGCAAGAAGAATTCCGGATATACCCGCCATAAGACCTGTGAAGGTATATGCAAAAATTCTCAGTCTATCAACTTTTATTGCTGAAAGCCTCGCTGCCTCTTCATTACCACCTATAAAATAGAACTGTCGGAACCAACTGGAACGGGCAAATAGTATGCTGAAAATAATAACAAGGATCAGTGAAAAGTAGATGGGAGTCTGAACTCCTAACCAGGTTGCACGGCCAATGATGTTAAATTCATCAGGAAAGTTGGTCTTCCCTACCCCTTTTGTTAATATATAAATGAGTCCGCGGATTATCATCTGCATTGCCAGTGTAGTTATAAGCGCATTTACTCGGAGTTTAGAAATAATAACTCCATTTGCAAATCCTATAAGGCTAGCTGCCAGTATCCCCATTATAATAGCCACTTCAACACCAAGACCTGCATCGAAGCAAAGCCCCAGGACCACACCGCTAAAACCTGCTATTGATCCTACCGACAAATCAAATCCGCCCATAATAAACAACAATGTCATTCCAATAGCTATAATTAATTCAAATGATGAGCCCAGGAAGATTGCGTGGATATTTCCAGGATTGAGAAAGCTGGACTTTGATATTGACAATGCTGTGGCGATTCCTAAAATCCCCAACAATAGAGGCACTTCTTTAATACCTAAAAACCGACCTGCCAGCATACGTGAATTTAATTTGTTTTCGCCCATATTTATCCCCCTCATTCATTAGGATTGGTGCATGGACAACAGAATCTGTCCTGTATTAAATTGATCGTGCAGGAATGTTTTTGTAATCATTCCATTATTCATAACCACAATGCGGTCACATATATTAATCAATTCATCAATATCGGCTGTGACCATTATAATCGCCAGCCCCTTACGGGCTAAACCGTGAAGATGTCTGTGTATGTCAGCTTTCGATCCAACATCGATGCCACGGGTTGGATCCATAGTAATCAGCAATTTAGGCTCTGCAGCTACGCACTTTGCAACTAGTACTTTTTGCTGATTCCCGCCGGAAAGAAAACGTATTATTTCATGTTGAGAGCTTAGTTTTATTTTCAGCTTATTTATATAGCGTTCCGCAACTTCTCTAATTTTTTCCTTATTCAGGAAACCATATCGGGAAACCTTAGGAAGAATACAAGCAATTGTGTTGTTCTGAATTGAATCGTTCAAGAACAATCCTTGATTTTTTCTGTTCTCCGGTAATAAGATAACTCCTGAACGCTTAGCATCACTTGGATCCTTGATGGATATCTTTACACCTTCCAGGTAAACTTCTCCCTTTTCAATTTTAGTTGCACCATATATCGCTTTACATAGTTCGTTTTTCCCACACCCGACAATACCTGTTATACCAAGTATCTCTCCCTTTTTCACTTCAAGGTTGATATCACGAAATACTGATTCCTTGGTAAAATTTTTTATTCCTAAAATGGTATTCTCTTGAAGACTCCCTTTATCTGCATTACCAAAGAATGAATCAAAATCTTGGTTTATCATTATTCCGATAAGCTCTTTTACATCTATTTCATCCCTGTTAAACATTCCGACTTTATTTCCATCCCTTAATATCATGACTCTATCAACGATTCGGAAGATTTCGCTCATATGATGGGAAATATAGATAATTGATAATCTATTCTTTTTCAGCTCTTCAATAAAGTTAAAAAGTACATTAATCTCAGCTTCTTCAAGGGATGAGGTCGGTTCATCAAGGATCAAGACCATAGGCTGTTTGGAAATCGCCTTTAATATCTCAACAATCTGACGCTTTCCTATAGACAGGTTCTGTATGAGATCATCAGGTTTGATATTAACAGCAAACTTCGATAATAACTTTTGTGTTTCTTGATAGAGCTTCCTTTTATCTACAATACCTAGTCTGTCTGTAGGTATATTTCCGATAAAAATATTTTCTGCTACCGTCAAATTTGGAGCTAATGAAAGTTCTTGAAACACCAATGCAACACCGCTATTGTTAGCGGTATGGATATCATTCAGCTTTGCTAGTTTTCCTTCTATATAAATGTCGCCGCTATCAGGCTGATATGCGCCTGTAAGAATCTTCACAAGTGTGCTCTTTCCTGCTCCGTTCTGTCCCACTAAACCCAGCACTTCCCCATAATCCAGGTCAAAACTGACATCATCCAGTACTTTATTACCATAAAAGGCTTTACTGATGTTTTGAACATCCAGCAACTTGGGAATTACACCTTGTTCTTTCATACCATTTCCCTTTCTCCCCGAAAAATAAATTTTAGAAAAAGCAATCCTAAATCTATTTGTTTTAGTAAGACAATTTGGAGAGGGGATAGTAAATCCCCTCTTACTCTAAAGGCAATCCTTCTGACTTTCTATTAATTAATCCAGGTAAAAATACTTCGCAGTATCTTTGTATATTACAAAGGTTCCTATATCAACCCGGCTAGGTAATACATCAATTCCAGCTGCTTTATCATCCTGAGATACGGAGAAATTTGTATGATTCTTAAGATATAGCATTTTCATAGCAATATATGGCTCAATTCGTGTCTTAATAGCTACAGTAGCATACAACTCCCCGTTTTCCAGCAGTTTCAAAGTAGCTTCATCCTTAGAGTCACCAATAATTTTAATCTTGTCAGTCATACCAAGTTCGCGTACAGCAGTAGCTGCTGCAACTGGCCCTGATGCAACAAGTGTCGATATTCCGGTTACTCCCGGATTAGCCTGCAATGCTGATTTCAAAGCATCTGCATCTTTTGATGAATCTGTCTCTGAATTGACCTCCTGTACGATTCTGATGCCCGGGTATTTTTTCAGTTCATCCTTGAAACCTAAAGCACGTTGGTCTTGACTGTTTTGACCCATCTTCCACATCAGAATTATGTCACCTTTGCCATTAAGGGCCTCTGCCATGGTTCGAGCGTGAATACGGCCATACTCTACGGTATCTCCACCGACGAACATGTCACGATTACTTTTAATTGTATCCATATCAATTGTTACTACAGGAATTCCTGCAGCTACTGCTTTATCAATTGCTGGGGCTAATGTATCTTCAAAAGCCATTACGAGGATACCTGCTGGTTTTTGTGAAATAGCCTGCTCTATAATCTGAGCTTCTGCAGCCATATCATAATCACTTGGTCCAAGGAACTTGCCCTGTACCCCCAACTCTTTACACGCTGCTTCAAAACCTAATCTATGATCAATGAAATAAGGTAATTCAAGAACTCCTCCAACTAGATAGTAGGTTTCATTCTTATCCGGAGCAGTGACTTTGAAATTGCTATAGTCAAAGGGGTCTTTTGGCAGATAGAAATACTTTGCAGTATCTTTCTTAATTACAAAGGTTCCAATATCAATATAAGATGGAAGAGAGTCAATTCCTGCTGCTTTATCGTTCTTTGATACACTTACAGTATTTTTTGCAATTCCGTCCATAAGCATAGCTGAATACCAGTTTTCGGTAATTGTTTTGATTGCTACAGTAGCATATAACTCGCCGATCTCAACAAGTTTTAGAGTAGCCTCATCCTTAGAATCACCTACAATCATGACTTTACCTGCCATTCCTAATTCACGGACAGCTGTAGCAGCTGCAACCGGCCCTGATGCAACAAGTGTTGAAATTCCTGTCACGTCAGGATTAGCTTGTAATGCCGCTTTTAAAGCATCAGCATCCTTAGATGAGTCTGTTTCAGAATTTACTTCCTGCACAATCTTTATATTCGGATAGTTTTTAAGTTCGTCCTTGAAACCAAAAGCACGTTGATCCTGACTATTCTGGCCCATTTTCCACATTAGAATTATGTCACCTTTTCCGTTAAGGGCCTCTGCTATTGTGTGAGCGTGAACGCGTCCGTATTCTACGGTATCTCCGCCGATAAAAACTTGCCTATTACTCTTGATTGTATCCATATCAATTGTAAATACAGGAATGTCTTGATCAACAGCTTTATTTATAGCTGGGGCCAGAGTATCCTCAAATGCAGATATAAACAACGCAGAAGGTTTTTGAGCAATTTGTTGGTCAATTATCGATGTCATTGCAGACATATCATAATCGCTTGGCCCCAGAGTGGCTGTTTTAGTACCCCAATACTTACCGGCCAATTCAAGTCCGACTCTGTGATCAATAAAGTACGGTAATTCAAGGACTGCACTAATATAAGGATAATACATACCTTTGCTGGTCTCTTCAGAGGATACATTCTCTTTTCCACTAACATCCGGATTACTTGGCTCTTTACTACAAGCAGTCAAATTTAAACTAGTAAATATCAGCAGTAGAACAAATGTAAGGATTAAAATTTTTTTCATTCTGCTCCCCCTAACTTAAATAATCATTTTTGAGCTGTGCAATTTTCACGAAATTAATAAACACTAAAATATAGCCCTCCTTTTTAACATTTTTTTTAACATATGACCAGTTTCGAAGAAGTAATAACCTTTATGTAAGTAATGACATGCATTTTATCACTGATATATACTGAGTTAAATGTTTACGTAAACATTTAACTCAGTATATAATATGTTTGAAAATTCAATAAATGCTTGGATATAATTTTTTTAGCAAAAAAAAACACATGCATTATTCAAAGTACGTCTTCTTTTTTACTTTCAATGCAGTAAACTTTTATCTTTTAAAATTCGCAGAAAGTTAAAAGCCAGTAATCCGAATGGATTGCTGGCTTGTTTGTTTTTCTGATAATATATATGCTGCAAAAAAGATTTATCATTACAAAATCAGCAGCACTTTCACATATAACAACCTGACACATATTCACTATTTCAGCACAAAATGACCCGGCTCGGCTTCGACCCACTTCGGTGCATCGCCTTCATACTTATGCGTGCCTGGATCATAGAAGCTTACCTGTCTCTCTCTTTCCAGCTTCGGATTCGGAATCGGGATGGCCGACAACAATCCCCTTGTATATGGGTGGATCGGATTTTTATAGAGTGTCTCCGTTTCTGCCAGTTCAACGATCCGGCCCTTATGGATAACGGCGACCCTGTCGGTTATGAAGCGCACCACCGACAAATCGTGCGCAATAAACAAATATGTCAGCCCAAGCCTTTTCTTAAGGTCGTTCATCAAATTCAAGACCTGTGCCCTAATGGACACGTCAAGGGCAGAAATGGGCTCATCAGCAATAATAAGCTCCGGCTCCATCACAAGGGTGCGGGCAATACCGATACGCTGCCGCTGTCCTCCTGAAAATTCATGCGGAAAACGGGAAGCAAACTCAGGCAGCAGGCCAACATTAAGCAGAGCCTGTTCGACCTTTTTCTTCCTTTCCTCTTCCGTACTGTAATTCCTCGTGTTATACAGTCCTTCCGATACGATATAATCCACTTTGGCACGCTCATTTAGTGATGCCATGGGATCCTGGAATATCATCTGGATCTTACGGATGACCTCCTGATCAAGTGCTCTGTCTATTTTGCCGTTGATCCTGCGGCCTTTGAAGAGGATATCCCCGTGGCTTGTCTCGTTGATCCGGATGATAGCCCTGCCGATGGTGGTCTTTCCGGAGCCTGACTCGCCTACCAGGCCAAGAGTCTCTCCTTTATAAATATCAAAACTCACATCATTTACAGCAATAAATCTTTTCTTTTTCTTTCCGAATTCGATGCTCAAATTTTTTATTTCCAGAAGCTTCTCAGGTGTATTCATTATAACACCCCCCACTGTGCCCGGATATTTTCAATGGATTTAGGCCGCTCCACCTTCGGAGCCCGCGGATCCAGCAGCCAGGTCTTGGCCTTGTGGGTTTCACTGACTTCAAAGTAAGGCGGACGGTGAACAAAATCAACTTGAAGAGCCCTTGGATTTCTCGGTGCGAAAGCATCTCCCTTGATCTCCTTGAACAGGTTGGGAGGCGTACCGTGTATGGTATACAGGGGTTCCCCTTTTATGCCAAGCTGCGGCAGGGATGAAAGCAGCGCCCATGTATACGGATGCTGAGGATCGAAAAACACATCATCCGCCGTTCCGATTTCAATGATATCCCCTGCATACATGACGGCGACCCTGTCTGCGACATTTGCAACAACACCCAGATCATGGGTGATATATATTATTGTCAGGCTGTATTTTTCCTGCAAGCCTTTAAGGAGCTGCAGTATCTGGGCTTGTATGGTAACATCCAGCGCAGTCGTCGGCTCATCGCAGATGAGCACTTCCGGCCTGCAGGCGATGGCGATTGCTATTACGACACGCTGCCGCATACCCCCTGAAAACTCAAAGGGATACTGCCTGTAACGCTTCTCAGGCTCAGAGATCCCTACGTCTTTGAGTATATCCAGAACTACCTTCTTTGCAGCTTCGCCCCTTAACCCCTGGTGAAGCTCAACTGCCTCCTGAACTTGCTTTCCGACAGTTTTCAGAGGATTCAGCGAAGTCATAGGGTCTTGAAAGACCATTGCAATCTCTTTACCGCGAATTTTGAGCCAGTCATTTTCGGTCTTATAATTTGCCAGATCCTTACCCTTGTAAAGGATCGAACCTGATTCAACCCATCCATTTTTATCGAGCAGTCCCATAAAGGCTTTGTTGAAAACCGATTTGCCCGAGCCTGATTCTCCCACAATCGCAAGACTTTCCCCCTTATACAGATCCATTGAGGCTTCACGTATGGCAGTAAGCGTTTTTCCGCGAAGATTGAACTTAATTACCAGATCCTTAACCGATAGAATACTTACAGGTGTTTCCATATTCCCACCTCCTAAACGTGATTCCTGGGATCTGCTGCGTCTCCGAAAGCATTACCCATTACATAGAATGATATTGTAATAATCGACAGCACAATGGCAGGGAAGAACAGCTGATATCTTAAGGAAGCGCTCATCATAACTAGACGGCCTTCGTTAATAAGGTTCCCCAGGGAAGGTATATCAACAGGCAGCCCTAAGCCGATATAAGTCAGGAACACTTCCGAGCCTATGGCAATAGGAATCGCAAGGGCAATCCTAAGCATTATCACCGAAACCAGATAAGGCAGCAGGTTCTTTGTGATAACCCTGCCTGTCGGCGTTCCCAGACATCTGGAAGCAAGATTATACTCCTGGTCTCTTATAATAACTATCATATTACGTATCATACGGGATACGCTAAGCCAGCCCGTTATGCACATAGCAAATATAAGCGTTGAAAGTGAAGGCCTCATAATATAGGTAAGCAATACGAGTATTACAGTGGTGGGTATATTGTCGAATACGTTATAAATCTCCGTAAACAGACGCTCCAGCCTACGCACGTAACCCCATATCGCACCCACGATAATGCCTAGTATGGCTGTAAGAAATCCGACTACAACTCCAATATAAAGTGAGGTCCTTGTACCGCTCCAGATACGAGCCCACAGATCCTGGCCAATGGAATTGGTGCCGAACCAGTACTCTGCATCCGGCGGATGATTCCTCAGCTGCATTTTGGTAGCCGGATCCAGATATATCTCATTGGGAAGCTTCTGATTCGGCAAATATGGCTGTATCATTGTAAAAATCAATAATACCAGAATAATTATCATCAGGACAAAAGCGGTTCTGTTCTTGAGAAATACCTGCCAGGTGGAACGCCAGTAGGAATAGTTCGAGTAGCCTCCAAGCTCTGCTGCCCGGGCGTCATATTCTGCCAGGGTAAAGAGTGTCTCATCGATTCCGTCGTTAGGTTTATTCAACATAGTACTCATTACCTGCTACCTCCCTGATGTTCAAGTTTAATACGCGGATCACACAGGGCCATAAGCAAATCACCCAGGAAAAGGCCAAGGATACTTACGGCGGAATATATCAAAACCAATGCCTGGACAAGCGGATTGTCCTGCCTCTGAATAGCATCTATCAAAAGTCCACCCATGCCTGGTATGGAGTATAAATACTCAATGTACAAGGAACCGGCGATTGTAAGAAGTATGGAAGTAGGAAGGTATTGAGCCATTGGCACGAAGGCATTGCGCATAACGTGCCGCACCATAACGGCGCTGTTTTTCAGCCCCTTTGCCTTAGCCAGGCGTATGTAGTCCTTGTTCAGTTCATCCACCATATACCGTCTCATCCACATGGCATATCCCGCCATACTGCCGAGAGACATTGAAACAATGGGAAGTATCCAGCTGACAGGCTTATCCACATCGAAGAGTATGGGCAGCTTGAACCATTCGGTAGTATAAAGCTGTATGAAAAGGTAATATACCGCAGCCGGCACGGCGTTTATTACTACGATATAGACAGTTCCTAGCTTATCCCACAGCTTTCCTTTATATTGTGACATCAGAATACCCAGACCTATTCCCAAAACAAGAGAAACCCCTATTGAAGCGAGTCCCAGATAAAGTGAATAGAATACCTTTCCCTTCAGGATCACTGATACGGGTACTTTTGGGCGGTAAATAATAGATGTGCCCAGATCTCCCTTCAAGAGACTGCTGTAAAAATTCTTTAGCTGGAGGTACATAGGATCTCTCAGACCATATGACCTGAGTATGTTCTCTTTCTGTGCTGCGTCAAGCTTGTCGGAACCGGTTCCGAAGTAACCTTCTTCAGGCATGAGACGCATAAGTAAAAATACTACCGTAATGACTATAAAAAGCGTCAGAGCGGACTGCAATATGCGTTTTAACGAATATCTTAGCATGTTTTTCCTCCTTTTTTGAGGTGTGGGAAGCTATGAAACAAGGACGATCTTTCAAAAGTCCTTGTTTCATAACAATTATTATTCAGAAGATATTCCAGGGTTTAGTACTTTGCATTCTTAAGTGCTGCTTCCCTTTCCTGCTTCCAGGTTGCATAAGCTGCATTCCATTCCTCTGTGTTCATAGACTCTGCATGTATCTGCTGCCATTTATAACGCAGGTAGGACACACCGAAAGCTGAGTATGGTCCTTCCAACGGGTTCAGCTTGGAGGCTGTATATCCGCCGCCGCCCAAACCATAGGGAATTACAAAAGATTGATCGATAAAATATGCTTCTGCATCAGCAAAGAGCTGGTACCTCTTGCCCAAGTCCGTCAATTCAGCTTTTGCTGTTTTTAGCATTTTCTCATATACTTCATAAAGGTTCTGTCCGTTTTCATCCTTTTCCGCACAGAATTCCGGGAAGTTGTAGTTTGAGTCCCTGATGAAAGGATCGGTATAGGTTTCGGGATCAGCATAGTCAGGACCCCAGTTGCATTCCTGAAGTGCATAGTTCCCGGCTCTTCTTGTAGCATCAAGATATCCGGTAGGAGGATAAGCTTCAATAGCTATATCTATGTAATCGGTTCCAAGCAGCTTCTCCAGCTGCTGCTCGACAACCTGTGCCCTGTTGGTAGCTTCAGTTCCGCCGGAATTGTACGGCATCAATATTTTTACTGGGAACTTTGCCTTTCCCTTTAGCTCTTCAAGAGCAGCCGCCTTGTATTTCATTGCTTCGCTTTCATTGAAGGAATCCCTGCTTGCAATTGCTGCCAGGTTGCCTGTCTGCGTATAGTCCAGGCCGTTTGCCGTAGCAAATTCCTTTGGAGTAATGGTGCTTGTGATCCTCTTTTCCGGATCATAGGGCTCCGAGGTCAGCATTGCAGCCTTGCGGTCCAGCGCATGGAACAAGGATTTGCGGAAATTCTTGTTGTTTACAACAACCTTCCAGTTGTCTGGTTCATATGCAGCATCAAATTTGGGATCAAAATTGAATGCGTAGAAATAAGTATATGGGCTTGTTCTTCTCGGGTGAATCATTTCCTTTTTTGCAGGATCCTTCATCCATTCGTCAAGACTGGACGCTGGAATTATTTCAATATATGAAACATCACCGCGCAAGAAGAGCTCGCTTTCCAAAGTAGCAGCTTCCTTGTTGTATTTATAATTAAGCTTCTGGATATGAACATTGTCCTTATCCCAGTAACTTTCATTCTTAGCCAGCACTCTTCTTGTCTGGGGCTCGAAGGTTTCCAGTATATAAGCGCCGTTATAGAGGAGTGTCGTATTGTCGGTTCCGAAGCGGTCACCCATTTCATTAAGGAAAGCGCCGTTAACAGGGAAGAAGCAAACATAATTAAGCATGGATAGGAAATAGGGAACCGGCTTTGACAATGTATATTCAAGGGTATTGGCATCAACGGCCTTTACACCCACCTGGGAAAAATCTTTAATTTCCCCATTATAATAAGCTTCGGCATTTTTAATAACGCTATATATTATTTGTGATGTTTGAGATGCTTTTGTCGAATCAAGTATGTATTTCATCGAGTCTACAAAATCCTGTGCTGTCAATTTAGCATATTCTTTCCCTTCGTGAGTAACCCATGATACATTCTCACGAAGCTTCAACGTCCAGACAAGTCCATCCGGTGAAACGGTCCAATCCGTAGCCAGACATGGCTGGATAACACCGTATTTGTCGTATTCGATAAGAGTATCTACCAGGTTTCCTGCCAATCCGTACTCTGTTTCCTTAGCTGTAACCAGATAATTAAGCGTAGTCATCTCGTCGTAGTATACCGTTGAAAATTCCTGAACCACTTCAGGTTCTTTAGTTTCTGCAGGTTCACCTGCACTTTCCGGTGCTGCCGGTTTGCTGGTGCAGCCAGCAAGGGACGCAATCACCATAAGCATCACAAGTAGTAATGATAATATTCTTTTCATCAAAAAACCCCTCCTTTATTTTTTTTACTGCTTCCCCACAAAGGATTCCTATATCTGCATGCAATTATCCTCGGTCCATGGCACTCCCCCTTTATTCATCGGTTCATCTTAACCCTGCTTTCCTTACCCTGTGCAAGGTCTTCCGATCAGTATTTCATACATATAGCAGCAGTTTTTCATCTGCTATTATGTATTTTATTCTGTCAGTTGATAGTGTAGGACTAACAAAAGCAGCATTATTCGGTCCATAATACGCCATCATAATGCATAAATATTACATACGCAATATTTATGCCAGATAATAAAAAAACAATCTTCCCGTTCAAAATGCACAATAGAAGGAAAATTCCAAAAACATTTTTTTGAAAATTTCCGCTATTACGGATTCTAAACATAAAAATAAGTTACAGGAGATAGTCATTTGTATGGCTCGCTAGCTATTCCGCATTTTCGGACGTTTTCCGCATTTATGTACTTTTTTTATAGGAAGAGTACACTAAACCGGTAAATACTGGACCTCACTCTTTGAGTTCAGTCATGCTAACCTGTGATTCTTTTAAACAGTTTTATTTTTAACTTTTCTTGAATGCGATATCTTCCATTGTCTAAAAAGTGCGATGCTAGTTCGGGGTTACTTTTATAATACTTTCTGAAATAATCCACTGCGTTTTTCATTCTGAATTTATAACATGCCAGTAGTGTATTATATAGAACAAATATTACCGGTTCCACATCAAATTTACTAAAATATGATGTAAGAAACTCCAGCCTTCTAGATGACCCAAATGGTAATATTTCCCGCCACATATCTACTAAATCAACAGGTTTTAATATTGAGTCCTTATATAGCTTCTCTATCCTTCTGAAAATAATCAATGCTTCATGCAATGCTTGTGTTGATACATACTCGGTATAGTTTTCATCATCTCTGATTCTTATATATCTCTGATTATCCTCAATAATTATTTCGCTATCACGACTATAGACTTGCCATGGAGAAAAATCATGCAGGATTGTTCTTAAATTTACTGTAACAATATCCTCATTCTTTTTCCCTCTGTTAGACTTGGCAATTTGTTTGGAAAACAGGTCATTGATTGTTGTCTCAATATCTTTTATTATACTATGTCTTGCAATTTTGGTTTGCATGTTATCAACGATCCTATATACAAATATACCTCCTATAAAAGCCAAAAGCCAATTAATAATGTCGCTAGCCAATATCTGCCTTACAATTTCTATTCCGATCATGGCCACACCCCCTAATCCGTCACGTCAACCTATATCTTACAGCTTTCTATTGCATATACCGCAATAACAGTTATACTCACTAAGAATCATAAATACTCAATTTTTCTTATTACTTCATCTATATAAATCGCACAAAGAAGATTACATGGAATAGCTGCGATTTATAACATCAATGAAAACGTTTCGCACTATTGAACTATATGTAATGGATTTAGTGCGAAACATATAACTATAATTTAATTAGCAATATTCTACATCTTTTCGTTATTTTCCTGCATTCAGAACCTCTTATTATCATTTAAGAAATCATAATATTTCGTGAGTTTTTTTATGAACTTATACAAAAATCTATGAAACATGTATCCCGGCAAACGTAGAAAACCGTGTATATTCAGTTAATATACACGGTTTTACAGCCTATTTTCTTATCTGCTATATCCTCCATGAAAACAGGAGGATCCTTACTAAAACCTGAAAAAAGTATTATTCAGTAATATTATTTGAATTGTCTGTTACCTCATTGACTCCAGTATATACTTACAGCGAGGCCTCTACTCTACATTTTAAACCTGGAGATCATTTCTGTCAGCTTGACGGAGATTTCACTCGTAGCTGAAATATTTCCGATTACGTCATTTGCATTTTCCACAATGCTTGAGGTTTTCTGCGCTATGCTGCTGGTTGCGGAAGCTCCCTCATTTGTTGCTGCAGCAACTTCATCAATGTATATACCGGGACTAATGTACCGGTTTACTTCATACAACATCTTCCCGGTAATAAGGAAACCCATTTACTGTATATTTCCTCATACAGTAAATGGGTTTCCTCTTTCATATCGTATATACAAATCAATAGCCTGTTTCACTGTTCCTGACCGCATCAAAAATCCTCTTTGCTGCTTCCCTCAGTTCATGCTTTCTTTTCAGTGCATCGGTCAGTTTTCTATTCAGGCTGCCATTTATCCTCATGCCTGACCTTCTCAAATGTATTCCGGTTTTTGCTTCTATCTCACTGATAAACTCGTGCATTGAATATATCCTGTATCTCAGAACTCCACTATCTTCAGCAAGTGTTTCCAGCAAGCCTATCAGTATATCCTGATAATTCGCAGCCGCCTTCAGGTCAAGTAACCTGGCAAGCTCCGGAATAATGTTCTCAAACAGCATTCTTCTGACCGGCATCTCCTTGATTTTCAGGAGCCTTCCCAGGCCTCTCACAACTGTGTCGGGAAGCTTGCAGAAAACATCAAACACTGCCTCCTCATTCTCCGGCATTATATAGTACCTTCTGCCTTTCAGGCTTCTCAAGCTTCTCATCGTATCATAATAGCCCATCTGCAGGTTTCTCTTTATAAGCTCCCTGTTAAAATCAAGAGGCATTCCAAGATCTTCTGAAGGGACTATATTGGTGATTTTCAAATTGCGGTACCGTACATTCCGGACAATACCCGGCCCTAAGGTCCTTACAGCGATGATCTCCTTATAACCCTTCCTGGCAAGGAGGTTTATAGGGCAATTATCATAGAAAGCGCCGTCTATAAAATATTTATCTCCTATGGGATTCAGTTTGAAGCCCGGAAAGCTTGCACTTGCCATAAGATAATCTATCATCCTGCCTTCGGGAATATCCTCCTTATAAAGCTCAAGAGGCTTCAAATCAGTGACAGATACCGTTACAAGGCCAAAATCCGTGTCCGACCTGCGCAGCTTTTCCTCATCCACTATGCTTTCCACTACCTGACGTATTTTTCCGGTATCAATACCCTTATTCTCGATTATTTCTCCCATCCTGGCTGCCAGCCTGAGCAACAATTCCCGGTCGATACGTCTGTCAATCAGCTTTTTGTACTGTTCCTCTTCAATATCGAAGAGCAAAGGAGCATCCATGCTTTCCCACAGCCTGTATCCGGCTTCAAAATCTCCCTGGGCAATTATCGCTCCATTCAAAGCTCCTATTGATGTGCCTGTCACTCCTCCAAATTCGTATCCCTCTTCAAGCAAAGCTTTTACCGCACCCATATGAAAAGCGCCCTTCACGCCTCCGCCCTCAAGTGCAAGACCGAACATAGACATGCCTCCTCTATATGCTTCGCACTATATATGTCATATACATATTATACCACTTCTATATAAAAGGATATATCTATACATAACTATTCTGCATAAAGAATATTGAAGCCTCAGAATAAAACAAGACCGGAAAGTCATCCAGTCTTGTTTTGATGCTGTTATATTGTTTTTAAGGCAGGATATATGCTGCAATACTTACCGTAAACTTTATTATAAAGCTCCACGGCTTGCGGATCAGGCTTGTAGCATGTGCAATCGTTCATTTGCCGCAGTGATTCTGTGAATTTATTGTAATCCATGAGCTTCCCCTGTGCAATCAGCACAGCTGCTGCGATTGCCACAGCCGGCAAGAACTCTGAATTGTCATAAACCAGAACTTCGTGATCCAATATATCTGCGAATATCTGACACCACAATTTGACCAGTGCGCCACCACCGATCAAAGAAATCTTTGTTGGTCTGCGGCCTATGCCTGCAATTCCCTGCCTTATGGAAAATGCCACACCTTCCAGACAGGCTCTTGCCATGTCCTGTTTGGTAGTCTCGGGAGTAATCCCTGCAAAGCCCCCTCTGATCTCCGTATCCACAACAGGGAAGCGTTCTCCCGTCAAATAAGGCAGGAACATCAGCCCATGGCTCCCCGGCACACTTTGCTCCAGGAGCCTGTCAATATACTCATATTTTTCATCCTGCTCATTGTCCTTTGCCAATGTCTTGCTTATCCACTTGTGCACATTGCCTGCATTGAAGAACGGAACTACATTTATATAGGCATTCCTTGGCATTGCGGCAAGATTGAATACGTTCCCCCTCTGAAGGATGCCTTCAGACACGCAAGCCACCCAGCCTGACGTACCAAGGTTTATATTAAATTCTCCGTCTGCTGCAATTCCGCTGGCTAATGTAGTCGCACCGGCATCCCCCGCACCTGCATAAACAGGCGTACCTATTCTGTAACCGGTCTCAAGAGCAGCCTTATCCGTCACCAGACCAGCCTGCTCTTCAGCATAAAGCAGATCAGGCAGCAAATCACCATCAATTCCGACAGCAGCCGTCCATTCTATATTCCAGTGCTTATTATGAATACCCATAAGCCCCGCCGTTGACGCTGCTGTCACATCAGAAATGAAGCAGCCGGTCAACCGTAGGACCACATAATCCTTGGAGCTGATCAGTACTTTTTTAATATTCCCATACTCATAAAAGCGGTTTTGCTTCAGCCATAGAAGCTTCGCGAAAGGCATTGAACCGTCAAAATTATTTCCTGTATTCTCCACTATCCTCTCTAATCCTACAAGCTCCGCAATTTCACATGCCTGCTTTCCGGCTCTGCCGTCCGAGTATAGAACAGCATTGCCGACAGGGAGTCCATCTTTGTCCACAGGTATAAGATCCTGCATCTGCCCACTCATCACAATCCCAATTATGTCTTCTGATGCATAACCATTTGCAAAAAATTCTTTGGA
>DASPLL010000005.1:0-42434 GCA_035627615.1 Clostridia bacterium
TATTCTGACAGGTATAAACTTTGTATCAGGGCCAAAACTTACGGTTTTGGGATTAGTTCCGCTGGTACACCTGTTTGGGCACTGGCGGCATGCATCTTTATTGCCATATATCGTATTATTACCACGCATTTTTGTTTTTGAGAGTATTTGTCCCATAGGGCAGGTTACTGTACAATTATCATTTAAGGTAAAGCAGCTCACTTCCGATTGCTCCTGTAATTCCACTTCTATAGCAGTATTCTCATAGCAACTGGGGAGAACACCTGCCTTTATGCACTTTTGTATATCTTCAGGTTTGGTTGAGCTTTCTTTCCAGAATTTCAGCATTGTAGGTGTTGTCTTTGCTATTGACTGCCCTGAACTTAGAACCGTCTACTACTAAAAGTTCCTTCTGGTATAGCCCAAGCCTCATACAAAGCTTTACAAAAGCCAGGACCATCACAGAACGGGATATTCTCACGATGCATCAAATGTTTTATAGAGTATAGAAAGCGAGCATGCCGGAAAATACCGTGACACGGATGTGGTTATCAGCGGTTCCCAGTATCCATTGTTGGAACCAAAACACATACAGGCAGAAATGGATGGGCTGTTTCAATGGATCGCAGCTGAAAGAGATCAGTTTCATCCGCTAGAGCTTGCAGCACAGCTGCGCAAAAGGTTTGTTTATACATCCGTTTAAAAATGTTGATATTTATGCAGCGAAAATGGAAATAATATTATACAATTGATGGAGGATAATGGAAGCATTTATCGAATAATGTATTTGATGACTGGAGAAGTAAAGCTATAAGGTCGTTCAAATAGTCATCAGAGCTTGAAAATCCAAGCTTAAAGATAATTCAGTATGATCTGGAGCATTACAGGGGGTAGTACATATGTTTATACAGAATATAAAAATGTCAGGCTTTAAGAATGTGCCTGAAACAGAAACCAGGCAGTTCGAGTTCTTTGACTTTACCAAAATACAGGGTGAAAATTTTGTGGGTAAAACCACTATTGGCGATGCGCTGAGCTGGGTTTTTACAGGACGCAGTTCAACAGGCATTACTGCGGATTATATATTAAGAAATGATGAAAGCCGTACGGCAGTTGTTGAGGTAGCCTTCACAGATAACGGCGGTAAAACCCACTTATTAAGAAGGGAAATGCACGGATCGAATCATGTTATTTATCTCGATGATATTCCTGTAAAAGAGGAAGAGCTTATGACCTTTATCGGGAGTCCCGAACTATTTCTTTCAACATTCATGATAGGATATTTTCACAGATTAGTCTCCAAAGTCGCTAAAGAACTTTTAATGGGAGTTATACCGTTTCCATCCCATGTTAATATAATGAACAAGGTCGAGGATGAACTCCGGCCATATCTTCCTGAGAATGAAGAATTTGATTCCAATGTATTTCTAAAACAAAAAAGGTCCGAGTTAAAAATGGTTGAGGATGAGATAAAACGGTTTCAGGGAATGCAGAGTCTTGCGGAAGAAAAGATAAAAGGCATAAAGCTTGGGGATCTGATCGATGAATCGGAAATAAAAAGAAAGCTGGATTCCCTGGAAGAAAGAAAAGTAAATCTTATAAAGCTGTCGGCGCAAAGTGTTTCGATCGGTTATCTGGAAGACAAGCTTCTGTCGGTCAGACAGGAAATAAAAAATCTTAAAAATCAAAAAGGGGCTTTTCAAGGCCAGCAGCAAAAATTCTGTCCGACCTGTAAACAGCCTGTGCCGGAGGAAGAATTGCAAAGAATCATGGAAAAGGCCAGATCGCTTGAAAATGATATCCTGAACCATATACAGAGGCTGGAAAATGAAGAAAAAGATCTACTTCAGAGGATTGATGCTGCAAGAGAGAAACATAATGAATCCAAGGCGATACAGGAAGAATTATCTTTGATAGAGCAGGAAATAAAGCAATTGCGTGCAACCTATGAGGAAGTGCTGCTCCACAATCAGGTCATCAATTCAAATGCAAGATTTCTGCAGGAAAGCAGAAATATGCTGGATACAACCAGGGAACAGATGGATAAGCTTTGTGCGGGAAGGTATAAGATCAACCGGGCAATTACTGCAGTATCCCAGTATAATGTGATAAAAGCTGATCTGCAATATGAGTCCGTGCGAAGAAGCCTGAAAAATGTTTCAATAAGGCTGCAGCGCTTGAACCAGTCAACAAACGAACTGCGGGATTGTTTTGAAATACTTTATAAAGGCAGAGAATATAGCCAGATAAGCACATCCGAGACGATCAGAGCCGGACTGGAGATATCTGCTTTCATCAATAAAAGGACCGGACTTAAATTGCCGGTGTTTATCGACAATGCAGAAAGCATTACACATTATGAAAAACCCGACACCCAGGTGTTTGAGGCAAAGGTTATGAAGGATGCGCCTCTTACCGTAACCGATGGAACAAAAGTATTATATTAAACAGCAGCTGAAGCTGCCGGACAAGCGAAGGCGTATGATTTCATGTTCACGCTGCTTGGAAATAAGGCCATCACGGAACGAGATATTCTCACGATGCATCAAATGTTTGTGTATATTATGATAGAATTAAAATGGGAAAACAGCCGACAAAGTAAGGAGGTTGGATAACAATGGCTATAGCAAAACAATATCAATCTGACGTTGATGCGATACTGACAAAACGTTATGACAACGGCACTGATTATTGGACTACTGCCGATAAACACCTATGTAAGGGAAGCCCATTTTCTGCCCTTAATTGTGCGTATATGCTGTTGGAATTGGGTATGGAGCCTTCTGATCCTTTGTTAATGAAGGTTGCCGACCTGTTTTTAAGTTCATGGAGGGAAGACGGGCGGTTTAAGTTGTCCCCGCAAGGCGCAATATATCCCTGTCATACCATTAATGCCGCCAACGTTCTTTGCCATTTAGGATATGCTTCCGACTTAAGGCTTCAGAGAACCTTTGACCACCTTTTAAAAATTCAGCATAGTGACGGCGGCTGGCGTTGTAATAAATTTAGTTTCGGGAGAGGCCCGGAAACAGATTTTTCAAATCCCGGTCCAACGTTGACAGCTCTGAATGCTTTTCGATTTACAAGTTTACCCAATAAAGAACAAGCCCTTGACAGAGCCGTGGAATTCCTGCTTGAGCATTGGACAACCCGCAAGCCTCTTGGTCCTTGTCATTATGGCATCGGTACTCTGTTCATGCAGGTTGAATATCCCTTTGCCAATTACAACCTTTTTGTTTATGTATACGTTCTCTCTTTCTACGACAGCGCAAAGAGGGATAAGCGATTTCTGGATGCGCTTGGGATTTTGGAATCCAAATTGGTGGACGGTAGGATTGTAGTGGAGCGGCTTAATAGGAAATTAGCCGGACTTGCTTTCTGCAAAAAGGGGGAGCCAAGCGACCTGGGTACTATGCGTTACCATGATATATTAAAAAACCTTGATTGAAATTATGAAAAAACCGGGATATTTCTCTTGACGTTTTTGTGTTAGAGTATTATTAGTTATTATACACAATATACCAAAAAAGTGAATTTAAGCTAATATCTTAGCATAAAAATGTTCAGGGAGGAGAAGCAAAATGCGAAAATCGATATTGGCTATGATACTGGCTATGATATTGGTTGCAGGCTGCAACGGGACGTTGAAGGCAAGCAGTGACGTGTTGAATACGGATACGGTTTCCGAAAAGGCTCCGGTAAAGACTACTGAAGCCGAGGAAGACATCGTGGCGGAGAAAAGTACTGGAGCAGTCATTAAAGTTAAGCATATCAAAAACTTACCTTTTCGGTAAGTGCTTTTTTTGAAGACATCATAAGCTGATGCACTGGCACCAGAAATACATTCATGGTATAATTTAGTAACAACCGTAAGGAGGTATGTCTATGAAAAAGTTCGTAAGTGGTTTAATAATCGGAGTTATGCTAAGCATAACAATAGTATATGCCGCAGTCAGTCTCACAGCCATTGAGTCTTTATATTCCATTACATTTTTCGGTGCAAGGGTAACACTTGGAAGACCGGCAGTTACAATTAACGGGGAGTACTATATACCGGCAAAACAGGCGTGTGATGCTCTTGGTATCAGCTTTAACGTCAATGATTCAGCTAAGACACTCGAATTCGGTCCCAAGCCTACTTCGCAGTCTTCAATCTCAAACCCCGCTGAGCTTAATAAGCCTTTGACCATCAGTTATTCGGATTTTATAGACACATATACTGCCGAGGTAACAGTAAAAAATGTTGTCCGCGGTGATGAAGCCTGGAAGATGTTACTGGCGGAGAATAAGTTCAATTCACCGGCACCGGAGGGTCATGAATATATATTGGCAAAGATTAACTTTAAACTACTGGATATACCTGACGGTAAAGCCCTCGACCTCAACAACACTTTGTTCAACCTCGTATCGACGGAAGGCCGCGTATACGATACAACCATCGGAGTGGTAACCCCGGAACCGAAACTGGAGTCAGACCTTTATAAGGGATCATCCAATGAGGGATGGGCTGTATTCATAGTCGGTGTAGATGATATGAACCCAAAGATTGCATTCGGCAGAAGCTACGACGGAACCGGAGGTATATGGTTTAAAGCATATAAATGATCAATCAGATAGTGAATAGCTACTTTTTGATGGATGATACAGAACTAAAGCTTGATGAAGCTGATAAAGAGGCGGATCTATCTGATGTAAGCTATACACATGATGAAATTTTTGCTCGAGTGAGGGCAAGAATCAATGCTGAGGAAGCAATAGATTTGTATATCAGCGAACACTTATAAGTCTTTGGTTTACAGAATAGGGTGAAGATACACAGAAAAATCCGTGGGATTTACGTGATGTAAATCCAGCACATACCTGCACGGATGCAGGGTTTATGTGCGTTAGGATTTTTCTGCGTATCGAGCCCTGATTCTGTCCAAAGGCTTATATTGTGTGAGTCGATATACAAATCTATTGCCTATATGCAAGTGTTTATGAATATACTTACTTCGTTGTCTTGTCATCAGTCTGAACAGGAGGATACTCCTGTTTTTTTCTATGACGGCTCCTTTACGATCACTTCATGGACCCTCTCAAACAATGTGCTGTTATAATCCTCATGAAGCTTGAAATCAAGCACATCATACAGCTTATTGACCTGCTTGATTATCTGGTCAAGGCGGTCATCCTTGTTTACCAGCAGATAGATTTTGCTGGTCGAACCATCCCCGATCCTTCCGCATAGTATACCCTCCAGGTTGAAAGCCCTCCGGGAAAACAGGCCGGTGATATGGGACATTACCCCGGGGTGGTTGTTGACAGTAAGCTCTATAACAATATTATATGTCTGCGTCATCATAACAGCCTCCGATCATTTCATTATTTGCAGCTCCTGGGGGAACCATGGGAGTGACCTGCTCTTCCGGAGCAATAGGGACATTTACGACACAGGGCCCCGGCTCACTGAAGACTTTTTTCAGTAGTTCAGCCGGATCTTCTGTACCTTCAAGGTCATAGCTTCTTATCCCAAAGCCTTCGGCAATTTTTGCAAAATCAGGATTAGTTATGAACTTTGTAGCAATATAGTGTTTATCATAGAATAATTCCTGCAGCTGTCTGACCAGACCCAGATGTTTGTTGTTCATTATGAGAACAGTCACATTAAGGTTCAGATCTGCAAGGGTCGCAAGCTCCTGAAGGTTCATCAGGATGGACCCGTCCCCGGTAAAGCAGACTATACGCTTGCCGGGATGGGCAATTGCAGCTCCAATTGCTGCAGGCAAGCCTATCCCCATGGTTCCAAGGCCGCCTGAGGTCAGCAGTGTACGTGGTTTTTTGAAGGGATAGGCCTGAGCAACCCACATCTGATGCTGCCCCACATCTGTCGTGATGATAGTGTTCTCATCAAGCATTTCCCCGATCTTTCTGATAAATGTGAAGGGATGGTATGGACCTTTATCCTCAGGCTGCTCCACAGGATACTCCAGTTTCATACCTTCGACATAACCCACCCACTCAGGACGGCTGTCACGATTGATGTAGGGCAGCATTTCGCATACCACCTGGCCAATATCTCCTGTAACAGAAATATTAGTTCTTTTTACCTTATCTATTTCTGATTCATCAATATCTATATGGACAATGGTGGCATTAGGGCAAAAGCCCTTTATCTTCCCTGTAGCCCTGTCGTCAAAACGTACTCCAAAAGCCAGGACCAGATCGGCCTCATTGATTATATAATTCGTATACCGGGCACCGTGCATACCAAGCATTCCCAAATAGAGAGGACTATCCTGCGGGATGCACCCCAACCCCATAAGAGTAGAGGCTGCGGGGATGGAATTCTTTTTCATAAGCTTCAATAACAGCTCCTGGGCATTGGAGTTGATAACCCCACCTCCGACAAGCATCAGGGGGCGCCTGGCTTCATTAATGATTCTTGCTATCCTGGCCGCGTCACTTACACTTATCCGGGAATCAGCCGGATTAACGACGGGCCCCGGAAGCTCGTCTATCTCAATTATTTCCGTTTGTACATCCTTGGGAATATCGACTACCACAGGCCCCGGGCGGCCGGAAACAGCGATCCTGAATGCCTCGGGTATGACCTCCAGCAATTCCCTGGCTGAATGTACAAGAAAATTATGCTTTGTAACAGGCAAGGTCAGCCCGTAAGTATCTACCTCCTGAAAAGCATCCGTGCCAATAAGGGATAAAGGTACCTGTCCTGTGATAAATACTATAGGAACCGAATCAAGCTTGGCATCGGCTACTGCAGTTATCGTATTGGTAGCTCCCGGTCCTGAAGTGGCAAAACAGACTGCCGCCTTACCTGTAGATCTTGCCATACCGTGCGCAATGAAGCCGGCTCCCTGCTCGTGTCTGGCCAATATATGCCGTATGGAGCTTCCGTATAATGCATTATATAGCGGCAGGTTAGCTCCTCCCGGTATGCCTGCGATATATTCAATTCCCCATTTTTCCAGCAGCTTAATAGTAAGCTCTGCACCTGAATACTTCATATGAATCCTCCTTTTCGCTATAGCTCTTATAAATAAAAGAACCTCTCAACCCACTGGGGCGAGAAGTCCTTGTGCTACCACCCATTTTTAATTTTCACTAACGGCCAACTCCAGGTGTTGACCGGCCAAGCTTTCATACAAGCTTGCAGCTCTCAGGTACTTAAGCAAGTGAATCCTGTCAGTCTATACTGACTTCAAGTCCTTTAAAGAATGTCACTCTGCCTTTTATCCCAATCATCGCCTTTGACAATATGGAGTTTTTCACAAGCAAAACAATGCTGTTGACACTAATCATTAGTACGAGACCCAGCAGCAAGCTTAGCAGTACTACCGGAATCCCGTTAATAACTAGACCTAGCACAGCATTGACGACTACGCTATTAATGATAACTGTGAACAAATTCATTATCATATCCAGCATGTGAAAAATCCCCTTTTCTAAGGCTATTGGCATTATGCCGAAATAATATTAAAACTTATGATACCAGCTAATACAGATGCTGTCAACTAACTTTTTTAGCATTATTCTTAGTGTTATCAAATTTTTTTGTATATCTCCCGTTAAATGCATATTGAGGAAAGCTGGTGACAGCTGGCGGGACGCCATGGTACATGGTACTAAAGGTGGTTTACCGGATTATTGAAACTGTGCATTATAAAGCTCTGCATAAACACTATTGCGTTTCAAAAGTTCATGGTGATTTCCCTGCTCTACGATCCTTCCGTCATGCACTACCAGTATGACGTCGGCATTTTGAATGGTAGACAGGCGGTGGGCTATTATGAAGCAGGTCTTGCTCTGCATCAGTCTGCGCATAGCGCCCTGAATCTGCAGCTCAGTACGGGTATCCACATTGGAGGTGGCTTCATCAAGTATCAGTATTTTGGAATCCAGCAGCATGGCTCTTGCGATGGTGAGCAGCTGTTTCTGTCCCTGGGAGATATTCATGCCCTCGTCATTAAGGACGGTATCGTAGCCTTCCGGCAGCTGCATAATATAATTGTGGATTTTGGCTGCTTTTGCCGCAGAGACCACCTCGTCCATTGTCGCATCCTTTTTGCCGTAAGCGATGTTTTCAAATACTGTTCCGTGAAACAGCCAGGTATCCTGCAAAACCATGGCATAGGACAGGCGGAGGCTTTTTCTTGTGACCTTCTGAATATCCCTGTTATCAATAAAAAGCTTACCGCTGTTTGGATCATAAAACCGCATGAGCAGGTTGATAACCGTAGTCTTTCCTGCTCCTGTCGGACCTACGATGGCAACGAGGCTGCCTTCCTCCGCATTCAGACTGAGATCCCGGATTACTGTTTTTTCCGGGGTGTAGCCGAAATCAACATTCTCAATTTTAACGCTGCCCTGCACATCGTTCAAAACCTCGGCATTTTCCACATCTATCGGCTCAGGCTGTTCGTCAATAAGACGGAAAATCCTTTCCGCCGCTGCAAAAGTGGACTGCAGTTCACTTAAAATATTGGCTGCTTCGTTTATCGGACCGGAGAATTTACGGGAATAAAGCACAAAAGACGAAAGGTTTCCGAGGGTCAGAAGGTTGAACAGGTAAAGCAGCGCTCCAAATACGCTGATGAGTGCAAGGGACAGGTTGTTTATGAAATTGACGGAGGGACCTGTCATACTGCCGTAGTAATCAGCATTATAGTAAGCAGTCACCGCTTCCTTGTTTTTCGTATCAAAGCGGTCGATAATATGCTCCTCCTGATTATACACTTTAATTGTCTTCTGACCGGAGATAATTTCTTCCACAAAGCCGTTCAGTTCTCCCAGGCTGACGGACCGCTTGCGGAACAGCGGGCGCACCTTTCCTGTCATATACCTGGTCAGCAGAAACGAAATAGGGATAGTGACGGCAAATACCAGTACAAGGACAGGGGAAAGGAAAAGCATCATTGCAAGTGAGCCGGCAACAGTAATAACACTGGTGCATATCTGCAGCAGGTCGGTGGACAGGGATGCATTGATAGTATCTATGTCGTAGGAAATACGGCTTATTATATCACCGGTCTGATGGCTGTCAAAATATCGCACCGGCAAATCCGCCAGCTTGTCGAATACATCGTTGCGCATTTTAAATACTACCTTCTGGCTGAGATGGATCATCAGAACCGAAAGGATGTAGGACAGCAGGGAGGAAAGCAGATAGAATATGATCATCAGGAAGCAATTGTAAAATACAACACGGAACTGCACCTGCCCTTTGCCGGGTCCAATGGCGTCAATGGCATAGCCGGAGAGCATGGGTCCTACCAGTACCAGGAGATTGCTGAGAAACGAAAGCAGCAGAGCCAGAAATACTGTCCATTTATATTGATACAGATAACTCCATAAGCGTATAAGAGTTTTTTTGCTGCTCCTTGGTTTTTCCTGAGATCCTCCTATTTTATTCATTACCTCCACCTCCCAGTTGTGACAGGCTGATTTCCCGGTAGCTTCCGCAGCTTTGCAGCAGTTGTTCATGGGTGCCGTAACCCAGGGCTTTGCCATCTTCCAGCACAAGGATATGGTCGGCATGCATAATGGAGCTTATGCGCTGTGCGATAACAATGGTTGTAATTTCCCTGAAATTATGTGCCAGAGCTTTGCGCAGCAGGGAATCCGTTTTGTAATCCAGTGCACTGGAGGAATCATCCAGGATAAGGATCTCCGGCTGTGCAGCCAAAGCCCGCGAAATAAGAAGCCGCTGCTTTTGTCCGCCGCTCAGATTGGAGCTTTTAATAGCCAGCATGTGTTCATAGCCATCCTGCAAAGAGTCAATGAATTCCTTGGCCTGAGCATGTTCTGCAGCTGCGCTTATTTGCTCCCGGCTTAATCCGCGGCCGAAATCAATATTTGCTGCAATAGTGTCGGCAAACAGAACATCATTTTGAAACACGATCCCGAATTTAGTGTGAAGCTCTTTTGGAGGAATGCTTCGGATATCATCCCCACAAATACGGATTTCGCCTTTGTCTGTGTCATACAAACGCAGCAGCAGGCGGATCAGCGTACTTTTCCCGCTTCCGGTAGGTCCTATGATTCCGAGGGTTTCTCCTTGTTTAAGTGTAAAGCTTATGTCTTCAATGCTGCTTTTATCCTTATGGTAGGAAAAGGACACATGGTCAAAGGTAATGTGATACCCATCGTCCACGTGATTTTCCGGCTCCAGCTTCAAACCCTCAGGGGTATCCAGCACCTGGCATATTCTGTCGGCGGATGCACTTCCTTTGGAATACATGACAAACATGCGGGTGATGGAAAGCATGGCATTTAGTATGATGGTGAAGTATGTAAGAAACGCGATGATTTTCCCAGGCTGAGTCAAGCCGGAATTCACCCGGTATGCACCCACAATAACTACAAGGGTAAGCCCCATATTTAAGAGCAGGTTCATCATCGGATTTGTTATGGCCATTGTGATACCGGCTTTTTTCTCCCTTTCTGCAACCTCAGCATTTACACCGGAAAAACGCTGTTTTTCATATTCTGTTTTTGACAGTGCTTTTATCACACGGATGCCGGCAATGTTTTCACGTACAGTCCGGACCAGGGCGTCAACTGCCTGCTGAAGACCGGTATAGAGGGGGATACCTTTTTTGGAGACAAGGTAGACAAGCAGTCCTATAAAGGGCAGGATAAGGATCAGAACCAGTGACAGCACCGGCTCCAGTGCAAGCGTGACGAAAATACCTCCCAGCAGCAGAATAGGTGCACGTACGCCTAAACGCTGCATCCTCCCGAGCAGCTGGTGAATGTTATAAGTGTCGGAGGTCAGCCTTGATTCTAACGAGGAAACTGTAAAATCATCAACCTGACGGCAGGAAAGGTAAGATATTTTTGCAAACAGATCATAGCGGATTGCTTCAGTTGCAGCTTTTGCAACTTTGGATGCCATACGGTTTGCTATTATGTTTGTAACCAGTGCAACTACAGAGCAAAAAATCATGACAATGCCCCATATCAGAATGAGCCGTACATTCCGCATCGGAACAATTTCATCAATTGTGTATGCTAAAATCCATGGAAGCAGCAGGTCCATGATGGTGCCGGTGAATTTTATTATTAGTCCCAATATCATTCTGGGAATATGAGGTTTTAAATAGACTAAGATTCTCCGCATGATTTTTCTTCTTTCTTATCATCCTTCTCTACCTGTGAGATGGCTTTGTTCATCACACGTTCCATCAGTGAATACAGCTGATTGCGTTCTTCTTCAGTGAAATCTTCAGTGAGGCAGGCATTCCATTCCAGTAAAAGCTTACGCACTTTTGGGTAGACATCAAGGGCTTTTTGGGTGGGGAAGACCTGCATGACCCGCTTATCCTTCTCGCTGGACCTCCTGGTTATGAAGCCGTTTTGCTCCAGAGAAGCAAGCTGCCGTGCAACATTGCTTTTGTTGACATATATCATAAGTGCAAGTTGTTCCTGTGAAATCCCGGGATTCTGGCAGATCTTCAGGATATAGGTATGCTGATAGCCGTTCAGCCCTTCATGTGCAAGCTTGTCATTCCTGTACAAAACCGCACAGCGCCAGGTTCTTCCGATATATTTTATAAGGGATTCCATAAAAATACCTCCTCCAGTGGTATGGTTGCGGGCGCAACTAATTCGTATAAAGAATACCACTTTTCCGCTTCTATGTCAATTTATGTAACAGCATATTGTATTTGCGATAAACTGTAAATTCTACGGTGTATGTGCCGGACAAGTATGGTATCATATTAGGTGAGGCGGAGGATCACTTAAAGAAAATATGATAAGGGGACGTGTTTTTTATGAGTGGAATTATGGATCTGGTAATAAAGAATGGGATGATCATTACTGCATCGGAGTCATATAAGGCCGATATTGCCGTGAAAGACGGAAAAATCGTGATGATTTCCAGGGATATAGATTTGGAAGGCAGTATGGTTGTTGATGCTGAAGGTAAATTAGTGCTGCCGGGTGCCATAGACGCCCATGTACATCTTGAACTGCCTGTAGCGGGGACTGTTTCAGCAGACAGCTATGAAGCCGGTACCCGTGCCGCAGCCTGCGGAGGTACTACGATGGTAATAGATTTTGCTACTCAGGAAAAAGGTATGGGACTTGTGAAAACAGTAAAAGACAGGCTCAAAATCATTGAACCCCAGGCTTGTGTCGATTATTCCTTTCATGTTGCGATTACCGACCTGACCGAGGAAGTCCTTCGCGAGTTCAAGGACTCTGCTGAGTTTGGCGTTCCAAGCTTTAAGCTTTATATGGTATATAAGGGAATGATGGTAGATGACGGAGTAATTGCCGCCGCACTGGAGAGGTCAAAAGAGACAGGTGTTCTGGTTGCAGTACATGCAGAAAATCCCTATCTGATCGACAGCAGGATAAAGAAGCTGCTGTCACAGGGCAAGACCTCTGCATGGTATCATTATGAAAGCCGCCCCGAATTCGTGGAGGTCGATGCGGTAAGGAGAATAGTTTATCTTGCAAAAACCTTTGATGCACCCTTGTACATAGTGCACCTGGCAAGCAGTGAAGGGCTGGATGAAGTAACAAAAGCCAGGGATAAGGGTTTTGAAATATATGCTGAGACCTGCCCCCATTATCTGAATTTTACCAGGGAAGTGTACAAAAGAGAGGATGGAAGATATTTTGTATGCTCACCTCCTATGAAGGGGGAGGAAAGCCAAAAGGCATTATGGGAAGGCCTTAAGAGAGGGGATATTTCAACGGTAGCTACCGACCATTGCCCATTTATGACCTATGAAAAGGATTGGGGCAAGGATGACTTCACCAAGATCCCCAATGGCTGCATGGGGGTTGAGAACATGTATCCGTACATGTTAAGCGCGGCAAACAAAGGTCATATTTCCTTCAATAAAGCAGTAGAGGTCTGCTCGACCAATGTAGCGAAAATTTTCGGATGTGCGCCGCAAAAAGGAACCATAGCGGTAGGCAGCGATGCAGATATAGTAATATACGACCCGGAAAAGAGATTTACTGTAACTAAGGATAAAATGCATTCAGATGTTGATTACACCATATGGGAAGGCTGTGAAATGACCGGATATCCTTTCATGACCTTTTCGCGCGGCAAATTGGTGTATGAAGAAGGCAATTTCGTAGGCCAGTCCGGCTGGGGCAAATTTGTGAAGCGTTGCAGGCAATAAGTGTATTTTGGTATATAAATGCTGGCTCATTCTGAAATATTTATTTATTCCTGGATTAAAAAGCGGTAAGGAAATCTTACGGCTTTTTACTTTTTGTAAACCCCATGTGCATAGACCAATTATTATTGACTCATGATGAATTATCCTGTTATAATAATTATTAATTAGTTTTTATTGACTAGTCAATAAAATGTAAATAAAAACATGCACTTGGATAATCCCCATACACCGGTTCTAACAAAAAAAACCACAACCTACAGGCATATCTGTATCTCCAGTTACCTTTGTGTTTGCAAGCGGTCAGAATGATTCATGGAAGTGAATGCTGACCGCTGGTAATATAAAATATAAAAATGTGGAGGGATTGTATGAAAGAGGGATTTAAGAAAGTATTATTACTGGTATTAGCTCTAACAATGGTAGTAACTCTAGCATTAGGGTGCAGCAAAACAGAACCCGCTCCAGCCGCTAACACTTCAGAAGAACCTGCAGCTCCAGAAACCAAGAAGATGAAGGTATCTGTCATTCTTTCAGGACCAATAAGCGACATGTCCTGGAATGCAACAGCATACAACGGACTTAAGAAAATCGAAGCTCTTGGTGCAGAAATATCCTATCAAGAAAATGTTCCTGTTTCCTCCCTTGCAGACAGCATCAATACATATGGCTCCGAAGGCTATGATGTGGTATTCCTGAGCACCAACAGCTATGAAGATATTGGAGCACAATATGCTCCACAGTATCCCGACACACAGTTTATATTGATTAACGGAAAGGCATCCCACGGGGATAACCTGGTTGCACTGCAGATTGCAGATGAGCAGCAGGGCTTTTTAATGGGCACGGCCGCAGCACTTATGAGCAAAACCAGAAGTGTCGGCTTTGTCGGAGGTTCAGAAATACCGCCAATCATCAACGGAAGGAAAGGCTTTGAGCAGGGTGCTAAATACATTGATGAAAGTGTTAAGGTAAACGCTACTCTGATCGGCAACATGGACAATGTAAACCAGGCTAAGGAAACTGCAAAAGCAATAATTGAATCAGGTGCTGACGTTGTTTCTCCTATGTGTAATGCAGCCAGCCTTGGAGTACTGCAGGCCGCTGAAGAAAGTGCTTCAGCCAAGACTGTCGGTTCCAGTGTAGGCCAGGAGAAGAATGCTCCGAAGTCAATGGCTATCAATATAGGTAAAGATACCTCAATTGCTTATGAAACTGCTTACAAGAACTTCCTGGCAGGCAAACTCGGCAAGGAAGTTGTAAAAATGGGGGCAGCTGAAGGAGTTATATTCCTCACAGAGTGGTTTGACGCCGCTAAGGATGTTCCGAATGATGTACGTGAGAAGCTGAAGGTTATTTATAATGACCTGGCTGCAGGCAAAATCACAATCAATTTGAACTAATATTCGCATAAATAAATATCTGTTATTTTAATAATAAAACTTTGTCGGGACTTTCAATGGTTCCGATAAAGTTTTATTTAGGGAATTCTCTTACAAAAAATTCTTTAGGAGGGGAGTTATGGCGGTAAATAGTATACGACAAAAAGCAGCGTCGCTCTTTAAAAGCAGTTACTATCCACTGATCTCTATTATAATGGCACTGCTGGGCGGCGGCATAATTATCTCAGCACTGGGCTTCAGCCCGACTGATGCTTATAGGGCATTGATAAAAGGTTCCTTCGGCAATGCCAATGCTATCGGTGAAACGCTAGTCAAGGCCAGCCCTCTTATATTTACAGGCCTCAGCTATGCTATTGCAAAGCGCTGCGGAATAATAAACCTTGGGGCTGAGGGACAGCTTTATGCAGGCGCCCTTACCGGTACAGTGGTTGGGACTACACTTGCAGGTCTCCCTATGGCTGTTCATCTTCCTCTTGCCATAGCTGCGGGCTTTCTGGGAGGGGCAATCTACGGTATGCTTGTAGGCATACTGAAAACACGGTTTGGTGCCAGTGAATTGATTACTACCATTATGCTTAACTATATTGCGATCAACATCATAAGCTTTTTTGTTACAGGACCTATGAAGGATGTAGAAGCAGGTTCCTATCCGCAATCCAGGCAGATCCTCGCAAGCGCAAGATACCCACAATTGATGGATGGCAGCCGTCTTCATGCAGGAATCTTTATAGTGATACTTGCGCTGCTTTTTTACTATTTCTTTATGTGGCGTACAACCAGAGGATATGAGATGAGAGTCATAGGACTTAATTCCACTGCCGGACAGTATGCAGGTATGAATCTGAAGACCAACAGTATTTTATCAATGTTCCTGGCGGGAGGTATGGCCGGTATTGGCGGCTCCATGGAAATCATGGCTGTTCAATTCCGTTTGCTTCAGGACTTCTCCAGCAACTACGGCTTTGACGGAATTGCTGTGGCTTTACTTGGTAATAACAGCCCTATTGGTATTGCACTCTCAGGTATCCTGTTTGGAGCCCTGCGCAGCGGTTCCGGAAAAATGCAGATGCTGGCACAGGTTCCAAGTGCGGTTATATACATGATACAAGGCTTCATTATTTTATTTGTAATAGGACGAGAATTGTTCAACCTTTCTAAACTGATAAAAAACAAAAAGCAGAAAATCAGTTCAAACGATGATGGAACAGTTAAGGAGGCTGAATCTATATGATAGATGGTATTACCAGTTTTTTGGCTTCTGATATACGTACTGCCACACCCATTCTGATAGCGGCACTAGGTCTTGTGTTCAGCGAACGTGCAGGTATTGTCAATATAGGAACAGAGGGCCTTATGCTGATTGGTGCCCTGATGGGTGTCATAGGCTCACTTTTAAGCGGTTCAGTATTGGTGGGTGCCATTGTTGCAATAGCTGTGACCATGTTTTTTTCTCTCGTATTTGCCTTTTTTATCATCACTGTCCGTGCAGACCAGACGGTTGTAGGTACCGCAATCAATATTTTTGCAAGTGGACTTACAATAACCCTTAACCGTGTGGTATTCGGGGTCAGTACAAGCGTACCTAAAATCGATGTATTTGACAGGGTGGCCATTCCAGTACTCTCTAAAATCCCTGTTATAGGCGAAGCCTTCTTCAACCAGTCTATCCCCGTGTATCTTGCCTTCCTTGCAGTACCCGCAGGATGGTTTGTGCTTCAGAAGACAAACATTGGCCTTAAGCTGCGTGCAGTCGGAGAGCATCCGAAGGCCTGCGATACTGTTGGCATAAATGTACTAAAAACCCGTTATCAGGCTGTTTTATTCAGCGGATTGATGGCAGGTCTGGCAGGGGCCTTTGTTTCAATGGGCCAGCTTAGCTTTTTCACTGAAGGAATGGTTGCCGGACGTGGATTTATGGCTCTGGCAGCAGTTGTATTCGGGAACTACACTCCGGTGGGAGTGATGTTTGCAGCTCTGCTGTTTGGAGCAGGTGAAGCACTGCAATATCGTTTGCAGGCGGCTAACACCGGAATTCCCTATCAGTTCCTGGTTATGCTTCCCTACCTGATTACCGTAGTGGCGATTTGTATGATGACCCGCAGGAGCAACAAGCCGGCAGCCAGTGCGGTACCATATTCCAAAGAATAGGGAGGAGGATGTATTATGGCTTTTCTGGAAATGAAGGGTGTTACCAAGTGCTTTAAGTCTGTGACTGCAAACTGTGATGTTTCTCTTAGTGTTGAAAAAGGTGAGGTCCATGCTCTGCTGGGTGAAAACGGAGCAGGCAAATCAACACTTATGAATATTCTGTACGGTATGTATGACCAGTCAGAGGGTGAAATCTTTCTCAACGGCAATAAGGTGCATATTAAAGACACCAAGCAAGCGATTGAGCTTGGTATAGGTATGGTACATCAACATTTTATGCTTATTCCTGCATTGACGGTAATTGAAAATGTCATTCTCGGTTTAAAGGAAAATAAAATGGTACTTGACCTGAATATTGCAGCAGAAAAATTCAAGGAAATGGCTAAAAAATATAACATGGAAATCGATCCCTGGACAAGGGTGGAAAACCTTTCAGTCGGACAGCAGCAGAGGCTTGAGATACTCAAAGCTCTGTACCGGAATGCGGAACTGCTGATACTGGACGAACCCACCGCAGTTCTGACACCCCAGGAGGTTGTCGGTCTGTTTGATATGGTGCGCAAGCTCACCTCTGAAGGACACACTGTTATCTTTATCAGCCACAAGCTGGCTGAAATCATGGAGATTTGTGACCGCTGCACGATACTTCGCCAGGGCAGAGTGGTCGCCACAGTAGCTGTGAAGGATGTTAAGAACAGAGAAGAACTTGCCAGCCTGATGGTTGGAAAGAATGTGGAGCTGGTTACCCGGAAGAAAGAGGCAACGGTAGGAGAGGAAATTCTCAAGGTTGAGAAGCTCTGTGCAATTAATCAGGATAAGCACCCTGTTCTTACAGATGTCACCTTCTCACTTCATGCAGGTGAGATTCTGGGCATATGCGGTGTGGACGGCAACGGTCAATCTGAAATGGTAAAGTGTATAACAGGTCTGCATAAGATCAAGAGCGGCAAATACTTTATCAAATCAGTGGAATGTACTCATGATACACCTAAGAAAGTATTAAAGCACAAGGTTGCACATATTCCGGAGGACAGGCACAGGATGGGCATGATCAAGAATATGAACATCGAAGAAAACCTCATTCTTATGTGTTATGATCAGCTGCCGTTTTCCAGGCACGGAATACTCAACTGGAAATGGATCGACAAGCATTCGGAAGAAATATGCAAAACTTACAATATAAAGACTCCGAGCATCAAAGAAATGGCAGGAAACCTGTCCGGAGGCAACCAGCAAAAGTTTGTGGTCGGCAGAGAGCTTGACAGGGATCCCGACCTGCTTATTGCAGTTCACCCGTCCAGAGGCCTGGATATCGGAGCCACCAAGTATATCCAGTCGCGTATAGTAGAAGAAAGGGACAAGGGTACAGCGGTATTGCTGGTATCCACTGAACTGGACGAATTGCTGGAGCTTTCCGACAGAATTCTGGTCATGTATAGAGGAAAGGTTATGGGGATCGTTGATCAGAAGGCTGCTACCAGAGAATACCTGGGCAAGCTGATGGCTGGGATTACAGACATATAATAATTTAAAAAGTCTGTTGACAAAATTTTCAAGGGATTTTATAATTAAATTGACTAGACAGTCAAATTTAGTGAAGTACTAAGTTTAGGGAACGGAAATTATAAAATAATTAATGGGAGAGAAGCGAATGGAAGAGATTAGAAAGCTGATTAAACAATTTGAGAAGCTGGACAGCAAGGCCATGTACAACAATGACTTTTTACTTACCTGGGAAAAGACTGACGATGAGATCCATGCAGTATTTCAAGTAGCAGATATACTCAGGAAAATGAGGGAGAACAACATATCCCCCAGAGTATTCGACAGCGGGCTTGCAGTATCGCTGTTCAGGGATAATTCAACAAGAACAAGGTTCAGCTTCAGCAGTGCCTGCAATCTGTTAGGCTTGACAGTACAGGATCTTGATGAAGGAAAATCTCAGATAGCTCATGGTGAGACAGTACGCGAAACTGCAAACATGATTTCCTTTATGGCTGATGTAATCGGTATCAGAGATGATATGTACATAGGTAAAGGCAACACATACATGAGAGAGGTTTCCAAAGCCGTGCAGACAGGACATGAGGACGGAGTTCTCGAGCAGAGGCCGACGCTTGTAAATCTTCAGTGTGATATAGATCATCCGACACAGTGCATGGCTGATATGCTCCATTTGATCAATCATTTCGGCGGCGTAGAAAAGCTTAAGGGTAAGAAGATCGCTATGACTTGGGCTTATTCACCTTCCTACGGCAAGCCTTTGTCGGTACCCCAGGGAGTAATAGGGCTTATGACAAGAATGGGTATGGAAGTAGCCCTTGCTCATCCTGAGGGCTATGAGCTTCTCTCTGATGTTGAGGATGTAGCAAGAGCAAATGCCGCAAAATGCGGAGGAAAGTTTATAAAGACCAATTCAATGAAGGAAGCCTTCGAAAATGCCGACATAGTATACCCGAAGAGCTGGGCTCCTTATGCTGCCATGGAGAAGAGAACCAATCTTTATGGCGAAGGCAAGTTTGATGAGATCAAGGTACTTGAAAAGGAACTCCTGGCTCAGAATGCCAAACATAAGGACTGGGAATGCACAGAGGATATGATGAAGCTCACAAATGAAGGCAAAGCTCTGTATCTGCACTGTCTGCCTGCCGACATAACAGGCGTAAGCTGCAAGGAAGGCGAAGTAGCTGCATCCGTGTTTGACCGTTATCGTACACCTTTATATAAACAGGCCGGTTATAAGCCATACATTATTGCAGCGATGATATTCCTGAGCAAGGTTAAGAATGTACCTGAAACTTTTGAAGCTCTGTTAAACTCAGGAGCAGCAAGGTTCTCCGGTAAATAGAACTGTATTATCCGAAAGCAGCAGGATATTAAATTTAATATTTTAGATTAAGTTGAGTGGCTTGTTTCATGTCTGATCACCCGTGTGTGAAGACCACCTGCAAGCCACCTTCTTATTTGAATATGGAATCCTATAAAGAAACTAAGCAAGCCTTTCGGCATATTCAGCAGTTTGATATTAATTTATGAAATGAGGCTTTTGAATGGCTAACGAAACTACAAACAAAATCCTGGACGCCGCCTTTGAAATAGTGGCACAAAATAAGATAAGCGGTACAAGAATGCATCTCATTGCTAAAGAAGCGGGCATGCTGCAATCAAATGTGCATTACTATTACCCGACAAAAAATGATCTTATGATTGCTCTGCTGGACAACATACAGGAGAGGTTCACACAAAAAAGGATGAGCTCGGTGGATTTGGAGGAGAAGTCATTTGTCGAAAACCTTCAAGGGCTCTTTTATGAGAAAAAAGATGATATTCTGAATCACAAGAAAATCGACTATGTGCAGTTTGACTTCTGGGTGCAGGGAACTGCGGACCCTGAAATAAGAGAAAAGTTCAAGGCTGCTTTTGACATCTGGATAAAGAATATAACTGAGGTGCTAAAGCAGAATCCTGGTTTTGAGGAAAATAAATCCGTTTACTGTGGAATGCTTCCGCATCTGATAGTCTCAATTATGATGGGAGCATCCATGCAATATCTTATAGATGAAGGGAAATTCGATCTGAATGACTATTTCACAACAGCAGAAAAAATGATACTGAATTTCCTCGGATGAAAAGTCAGGTATTGATCATTATGATAGGGTAGGTGGTTCATTTGGTGAATTTCAGGCTAAATGGCAGAGTGGTATCTGCAGAAAAGGGAATGACCCTTTTGAAATACCTGAGAGAAGTGGAAAAGCTGACCTCGGTCAAAAATGGCTGCAATGAAGGTGTATGCGGCACCTGCACTGTTTTGATAGACGGTAAGGCTGTAAGGTCCTGTACCATGAAGGTTGATAAGCTGCAGGACAAAGAGGTGCTTACCATAGAAGGGCTCAGCGAATTGGAAAGGAAGATATATACAGACGCATTCGCTGAGGCAGGAGCAGTTCAGTGTGGTTTTTGCACACCGGGCATGGTTATGAGTGCCAAGTCATTATTGAATGAAAATCTGAACCCTACGGAAGAAGATATAAAAAAGGCAATCAGGAATAATATCTGCAGGTGCACCGGCTATGTAAAGATTATTAAAGCAGTTTTGCTTGCAGCAGAAGCCTTAAGGGAATCGAAGCATATCAGCTTGAATACATTCAGATCCAATATAGGACAGAACTGGCGCAGGGTAGATGCCGTGCAAAAGACTTTAGGTGAAGCGATATATTGTGATGATATTTTCATGGAGGATATGCTTTATGTTTCTGTACTCAGAGCAATGAAGCCCCGTGCAAGGGTATTGTCCGTCGACACCGGGAAAGCAGCTGTAATGGAAGGTGTGGAAGCGGTTCTGACAGCACAGGATGTGCCGGGTGAAAACTACCAGGGATATATTTTCAAGGACTGGCCTACCTTTGTGCCGGTAGGAGAACTGACACGCTGTGCCGGAGATGCTATAGCGGCAGTTGCTGCCAGAACCAAGGAAATCGCGGACGAGGCAATACGGCAGATAGAGGTGAGGTATGAGGAGCTGGAGCCTGTTACAGATCCCGGAAGAGCTTTGGAGGCTGATGCGCCGAAGCTTCATGAGAAGGGGAACCTGCTTTCCAGGACCTATGTAAAAAGAGGAAGCCCGGAAGAAGCACTGGCTTCGTCCAGGTATGTGGTTAAGCACACTTACCGGACGGCTCCTCTGGAGCATGCCTTTATCGAGCCTGAAAGTGCAGTTTCCTTTTATGATGGAGATGTTCTGACCTTGTATGTTGCTACTCAGAGTGTCACTCATGACCATCATGAGATATGCCGTGTACTGGGACTGCCTCATGATAAGGTGAGAACAGTCCTTCAGAATGTAGGGGGAGGCTTCGGCGGTAAAGAGGATTTAAGTGTTCAGCATTATGCGGCTTTAGGCACTTACTATACGAAGAAGCCCTGCAAATATACATTCACAAGGGAAGAAAGCCTGCTATGCCATCCGAAACGTCACGGCATGGAATTGGAGATTACGACAGGCTGTGATGAACAGGGCATGCTTACAGCAATGACGGCAAAAATTATTGCCGACACAGGCGCTTATGCATCCCTGGGGACTGCAGTGCTGGAGCGGGCATGTACCCACGCCTGCGGCCCATATAGCATTCCCAATGTGGAACTGGATGGATACTGTGTATATACAAACAATCCCCCCTCAGGGGCCTTCAGGGGCTTTGGGGTGCCACAGCCGAATTTCGGCTCGGAAGCCAACCTGGATCAACTGGCTGACCTGGTGGGAATAGACAGATGGGAGATCCGGTACAGAAACGCTGTTGAGCCCGGAATGGTCCTGGCAAATGGGCAGATCTGCGGCGACGATGTTGCTGTTAAGGAGACCCTGCTTGCAGTTAAGGAGGACTATTTCAGCAATAAATACTCCGGAATTGCCTGTGCAATGAAAAACACCGGTATAGGAGTCGGCTTGCCGGATATAGGCCGCTGCCGCATCAGGGTAAAAGATGGCAGGGTGGTCGTATACTCGGCTGCATCCTGCATAGGACAGGGTCTGGCTACGGTAATGATACAGATAGTATCTGAAACGACTGGAATTGACGGTGCTCGAATCAGCTTTAACCCGCCGGACTCTTCATTGTGTCCTGACTCAGGGGCGACAACGGCATCAAGACAGACTCTGTTTACCGGCGAAGCTTGCCGCCAGGCTGCACTCAAATTAAAAGCGGCATTGGAGACAAAAGCTCTGGAAGAACTGGAGGGACAGGATTTTGAAGGAGAATTCAGCGCAATTACCGATCCTGTCAGTTCCACAAAGGAGAATCCTGTAAGCCATGTTGCATACAGCTATGCTACACATGTGGCGGTACTGGATGACGAGGGCAAGGTTGCAAAGATAATTGCCGCTCATGATATCGGCAGGGCAATAAACCCCCTTAGCCTGGAAGGACAGGTGGAGGGCGGAGTGATAATGGGTTTGGGCTCGGCATTGAGAGAGGAACTGGTTTATGAAAAGGGACTTGTAAAATCAAGGTTCGGGACTCTTGGACTGTTAAGAGCTACTGAGATACCGGAAATCGATGTAAGAATAATAGAAAAGAACCAGTCGGAGCTGGCATACGGAGCAAAAGGGATCGGTGAGATATCTCTGATTCCGGTGGCTGCAGCAGTGGCTTCGGCTTATGAAAGGTTTGACGGTATAAGAAGGCTTGAGCTGCCTTTGAAGGGCACACCCTATAGCAAGAAATGATATTATATATAATTTTTGAAGGAAGGTGAAGGGATGAGCAAGGTATTAAAGTTGAAATGTGTTAAGTGCGGAAGAGAGTACAATCCGGCTGAGGTGCTTTATACTTGCCCGGAATGCGGCATTGACGGGATTCTGGATGTTGTCCTGGATTATGACCGGATCAAAAAGGAATTGACGAGGGACTATCTGAAAAATAATACGGATTACTCCTTATGGCGTTATCTTCCTGCAATACCTCTGGAGGATACAAAGGGGATACAGCCGCTGCAGGTGGGCTGGACGCCGCTTTATGATGTAAAAAAGCTCTCAAAGGAAACAGGACTGGAAAGCTTTTACCTGAAGGATGATTCAAGGAATCCGACTGCATCATTGAAGGACAGGGCAAGCGCAGTAGGGGTCGCAAAGGCTGTTGAGCTTGACAGGTATGTAATGTGTGCGGCGTCAACAGGAAATGCAGCTTCCTCACTGTCTGGCTTTGCTGCCAGTGCAGGTATAAAAACCTATATATTTGTGCCGGAAACAGCTCCGGAGGCAAAGGTAACACAGCTTCTCATATACGGCTCAAATGTATTTCTGGTAAAAGGTACATATGACGAAGCGGTGGAGCTCTGCTTCAAGGCTACTGATGAATTCGGCTGGTATAACAGAAGCTGTGCCATAAATCCATATCTGGTGGAGGGCAAGAAGACAGTTGCTTATGAGATTTGTGAACAGCTTGGTTGGAAAGTTCCTGATATAGCAGTAGTAGCTGTTGGAGACGGTTGTTCCATAGGCGGGGTCTGGAAGGGCTTCAAGGAATGCTATACCCTGGGCTTGATTGACAGGTTCCCGAAGATCGTTGGTGTTCAGGCAGCAAATTCCAATCCTGTGACAAGAGCCTTTAAAAAGAATACCTATGAATTCGAGTATAGAGTGCCGGAGACCATAGCAGACAGCATATCCGTGGGAATACCGCGCAACGGTATCAAAGCTTTGAATGCAATACATGAATCAGGAGGATATATGGTTGATGTATCCGATGAAGAAATACTGTCGGCGATGAAAATTTTGGCACAGAAGACAGGTGTTTTCGGTGAACCGGCAGGAGTCACCAGCTTTGCAGGGATCATGAAAATGAATGAGCTTGGACTCTTAAAAGGTGATGAAAAGGTTGTAAGCATAGTCAGCGGAAGCGGACTGAAGGATATAAAGAGCGCTGTGAAAGCAGCAGGAAAGGCAAATGTCATAGAACCTGATCTGGAGGATGTTAAAAAAATTATCAATAGATAAAATTAATAATCAATGGAGGGTGAAGAATGAGAAAGCTTATTGATTTTACTATCAATGAAGAAGGCCTAAAAAAGGCCGTGCAGAATGTCAAGGAAAGGAATATAGTTATTCCGACCCTGGCCCAGATGAAGGATCCGGACAAAATACCGGCAAAGGTCAAGGAAAAATTGAAAAACACAGGTTTATGGGACGTAGATCCTATCAACCTTTTCAGGATCTCATGGAAGAATGAGCCTGTAAAAAAAGGCGGATTATATAATAACTTACCTAACTACATTGAAATTCCACCGGAGATTTCCGGAGTTAAAGCCAGAATATTCGCTATGGCAGGAAAGTTCTTTCCTACAGGAGCACACAAGGTAGGTGCAAGCTTCGCATGCCTGGTTCCGCGTTTGGTTACCGGTCAGTTTGACCCGTCCTACCATCAGGCAGTTTGGCCTTCAACAGGCAACTACTGCCGCGGCGGTGCATATAACTCCACACTCCTCGGCTGCAGCTCAATAGCAATACTGCCGGAGAACATGAGCAGGGAGCGTTTTGAATGGTTGAAGACAGTAGCTGGGGAAGTTATAGCAACACCCGGCTGCGAAAGCAACGTAAAGGAAATATATGACAAAACCTGGGAGCTTAGAAGGACCAGGGACAATGTCCTTATATTCAACCAGTTCGGTGAGCTTGGCAACCATTTATGGCATTATGAAGTCACAGGCCATGCAATGGAGGATATCATCAAGGCAGAAGCAGGACCAAAGGTCAAAGTTGCAGGCGTATGTCTGACCTCAGGTTCGGCAGGAACTCTGGGCAGCGGAGATTATATAAAGGATCAGTATCCGAATGCCAAGCTTGCTGTAGGCGAAGCTGTACAGTGTCCCACATTGCTCAATAACGGCTTTGGAGATCACAGGATTGAGGGTATAGGCGACAAGCATGTGCCGTGGATACATAATGTCAGAAATACAGACATGATCATTGCAATAGATGACAATGACAGCCTTGGTATGTTCCGCCTTCTGAACGAACCTGCAGGACAGGAATACCTAAGGGAGCAGGGAGTATCGGAAGAACTGATAGAGAAGCTTTCATGGGTAGGAATTTCCGGTGCCGCAAATATAATATCCTGTATAAAGTTCGCAAAATACTACGAGCTTACCGAGAACGACATTGTTATGACAATACTCACGGATTCCGCCGAGATGTATCAGTCAAGACTTAAGGAGATGGAAGAGGAAAGAGGAGGCAAGTATCAGAAGCTTGATGCTGCTATAGATCATAACAGGTATGTTCTGGGACTCAGAACAGACACAATGGAAGAGCTGACCTACCAGAGCAGGAAACGTATCCACAATCTCAAGTACTACACCTGGATAGAGCAGCAGATGTACGATCTGGATGAGCTGAATGAGCAGTGGTACGATTATGACAACTATTGGGGAAGACTGCATAAAATGGCCCCTGAGCTTGACAGCATGATAGAGCAGTTCAATGAAAGAACAGGCCTGGCAAAAGAGCTTTAATTAGAAAAAATACTGAACGTTAAATAATTATATTAATTTGGAGGGTCTTAAATGGCGTACGATTTTAAACAAATATTGGAACTGGCTAATAAATATAAACCTCAGATGTCAAAATTCCTGAGAGATATGATCGCAATCCCGAGTGAAAGCTGCGGTGAAAAAGAGGTAATTCAAAGAATAAAGAAGGAAATGGAAGAGGTCGGGTTTGACAAAGTTGAAATAGATCCCATGGGTAATGTGTTCGGATATATAGGACACGGCAAACACCTGATCGCCATGGATGCACATATTGATACAGTAGGTGTGGGAAATATAAAGAACTGGCAGTACGACCCATACAAGGGCTATGAGGATGATGAAATAATCCTCGGCAGAGGCGCAAGCGACCAGGAAGGCGGAATGGCCTCCATGGTATATGCAGGGAAAATAATCAAAGACCTGAAGCTGGAGGATGACTTCACATTACTGGTGGCAGGAACCGTCCAGGAAGAGGATTGCGACGGCTTGTGCTGGCAGTACATTATAAAGGAACTGAATATCAGGCCGGAATTCGTTGTTATTACAGAGCCTACCTCCTGCCGCATATACAGGGGACACAGAGGCAGAATGGAAATAAAGGTGACCACCCAGGGTGTAAGCTGCCACGGCTCAGCACCTGAGAGGGGCGACAATGCAATATACAAAATGGCGCCCATCCTCATGGAATTGAAGGAGCTCAATGAAAGACTCATCAGTCATCCGTTCCTTGGGAAGGGTACCCTGACCGTATCCGAAATATTCCATACCTCTCCGTCAAGATGCGCAGTGGCAGACAGCTGCTGGATATCTATAGACAGAAGGCTGACTGCCGGAGAAAGCGGCGAATATGCAATGAACCAGATCAGAGAACTGCCGTCAGTAAAAGCGGCAAAGGCCGAGGTTACTATGTATCCATACAGCAGACCTTCATATACCGATCTGGTGTATCCAACGGAGGCATATTTTCCGACATGGTTTATCGAAGAGAATCACCCTGTATGCGGTACATTGCTGGAAGCCTATAAAGGACTTTTTGATGATGAGCCGGTACTGGACAAATGGACTTTCTCAACAAACGGTGTCTCGATCATGGGTAAATATGGCATACCATGCATAGGCTTCGGTCCGGGCCATGAAGACCAGGCCCACGCACCTAACGAAAAGACATGGAAGGATGAGCTGGTAAAAGCAGCTGCAATGTACGCGGCAATACCATCACTCTTCGTAGAAAAATATGCGGACAAAATGCCTAAGACAACAGAAAACCTAGCTGAATAATAATATAAATGTCATCCGGAACGCATTGCATGCGTTCCGGAAGATTATATGATCACCTTCAAACACCAATTAAGGGGGGTAAGATAATGAGTGATAAAATGAGACCAATACCTTTTGAAAAAATGATTTTGTGGGTAACAAAGGAACTGAAAGAAAAGTATTCAATATTCGGCATCCACAGAAGTAAGTTTTATAAAAACAACAGCGGAAAGTATACTGAGCTGTTTGGGGAAAAACTGGCTTCTCCGGTCGGTCCGGCAGCAGGTCCGAACTCGCAGTTGACTCAGAACATTGTAGCGGCTTATTTGGCAGGCTGCCGTTTTATAGAGCTGAAAACAGTACAGAAGCTTGACGGAGAAGACCTGCCTGTATCGAAGCCGTGTATCCTTGCCCAGGATGAAGGCTACAATGTAGAGTGGTCAACTGAGCTCCGGGTACCCGACGCATATAATGAGTACATCAAAGCCTGGTTTTTGCTCCATGTTCTGATGAAAGAGCTTGGCTTAAGCGAAAAAAGGGACTTTATGTTCAACATGAGCGTTGGTTACGACCTGGAGGGCATAAAATCACCCAAGATTGATGCTTATATAGAAGGAATGCGCAATGCATCCAACACCGATATATGGAAGGAATGCAGAGAGGCTTTGATTTCCAATATGCAGCTGTTTTCACACTTTACCAGGGAAGACCTTGACGGGATCTCTCCTGTGGTTTGTCCGTCTATCACACTTTCTACACTCCATGGCTGTCCTCCCCAGGAGATTGAGCGTATATCCAACTATTTCCTGCAAGAGAAGCATTTGCACACCTTTGTAAAAATGAATCCTACACTTCTGGGTGAAAAGTTCGTCAGAGAGACCCTTGATGCAATGGGTTATGATTACATTACTCTTAACGGGCACCATTTCATACATGATCTTCAGTTCCCGGATGCTGTTGCAATGCTGAAACGTCTGAAAGCGGTCGGTAAGGAACTCAAGCTGGAAATAGGCGTCAAACTGACAAATACCTTGCCGGTCAGGATCCAGAATCAGGAGCTGCCGGGGGAAGAAATGTACATGTCAGGCAGATCCCTGTATGCCCTTTCTATTTCTCTTGCCGGCAAACTGGCCAAGGAGTTTGACGGTGATCTGCAGATATCATATTCCGGCGGTATTGACTTCTTTAATATTGACAGGGTTCTGGCTGTTGGAATTCAGCCTGTTACATTTGCTACGACCCTTTTGAAGCCCGGAGGCTATGAAAGAATAGTACAGATGGCTAAAAAGGTGGAGGAGCAGCAGAAGGGCGCTTTTGCAGGAATAGATATTGCTAAAATAGATAGCCTTGCAAAGCGCGCATTGAATGACAAGCATCACCTTAAAGAGCTGCGCCCGGTGGTCAGCAGAAAGCTTTCCTCCAAACTGCCGACTTTTGATTGTGCTATAGCCCCCTGTACAATAGGGTGTCCGATCAATCAGCAGATTCCGCAGTATGTTGCATTGGTAGGTGAACAAAAATATGACGAGGCGTTCGACATAATTGCAAATGATAATGCATCACCGGCTATTACAGGCTCGATCTGTAATCACCAGTGCCAGTATAAATGTACCCGTTTGGATTATGATGAATCCATACTTATCAGGGATATGAAGAAAATAGCGGTCCTCAATGCGCAGGATAAATATGTCGCAGCGGTCAAACCGGCAGCAATAAGAAGCAGTAAAAAGGTTGCAGTGGTCGGCGCAGGTGCTGCAGGACTGGCAACGGCACTATTCTTAAGAAGGAATGGCGTTCAGGTTACTGTAATGGATAAGAAAGAAAGGCCTTACGGTATTGTCGAGTATATAATTCCTGAATTCAGAATAGCCTCGGATATGGTAAAGAAAGACCTGGAGCTTGTTAAGAGCCAGGGCGTAGAATTCAAGCTGGGTATGGATGAAAACTTCAGTGTTGATGAGCTGAAGAAGGAATACGATTACGTTGTAGTTGCAATAGGCGCCTGGAAGCCGGGTCAGATATCTCTCAAAGAAGGCGGGGAAAAGGCTGTAAATGCAATCGCCTTCCTGGAAAACTACAAAGCCCAAAAAGGAAATGTAGCTTTAGGAAAGCATGTCTGCGTCATAGGCGGAGGAAATGTTGCCATGGATGCGGCCAGAGCTGCAAAGAGAGTGCCCGGAGTAGAATCGGTCTCTATTGTATATAGAAGGACGAAACAATTCATGCCTGCAGACCATGAAGAAATAAAACAGGCTTTGGCTGAAGGCATATTATTTAAGGAGCTGCTTGCACCCTCAACATATACGGGCGGCAAGCTTGTGTGCCAGGAAATGGTTTTGGGAGAGAGGGATGCATCCGGCAGGAGAAGTCCTGTTCCTACAGACAATACAGTAGCATTGGATGCTGACAATGTCATAGTTGCAGTCGGAGAACGGATTGACGGCAGCTTGCTTGTTAAAAACGGAATAGGGCTGGATTCCAAAGGCTTCCCCAAGGTTGGACCTGCATGCGAGACAAATATGCCCGGGGTGTATGTTGCCGGAGATGTAAAAACAGGACCGTCGACTATAGTTAAAGCCATCGCGGATGGAAAGGCAGTTGCCAGGGATATTCTGGCAAAGGAAGCCTTAAGTGCTGATTTTGAGAAAAAAGCTGTTGCTGTGGACGAAAAGGTGCTTTATGAAAGAAAAGGTATTCTGCAGAATCCGGTATGTGGTGAAAAAGAAGCGGAAAGATGCCTTTCCTGCGAAAACATTTGCGAATTATGCGTTGATGTATGTCCTAACAGAGCAAACGCAGTAATATATGTGGATGGCGGATTTAAATCCAAACATCAGATCGTCCATCTGGACGGCATGTGCAATGAGTGCGGTAACTGCGGTATTTTCTGTCCTCATGAAGGAAATCCATATAAGGATAAGGTCACTGTTTTCTGGAGTGAAGAAGACTTCAAGGACAGCACGAACAAAGGCTTCCTGGTAACAGATGTGGCAAAGGGCATTTGTATGGTCAGGACAGAAGAAGGAGATACAGTCGGCTACACAATAGGACAGGAAAATATTGTTTCAGAAGAGATGGCTTTAATTATTGCGACCTGTATTAACAAACACGCATATATGCTATAATTCAATCAGAAAAATGCTATTTGGAGGCTTGGATTTATGAGTCAGAAGCTTTTAAAAAATATAGATCTTGTGATTACTTTCAATGACCGGGAAGAGTCATATGAACACTGCGACATACTTATTGAAGGTGCCGCCATCAGGGAAATAGGCAGCAAGCTCAGTGCTTCAGGAGATGTTGAAATAATTGACTGCAGCGGCTTAACGGCGCTGCCGGGCTTTGTCAATACTCATCACCATCTCTATCAGACCCTGTTCAGAGGGATCAGGGAAGTGCAGGAGCAGCCCCTGTTTCCATGGCTCATAGGTTTATATGAATTCTGGAAGAATATCACGCCGGAAGCTGTTTATTATGGTGCGCTGGTAGGCTTTTCGGAGCTGCTCCGCACCGGCTGTACCCTGACCTCAGACCATCATTACGTATTTCCGAAGGATCAGCCTCCTACACTTATAGATGATCAAATAAGAGCAGCCAGGGAGATCGGTATCAGGTTCCACGCGACAAGAGGCTCCATGTCTCTTGGCAGGGATTCGGGAGGACTGCCTCCCATGGAGGTTGTCCAGACCGAAGAAACAATACTTCTGGATAGTGAGAGACTGATCAATCAGTATCATGACAATAGTCCCTTTGCAATGCAGAGGATCGCTCTGGCGCCATGCTCACCTTTTTCCGTAAGTAAAGAGCTTATGCTGCAGGCAAAGGATCTGGCGCGTAAGAAAGGTGTCATGCTTCATACACATCTGGCTGAAACCCTTGATGAAGAAAAGTTCTGCCTGGAGCGTTACGGCAGGAGGCCTTTCGAGTTGATGGAGGACCTGGAGTGGATCGGAAATGATGTGTGGTTTGCCCACGGCATTTTCCTGAGTGACGGAGAAATCGACAGACTGCAGGGCTCAGGAATTGCCCACTGTCCTTCCTCCAATATGAAGCTCAATAGCGGAATCTGCCGGACAACGGAAATCGTGAGGGCAGGCGGCAAGCTTTCAATAGCCGTGGACGGAAGTGCAAGCAATGACGGTTCAAACATGTGGGAGGAAGTACGAAGGGCGTACCTCCTTAACCACCTGAAATATGGGACGGAGGGATTGACAGCCTATGAAGTCCTTAAAGTAGCGACCAGAGGCGGTGCAGATGTATTGGGAAGAGCTGATACCGGAAGGCTGGATGTTGGTAAAGCTGCTGATATAGTCCTGTTCGACCTGAACGGCATCGAATATTCAGGATGTCACGATCCTCTGGTTTCATTGGTTTGCCTGGGGAATTCAAGCCTGGTTGCCAAGACTATTGTTAACGGCAGGGTTGTAGTCGAAAACGGAAAGCTTACAACGATCGATTCTGATAAAGCGGCGAGGGATGCTCATAGTGCGGCTGTTAAAATTGTGAACCGACAGAGAAACAGATTATAAATCAGGAGGGATAAGAATGTTACTGGTTGGAAACGGCAGGGTCATTACCCGTGATAGAGCTGTGCCGATAATTGAAAATGGATGTGCTGCTATAGAAGGCAATAAAATTATAGAAGTGGGACAGACCGGCAGCCTCAGGGAGAAATACGGCGGGGCAAGGTTTATAGATGCCAAAGGAAAGCTTATAATGCCTGGGTTTATCAATACCCATATGCATTATTACAGTACTTTTGCCAGGGGTATGTCCAATGACAGCCCACCGGCGATGAAGTTCTCCGATATATTGAAGGGCTTGTGGTGGAGGCTTGACAAGGTATTGACCCTTGAGGATGTATACTACAGTGCGGTCGGCCCAATGATAGACCAGGTGAAAAATGGCGTGACGACTGTTTTTGATCATCATGCAAGTCCTTATGCAATAACAGGCAGCTTGTTTAAAATAGCAGAGGCAGCGGAGCATATAGGGATCCGCAGCAACCTGTGCTATGAGACTTCAGACCGTGACGGCGAGAAGATCGCGGATGAGGGTATTGCTGAAAACTCAGACTTCATAAAGTACTGCAACAACAAGAAGGATGATATGCTTAAGGGTATGTTCGGACTTCATGCTTCCATGACCGTTTCTGAAAAGACCCTGGATAAGTGCCTGGCTGCTGCCAATAGCGTGAATGCAGGTTTTCATGTACACTGTGCAGAAGGCATTGAAGACCTTGAGGACTCCAGAGCAAAGTACGGTAAGGGTGTTATAGAAAGATGGCACGATACAGGGGTGCTCTCTGACAAGACCATAGCAGTACACTGTATTCATATTTCTGAGAAGGAAATGGATATGTTGAAGGAAAAGGATACAATGGTAGTCCATAATCCGGAATCTAATATGGGAAATGCTGTAGGCGCTTCACCGGTGCTTGAAATGTTCAGCAAGGGCATTCTTCTTGGATTGGGCACTGACGGGTATACGGCAGACATGATGGAATCCTACAAGGTTGGGAATATCATTCATAAGCATGTTAAAGGAGATTCAAAGGTTGCCTGGGGTGAGATACCTGAAATGCTGTTTGAAAACAACAGGAAGATAGCTGAGAGGTTTATTGAAGGACAGGTAGGAATTCTGAAGGAGGGCGCATTAGCTGATGTGATCGTAGTTGATTACAATCCTCCCACACCAATAAACGAAGGCAATATAAACGGCCACCTGCTGTTTGGTATCAATGGACGGTTCGTTGATACGACTATAGTAAACGGCAAGGTTGTAATGGAAGACAGAAAACTGGTCAATATCGATGAGGAAAGAATGATGGCGAGAAGCCGTGAACTGGCCACCGCTGTCTGGAAGAAGTTTTAAAGGAAGTTAAATTTGTTTGAGTGAAGGTGAGAAGATGGCATTTGATGTAGTGGGTAAAAGAGAGACCAGAAAAGATGCAGTTGCCAAGGTGACAGGAAAAGCAAAGTATGCCGATGACTTCTTCGAACGGGATATGCTTGTTGGAAAGGTTTTGAGAAGCCCCTATGCCCATGCGGTCATCAAAAGTATTGATGTGAGTAAAGCAAAGGCCATGCCTGGGGTTGAAGCTGTAATCACCCACAAGGATCTGCCCGGAGTCAGGTATGCGACTGCAGGTCATCCATGGTCCCTGGATCCGCACCACAGGGATGTGGCAGACCGGACGATCCTTACGGATAAGGCACGTTATGTAGGTGAAGCTGTTGCAGCTGTGGTAGCTTGCGATGCACTTACCGCAGAAAAAGCCCTGAAGCTGATTGAGGTAGAATATGAGGTTCTTCCTTTTGTATTGGATCCGGAGAAGGCAATGCAGCCGGGAGCTCCGGTAATACACGAAGAAAAGCCGGACAATATTCTGGGCTCTGTCGGCGAGGAGATCGGAGATATTGAAGAGGACTTTAAGAAAGCTGATCATGTTTTTGAAGGAATCTATGAAACCAGTATTGTTCAGCACTGTCATCTGGAAATCCAGAGTGCATATGCATATGTTGATGCGGGTGACCGTATTGTAATTGTAACCTCAACACAGATTCCGCACATAGTAAGAAGAATAGTGGGTCAGGCTCTTGGTATCTCATGGGGGAAGGTCAGAGTCATAAAGCCGTATATAGGCGGAGGCTTCGGGAACAAACAGGATGTCATATTAGAACCTCTTACAGCAGCCATGTCTCTGGCGGTCAATGGAAAGCCCGTACGCTATGCTTTGACAAGGGAAGAGTGTTTTATAGATACAAGGACACGCCATGCAATGAAATTCTATATGAAGACTGCAGTTTCAAAAGAGGGAAAGCTCCTGAGCCTCAATATGAGACCTGTCAGCAATAACGGAGCTTATGCTTCTCATGGGCATACTATAGTGATGAGTGCAGGTGGTAAGTCAAGACTTCTATATGATTTCAATTCAATGAAATATGAGCCTAAAACTGTTTATACAAATCTTCCTGCTGCCGGAGCCATGAGAGGGTACGGCTGTCCGCAGATATTCTTTGCTCTGGAAAGTCATATAGAAGACATAGCCAGGGAAATGAAAATAGATCCTATAGAGTTCAGAAAGCAGAATTTTATCAGTGTCGGAAAGGTGGACCCCCATTCCGGGATTGTAGTACGTACCTTCGGGCTCCCTGAATGCATAGAAAAAGGAAAGCAGCTTATCAAATGGGATGAGAAATTGGAAAAGTACAGGGAGCAAAAGGGTATCAAAAGAAGAGGCCTTGGGATGGCTTGTTTCAGCTATGCCACAGGAACCTATCCTCACGGCTTTGAGATAGGCGGAGCCAGGATTGTAATGAACCAGGACGGTTCAATACAGCTTCAGGTAGGCGCCACAGAAATAGGACAGGGAAGCGATACCGTTCTGTCGCAGATCGCTGCGGAGGTATTGGGCTTGCCCTATGATATGGTGCATATCATGTCGCAGCAGGATACCGACATATCCCCCTTTGATTTAGGGGCATATGCCTCCAGGCAGACCTTTGTCTCCGGTGCTGCTGTAAGAAAGGCGGCAGAGGAAGTCAGGCAGAAGGTGCTCTTTATTGCGGCCGGAATAGTCGGTCTGAGTATCGATGAACTGGATATAAGGAATGCAAAGATTATAGAGAAAAGCTTGGGCAGGGAAATCTGCTCCCTGGAGGATATAGCGATGGGATCCTATTACGACAGGGTAAATGCTGCGCCCATAACCAGCGATGTTACGGAAAATTGCAGGATAAATGCAATGGCATACGGAGTAACCTTCGTTGAGGTTGAGGTGGACATGGAGACGGGCAAGGTAGAGGTAACAGAAATATATAATGTGCATGACTCCGGGGTAATAGTCAATCCGCTGCTTGCAGAAGGGCAGGTGCACGGAGGTGTCAGTATGAGCCTGGGGATGGCATTGACCGAGCAGCTGCTGTTTGATTCAAATACAGGTGCGCCTCTTAATAACAACTTTTTGGACTACAAGCTGCAGACCATCATGGATACACCGGTTATAGGGGCCGATTTTGTCGAGCTCCATGAGCCGGCAGGCTCCGTGGGACAAAAATCTCTGGGCGAGAATACAACAATTTCACCTGCGCCGGCTGTGAGGAATGCTGTTTTGAATGCAACCGGCCTGGCAATCAACAAGGTGCCTTTAACCCCTCAATCAGTATTTGAGAAATTGAAGCAAAGCGGATTGCTTTAGAAAGGAGGCAAGGGAATGTTTGATATTTTAAGAATTGAAAAGCCTGAAACTCTTGAGGCCGCTTTGAAAATGCTTGCTGACAATCCGAATTTGAAAATAATTGCTGGGGGCACGGATGTATTGATCCGTATGCATAACGGTTCCTTTGAAGATGCTGAGCTGTTGAGTCTGAGAAGCATCGCCGGAATGGATGAAATAAGTATACTGGAGGATGGTACCATTTCCATAGGAGCGATGGCTACCTTTGCACAGATTTTCAGGAGCGATATCATAAACGAGCATCTTCCTGTTCTGTCTGAAGCGGCAGTGTCCGTCGGCGGTCCCCAGATCAGAAACATGGCCACCATAGGAGGCAACATATGTAACGGCGCCGTATCGGCTGACAGTGCAACTACAATGTTCGCATATGATGCAGCTTTGAAGCTTATCAGTCCTGTAGGAACCAGAACCGTGCAGATAGGCGACTTTTATGCAGGTCCCGGGAAAGTTAAGCTGCTGCCCGGGGAAATTTTGACTGAGATATTGATTTCAGAAGCCGGTTATAAAAACACCGGCGGCTGTTATATCAAATACAGTACCAGAAAGGCAATGGATATTGCCATGCTTGGGGTTTCAGCGGTCTGTAAGGTAAGCGGAGGCAAGCTTTCAGATGTCAGGATAGCCCTGGGAGTTGCAGCTCCAACGCCGATAAGGTGCAGTGAAGCCGAAGCCTATGCAGAAGGGTGTGATAATACCCGGGAAAACTTGAAGGAAATAGGCAGGTATGCCGTAAGAGCCTCAAAGGCCAGGGATTCATGGAGGGCTTCAAAGGCTTACAGGGAGCACCTGATCGAAATACTGACCTTCAGGGCTCTTAAGGAAGCTGTGAAGAGAGGCGGAGGTGTTGACATTGAGTGAGATGAAAAAGATCAGCATGATTGTAAATGACAAGGTATATTCCCTTGAGGTTGATATAAGGGAATCGCTGCTTGAGGTGCTGAGAAACAGGCTCCATTTTACCGGAGTCAAACAGGGCTGTTCCGTGGGTGAATGCGGAGCATGTACTGTACTGATCAACGGAACTGCCATCAATTCATGCATCTTTCTGGCGGTATGGGCTGACGGAAAAAGGATAACCACCATTGAAGGGGTTTCAAAAGACGGTGAATTGTCCAAGGTTCAGCAAGCCTTTATAAATGAGGGAGCCGTACAGTGCGGGTTCTGTACCCCAGGCCTTGTACTTACGACAACAGCGCTTACAGAAAGCGGCAGGAAATATTCCGATGAAGAGATAAAGCGTGAGATTTCCGGACATTTGTGCCGCTGCACAGGTTATAATAAGATTTTCAATGCAGTGAAGAAAGTACTTAATGATCAATAGAATAGTGTCAGGCAGTGCGACGTTTAGGCAGTAAATAGGATTAAATAAGGCGAAACTGACTGAACGTCGCGCTTGAGAGGCTTATCTTTCACAATTAGCTGCTTGCATTCCTCGTACTTTTATTATAAAATATTTTATAGATATGAACATAATATTGTAATATTAGAGAATAATTTCTGCAATGAAACAGTAACAAAAATGATCTAATTAACAGTTTCTGAAAGAAACTGACGGCTTGTATATGCTTGGAAATATGGTCTGAGCGTTTCTACCAGGTGACCTTGAATTACCGGACTATGGGTTGTTTATATTAGATTTTCTGACATTTTTGTGTTGAATCACCGGCTAAGGATATTGAGGAACACTTGCGGACACGGAAGGAATGCTTCATATCACAGCCATTATACGACACAAAGATTTAAGCCTACATATAAACTCCCGGATGAGAACAAATTCTGGGAGTTTTCTTATTACCTTGTTCACTTGTCGGGAGGACTGTAATTAACATTAGATTGATTGGTCAATCTAATGTTAATTGTAGAATTATTAACAAGCCCTGCAGAGTTAGTTTGACAGGAAGTATCCTCATTTTCATATGTGCTTGTACGCCGGTATGTATGATATCCTGTGAAAAAGAGGGAGTTCCTTCAAGATAAGCCCGCAAAACCTGTTATTATTTCGGGCTTTTGCAATTAACTGCAATAACAAAATTTGGGGAGGGATTATCAGTATGAAGAAGACCATTAGTTTACTCTTAGCGTTTGCCCTGTTGTTTTCAATCATGCTTACAGGCTGCGCACCAAAGCCGGAACCTGCAGCACCTGCAGCAACGCCGGAAGCTGCGGCACCTACGGAGGCGCCAAAGGCCGAGCCGCTTAAGGTGGGTTTTGTCTACATAGGCTCAGCCAAAGACGGCGGCTACACTCAGGCACATGATGAAGGCAGACTTTATCTTGAAGAGCAGCTTGGAGACAAGATTGTGACAATGTTCAAGGAAGGTGTTCCTGAATCCAGCGAATGTGAAAAAGTAATAAATGACCTTGTTGACCAGGGCTGTACCGTTATATTTGCAAACTCCTTCGGTCATATGGACTTTGTAGAAAAAGCTGCAAAAGCTCACCCGGACGTAAAATTCTATCACTGCTCCGGCTACAAGAGCGGTCCGAACTTCAACAATTATTTCGGCGCTATGGAACAGGCCAGATACCTTGCCGGTATAGTTGCAGGAATGAAGACTCAGAACAACCAGCTTGGTTATGTTGCAGCATTTGAAATTCCTGAGGTTGTAAGAGGCATCAATGCCTTTACACTGGGTGCACAGTCAGTTAACCCGAAAGTAACTGTAAAGGTTAACTGGACACATACCTGGTATGATCCCGCCAAGGAAAAAGAAGCGGCAAAAGCTTTATTGGATGCAGGCTGCGACGTACTGGCACAGCATCAGGACACAACCGCAACACAGCAGGCTGCTGAAGAAAAAGGCGTCTGGGCTATCGGCTACGATCTGGACACAAGGGAATCAGCACCAAAAGCATACCTGACAGCACCGGTATGGCATTGGGGTAAATTCTATGCAGCAGAAGTACAGAGGATTCTGGATGGCAACTGGAAGCAGGAAAACTACTACGGCGATATGAAAGACGGTCTTGTTGACCTCGCACCGCTTACTGCAAATGCACCGGAAGGCGCACAGGCTGCTGTTGACAAAGCTAAGGCTGCTATAATCGATGGTTCGCTTAATGTATTCGCAGGCCCGATAAAGGATCAGACAGGTGCTGTGAAGATACCTGAAGGCAGTGCAATGACTTTTGATGAAATGATGAGTGTTGATTGGTTCGTACAGGGTGTTGAAGGCAAGATAAAATAAATCGGGATAGGAAAAAAGCTATGGAAAACAACTATATTTCAATGAAGAATATTAATAAGTCCTTCGGAAAGGTAGTTGCAAACAAGAATATCAACCTGGCCGTCCGTATGGGTGAAATACATGCCCTGCTGGGTGAAAACGGTGCGGGAAAAAGTACATTGATGAACATGCTGTCTGGGGTTTATACCCCCGACAGCGGTTCTATTTTTGTAAAAGGCAAGGAAGTACGGTTTGCATCACCAAAGGACGCGATAGAAGCCGGAATTGGCATGATATACCAGCACTTCAAGCTGATAGAGGTACTGACTGCCAAAGAGAATATTATTCTTGGCCAGAAGAACAGCTTCTTCCTGAATCAAAAGGAGCTTTCAGAAAAGATCAGGGAGATGTCTGTCCGGTTCGGACTGGATATCGATCCGGATAAAAAGGTCTATAACATGTCGGTAGGCGAAAAACAGACTTTAGAAATACTAAAGGTTTTGTATAGAGGCGCGGAGATACTGATACTGGATGAACCTACCGCGGTACTGACACCTCAGGAGACAGAGAAGCTTTTTAAAATCATGAACCGTATGAAGGAAGAAGGCTGCGCTGTCGTTTTTATTACACACAAGATGAATGAAGTTATGGAGGTTGCGGACCGTATCACTGTCCTGCGGAAGGGCGAGACAGTAAGGACAGTTGAAAAGGAAACCACCAATCCCAAGCATTTGACGGAGCTTATGATGGGATGCCCCGTGGATTTGTCCATCAAGAGAATAGAGACAGAGAAAAGCAAAGTGGCAATGGAAGTTAGAAATTTGAGTGCTTTAAATTCTGAAGGTGTTAAAGTGCTTAAAGATATGAATTTCAACATCTATTCAGGAGAAATACTGGGCGTTGCAGGAATTGCCGGCAGCGGCCAGAAAGAACTGTGTGAAGCTATAGCAGGGCTGTATCCGGTAAAACAGGGAGAGATAATTTTTGAAGAAGAGAATCTGGTGGGCAAATCTCCTGCAGATATTATAGCAAAGGGTATCAGTCTGAGCTTTATTCCGGAGGATAGATTAGGCATGGGTCTGGTCGCCTCAATGGATATAGTCAATAATATGGTACTTAAGCTGTATCAAAGACAAAAAGGAATATTCATAAACAGGAAACCCGCAGAACAGAAATCCGTCGAGATCATCGAACGGCTGAGCATCCAGACTCCTGGAATCAAGCATCCGGTGCGTATGCTCTCCGGCGGCAATATCCAGAAGGTATTATTGGGCAGAGAGCTGGACTCCAAGCCGCAGGTTCTCATAACGGCATATCCTGTAAGAGGACTGGATGTAAACTCCTGCTATACGATATATGACCTTCTTAATGAGGAAAAACAGAAAGGTGTGGCTGTTTTATATATCGGCGAGGATCTGGATGTTTTACTTGAGCTTTGTGACAGGATCATGGTCGTCTGTGCAGGTGAGATAACCGGTATCGTTGATGCAAGGAATATAACAAAGGAAGAAATCGGCCTCATGATGGTGGGTGCTGTAAATACACTCCAAAAGAAGGAGGTAGGCGGGTATGATAATGCCGGTAACTGTACATCCGATTAAGAAAAGTGAACCAAGCAGGATGAAAGCAGCGTCAGTTAGAATAGGCGCTATTGTACTGGCTCTTGTGGCTTCTTCACTTTTTATACTGCTTCTGAAGCTGAACCCCATCGATGTTTATGTCAAAATGGTGCAGGGCGCTTTCGGCACCGCTTATAGAGTCCGGGAGACCATTGTAAAAGCTATTCCTCTGGTGATCACTTCCCTGGGCATAGGTATTGCGTTCCGCATGCAGTTCTGGAATATAGGGGGAGAAGGGCAGATTGCCATAGGCGCTTTTGCGGCCACCTTTTTCGCATTGAACATGGGTGATATGCCAAGGCCTATACTGCTGCTTGTCATGATAATTGCCGGAATGCTGGCCGGGGGGATCTGGGCATTGATACCCGCTTTTTTCAAGGCACAGTGGGGAACAAATGAGACCATCGTCACATTAATGATGAATTATATAGGTATCAAATGGGTTACATATTTGCAGTACGGACCGTGGAGGGACCCAAAATCTCTTGGATTCCCGAAGATAGCCAATTTTTCCGACAATGCCGTACTGCCTGAGCTTTTCGGAATACATATCGGTTGGCTGATAGCACTTGTATTGGTGGCTGCTGTCCATATATTCATGAATCATACGAAAAAAGGCTATGAAGTGGCTGTTATAGGTGAGAGTATCAATACAGCACGTTATGCAGGCATTAATATTAAAAAGACGATATTAATAGCAATAATGCTGAGCGGCGGCCTTTGCGGCCTGGTTGGGATGATTCAGGCTTCTGCCGTGAACAACACCCTTTCAGTTGAAATTACCGGCGGCGTAGGATATACGGCAATTATAACCGCCTGGCTTGCAGCTTTAAGCGCACCGGTTATTTTGATCGTATCCGTTCTTTTTGCAGCCCTCCTGGAGGGTGGATCATATATACAGACAGTTTTCGGTATACCCCAGGCTGCGGCAGAAATACTGCAGGGAATCATTTTATTCTTTGTATTGGGCAGTGAGTTTTTTGTACGGTATAAATTTGTTTTTGTTAAAAGAAATCAGTCCATTGACAGGCATCAGGTCCCGGCAGGAAAGGAGGTCGGTTGATTATGGAAGCACTTATTTCCTTTCTTCATGCAGCTATTGTCGCCGGTACGCCTCTTCTGTTTGCAACCCTCGGAGAAATAATAACAGAGCGTTCGGGCAATCTGAACCTTGGAGTGGAAGGCATGATGCTGATGGGTGCGGTTATGGGCTTTATGGTAGGACTGTCTACCGGAAATGCCGCTCTGGCTTTATTGACAGCCATGCTTGCAGGAGCATGCGGCGCGTTTATTTTCGCCTTCCTGACAATTACCTTGAGGGCAAATCAGGTCGTATCCGGCCTGACACTGACAATATTCGGCTCTGGCTTTGCAGATTTCGTCGGCCAGGACCTGGTAGGACAGATAGCACCTGAGGGCCTGAGAATGTTTTTCAGGCCGTATGCCATACCCCTGCTCGGTGATATCCCCCTCTTAGGTCCGGTGCTGTTCAGACAGGATGCTTTTGTTTATTTGGGTTATGTGACTTCCATACTGTTGGGGATATATTTATACAAAACCAGTAAAGGCCTCAATCTCCGCTCAGTGGGAGAGAATCCCGGCGCAGCGGATGCCGCAGGCATAAACGTCACTCTATACAAGTATTTCCATACTTTATTGGGCGGAGCACTCTGCGGTCTCGGAGGAGCGTATCTGTCCCTGGTATACGTACCTGCCCTGCAGGAAGGCGTTACGGCAGGAAGAGGCTGGATAGCCGTTGCATTGGTCATTTTCGCCACATGGAATCCGTATAAGGCCTTATTTGGCGCTTACCTGTTCGGCGGCCTGGATATCATCGGCTTCAGGATACAAAACCTGGGGATCAATGTATCCCAATACTTCATAGACATGCTGCCGTACCTGGTAACAATTACAGTGCTTGTGGTGGTGTCAATGAGAAAGTCGAGAGAAAAAGTCGGCCCAAAGGCATTGGGCAATGCTTATTTCAGGGAAGAACGGTAATAGTATAAAAATGCGTAATATCAGTGCTTGAACTGATTATTACGCATTTTTTTTCAAGTATAGTATTTTAGAGAGTAAATCCTGATGCAAAAATAATATTGTTGTGATTTATTGGAGGAAAATGGAATTATTTATCGAACACTATATTTATTGATAAAGTGATTATTGAAAATTGAGTTCGGCATAGGTAACTGACAGGTAGCTCAGCAAGGCGGGCAGGTTGCACATGTGGACGGAAAGCAGTAATGGGTCAGAATGCAAAGGAGCTCAGGGAGATAAAAGAATAGCAAAAGTTTTATGATTGGGTGGAAATTATGAATAGAGAATTATCCGAGCAAAGGCATGAAAAAAGCAACCGAAAGGTATTCACTCGGCTGCCTTTGGTTGGATAATTCCATAGCACGAAACCGCGGTCAGTATTGCACTGGCTATGGGGAAAGTATCCTGGCTTT
>DASPLL010000006.1:0-3545 GCA_035627615.1 Clostridia bacterium
ATGTAATCAAGGCCTTATTGAATGGTTGAAGTCATTCAATAAGTAACAGTAGTATGAAAATGTAAAGCGAATCAGTATAGTTTTGATGCATTCCATTGGGTTAACGGTTTCACTTTACATTTTCATTAGCTTTACATTCCCCTTACTTTCGGGTGAATATGCCTTTGTGTTCATATGCTTGATTCCAAGCTTTGCACAGGCTATCCTGAACCACCGGGATACAAATACTTTTCCGTTGTCAACGTATACGGCGTCAGGCTTCCCATATTTTAGTACCGCCTTCCTGAAGCAATCTTCCAGTATAGGCAGCCGTTGATTATCGTAAAACTCTGCATGACATACCAAACGGGTTGCATCATCTATGAAGGCTACCATGTAGGTTCGTTTCTTTCCGCCTTTTTCTGTCGGTATGTAGGGACCATACTTGATATCACTTTGCCAGAGCATATTTCTGCCGCTCTTTTGAAACCGCCGTGCTGCTAACATATTTACCTTCGTAAGTTTCAATTCAGCTGCTCCAAAGCCTCTATTCATTAGATGCCGGGATAATGTGCTACGGGTTATTTCGCCTTTACCTACAATACCTTCGCCTTCAAGGATATGTATAATCCTCTCTACGCTTCTTCCCGGAAGCTCCTGCTTTAAGGATATTGCATAATCCAAAACTTCCTCCGATATCGCCTTAAGCTGTCCCGCATCATTTCTTTCCTTCGGCTTCAATCCCTCATACCCGGCTTCACGGTATGCAGCCAGGTATCGGCGGAGTGTCCTTTCGGATATTCCCTCCCGTTCCAATATCTCATGCCGAATTCTTCTCTTTTCTGCTGCATCCAGCTCCGTTATCAATAAAGGTGCAATCATTTCATGCCTTTTTAAGGCGGTTTCCATGATTTCATTAATTGCCATTTTCATCCCTCCGATAGTTTTTCCTTCATCCTATCAGAGAGACCTTCCGGTCATCCACTTAATCCATGTGGGAATTCCCTTACAAAATTACTCCTGTCCAATGAGAAGACAGCCACATATTTGCTTCTCCCATAACAAACCCACCGGAGTCTATACGTGGAAATGCTTCCAGCATATGCTCCAATAGAGCAAAACTTTTAACTCCCGTCATCAAAAGTTCATTTACTGTTTTATTAAACACTCTGTAAAGCAGAGAACGCAGCGCTCCTGCTGCTTGTGGCAGTTTATCCTTGTACTCTGCCCACCACCGTCTTACTGTTTGTATGCTTGCTTCACTCTCAATCTTCTCCGGTTTCAGTCCTTCTTCAAGATCATTCAATGCAGATTCTATGTCACAGGCAGAATAGTGCTTTCTCGGGCTGATAAAGTCTGGAATGACAACATGTGTTTTATTGCAGCAACAGCATTTAACACGTTGTATTGGAATATATTCTATGGTATCAGCTATATGAACATGCCTCTCATAACTGCCGTGGACTATGGTTTTCCCTCCGCAGCAAGGGCATCTTAATTCTAAGGCATCTAAATATCTTAAAAAATGTTTAACATAATTAATGTATGATTTTCTAATATCCGCATAAAGCCAATAAAACAGAAAGTTATTATATTTCAAGTCTAGTTCCCTTTGGATCTGCCTAGCAGGCGCACCTTGAACTATACGGTTCTTTATCAGTGATAGTATCTTTGGGTCATGGAAAGATGGAATTTCAATGGGGTACTTGTCGATATCTATTAAATTATTAGCTGCCAAGAAAATAATAGAGCGTTTTAGTTTATCTTCTGTAGTATTCAATTCCTTTGCCAATGTAGTAAATTTATGTTTTTTATAAAGTGCATTTTTTACTTGGTTCCATGCGAGATCAATAAAATAGCCTCTTTCAACAATTTTATTGTTACTTTTGTCTATGCCATATTCTGTTCCACAATCATTGCAATACATATAATATTTTAGTTCTTGTCCGGATTCTAAGTTTTTGATAGATGTAGAGGTTTTTTCAAGAGATCCGGGAATTAGGTAATGACTACACCATGGAGCTATACATGCATGTTGATTAATAACTTTATCCTTTTTATTGAATAAGGAGTTAATATATTCATTAGGTACTTCTAAAGTAAAGAAATCTTTAAGTGAAACATTAAATTTCCTTGTAAAATGCAGGATAGTATTTATATGTATAGAGGTTTTTACTGTCTTTGTATTTCTTGCTATTTGCATAATTGAAGACAATGTCGTTTTCTCTTTCTGGTTCAATTGCTTTTCAAACTTATATGAGATAAATAATAATCTTATTGCGAGGCTTTGCTCACTTGTATAAGGGTCAATAAGTTTTAGGCTTAAGGGGGACGTACTTAATAGAAAAGTCCAATCCTCGATTATTCTTGCATTAATAGTGCTGTCAACACAGTTGACTACAGCACATTTCTTTAAATCCCAGTGACAATTTGGGCACTCACCAATCTCTGAGTTATTCGGTAAAATAGGGATTTTATATCCACATTGGATACAGTTGGAATAGAGCTTGGCATTGTGTATGTGACAGAAATCTATTTCTTTAACCTGCCATATAAGCTTGTAAATTGGGTTTTCTTTTAGACATTCGGGACAATATTTACGGTGCTTATCAATAACATTACTTAGTACTCTGCTGTGAGAAATATCTTCTTTGTTTATACCGAGCTTTTGAAATACTGTCATATATGTTAAGCTTTCTAGTGCTGACACTTCAATGTTTAGCATTGATGCAAGTTTATTAAGTTCAATAAAACTTTCAGGGCAAATATCTAAAGAGTATGAAATTGCAGATTGAGGATAATGTGAACTAATACGCATAATATATCTCCAGATGTCATGAAACCCTATATAGTTCAAGTATGAGATTCTTTGTATGTAGCTAGTGAGACTTTCGGAATATACTGAATTTGTAAGCCTCAGAAATTTCATATAATATCCCCCTAGAGTTTTATATTTGAGTATTGACACCTTTTTTAACATTAATACTCAAGGAGGAATCGGGAGGGGGATTTGTAGATTATTTAGATGTCATTGATTTCTTAGTCTGTCCATTAATTGCTCACGACTTATGCCGCAAGCTGCTCTCTTGTTTTGCCGTATAAAGCCGGGATTAAAGCCATGACTTGCGCCCTGGCATATCCTATGGTAATTCACCGGCAATAACTGTCCTGATCATGTGGTCGTCAATAAGCTTCTTGGCTCTCTGCGCTGAATACATCAGTACATGTGTTGCCAGTTTGTTTATGGCCCTGGCCGATCCGGCCGAATACTTGTATATCTCATCCACTGCCTTATCGGTGAAGATGTCTTTGATGCCTTTTGCATATTCGAGATGGGCAATGATATATTCTTCAGTCTGAGAGCGATCGTACTGTGGAAGCTCACATTTCAGATCTATCCGCTGCCTGATGGCTGCATACTGTCAATCATAGATACAACTGATGTAGCAGCTAACGTCAACTATCCTTCCGATAAAAAGCTCATAGGCAATGCTTTCAAGAAGGTGATAAAGGAAGTTGAGAAATTCAATGAAGAGCTTGCAAGTCAGCAACTTGCACAATTTGAA
>DASPLL010000007.1:0-58655 GCA_035627615.1 Clostridia bacterium
TAGCCAATGCCTGCAGAATACCTATGGTTGCACTGCTGCTTTGTACAACTGCAGTCAGCAGCAAGCCGGCAAGCACACCTAAAAGCGGATTATGCTGCAAATCCACCATGAATTGCTCAAATGCAGGTATATCCTTCAAGGGCTTCATGGCGTCACCCATCATATTCATACCCATGAACAATATACCGAAGCCCATAATCAATTCTCCCAACTGCTTATGGGACTTCTTCCTCGAAAACAGCACAAGCAGCGCGCCAATAATGATAGCATACGGAACCACATTTTTAAAATTAAAAGCAATTATCTGTGCGGTCATTGTTGTACCGATATTAGCACCCATTATTACCCCTACCGCCTGAGAGAGGTTCATTATCCCCGCATTGACCAGACCCACGACCATAACAGTAGTCGCGCTGCTGCTTTGTATGACTGCCGTTATGGCAGTACCTACCAAAACGCCTAGATACTTATTGGTTGTAAGAATCTCAAGCAGCTTTTTAAGCCTGTCCCCTGCAGATTTCTGCAGGGCATCCGACATTATCTGCATTCCATATAAGAAAAGTCCCAACCCAGCAAACAATGCAATAAACATATTAAAACCCAAAACTGCACCCCCATTAAACCTATAAAATATTTACCCAGATTAGTATACCTGTTTATCTCTCCCACTTCAAGCGGCATATAGTACAAAAATCCGACTTATATTATGTGAGCTCTGACAAATACCTGTTATTCCACTTTCTGTTACGATATTTATACAGTTTCATTATACTATATGTTTTGCACTAAGCAACTTACAATTGAATCCAGATGTGCAAAACATTTTCCTTGATTCATATGTTGCAAAAAGTTCATTTCTGATAGTGCATAAGTAGATGCTTCTGCTGCTTATGCAAATAATAAGTCTTTTTTGCAACATATATAATACAATCGTCATATTATCAATCCAAAAAACTTTAAATTAAAAGGAGGATTAGTTTTACTGCAGCTTTTACTATAGTATAATATATTAAAAGCAAAGGAGGGAAAATGATGGATTTATTGAATGGTATAGGCAAGAAGATAACGGCGACAGCAAAAACCGTAACAAGAAAATCCGAGGATATAGTTGAAATAACAAAGCTCAATTTATCAATAGGCAGTGAGGAAGATAAAGTTAAAAGATTGCTCTATGAAATTGGCAGTGAGTTATATAGAAGCTATGTCAATGGGAAATCCTATGGAGAATTCTACGACAGCAAATGCAGTGAAGTGAAGCAGATAGAAGAAAACATCAGTGCCCTTAAGGAAAGAATACTGCTGTTGAAGGGGAACAAGGCCTGTAAGAGCTGTAATTCGGTAGTTGACCTGGAAGTAAATTATTGCCCTAACTGTGGAGAAAAGCTGGAAAAGAAAGAGGATTAAAAGGAAAATGCGGCTCACGCCGCATTTTTTATTCATAAACCAATTTTCCCGTCAATACCATACATAAGATTCATTGTCTGTATTGCCTGACTTGCTGCTCCTCTTACAGCATCATCAAGTACAGTTGTCACTGTAATTTTTCCGGTATCTGCATCCACAGTTGCCCCTATTTTGCAGAAGCACTTTTTAAATCCACTCTTCGTTTCATTTATCATATCACTGCTGCAAACCTCAACAAAAGGATTGGATTTATAAAAATTCCTATAAATATCCAGTACTTCGCTTCCATGCACACCCGAATTGGGATCTGCCTTTATTGTTGTTGTTATCCCTCTAAACCCGGGAATAATATATGATGTATATGAAGCTGAAGCTCTTTTCCCAAACAGGGTGAACATCTGCTCATTCACTTCTTCTGTATAGTCCATGCAATCAACCTTGTATATCTTAACACCGTTATTGCCGGTCATCCCTGTCTCTGCAAGCTTATCATTCCTTCTAAGACCTGTGATCCCCGATTTTGATTCAATAACCGCCGATTCCAAATCAATCAGATTATCTGCGGCAAGAGGTGATAAGCCCAAAACTGCGCCGGTGCAAAAGCTGCTTGGATTTGCTGCTATGGCTGCATCCCTCATCTTGTCCTTATAAAGCTCTGAAAGCCCATATACCGAGCCTGGATATGCATTTCCCGACTTTCTTTCCGGACTGTCTACCATGTAGTAATCATCACTTATATCTATTATCCTCTTCCCGGAAGAAATTGCTTTTCTATATACTTCTCCTGCTATGGAACCGTGTAATCCATTAAATATGACATCGGATTTTTTTACTGCGTTAATCATGTTCCAGTACCCTGGCCTTGCCTCTTTGCAGTCATGCAAATATGCCTCAGACTCATTAAGCTCCTGTAAGTCCATCACAGTACTCACCTGAGCTTCCGGATGCCCCGCAATCAATTTCGAAAGTGCCTCTCCGAAATATCCCCTTGCGCCTATGATTCCAACCCAAATCATAAATATCTCTCCCTAATAAAAAATAAACAAATGTTTAGTGCAAAACATATAGCATTTGCTATAATAATTATAATTATAATATCAGTAGCATATTTATGCAAGTACCGGGCAAAAAAATTTTGGAGGCAAGTATTAATCCGCCTCCAATTTCTATGTCTTTCGGGGAATAGTGAATCCCAAACGACATAATTATGCATCTTTATTCATATTATTTTCAATAGTCTCCATGAAATCCTTTATGAGCTGCCTTCCGTAAATTACAGCCTCACTTACCCTCTGTGCAGAAGGTCCTCCCTCGGTACTCCTTCTTGACAAACAAACTTCCGGCTTTATGAATTCAAATATCTCCTCTTCTATGCAAGGAGCAAAGCTTTTGAACTCATCAAGTGTCAGTTCTTCCAGTTCCTTATTCCCTATAATACAATAGCCCACTATCCTTCCGGCTATCTCATGGGAATCTCTGAAAGGAAGTCCTTTTTGCACCAGGTAGTCGGCTAGGTCGGTAGCATTCAGGAATCCCCCCTTTAGATTGCTTTTCATTCTATCCTTGTTGACCTTCATAGTGGCAAGCATTTGAATGAATACGGAAATGCAGGATTTCAAGGTATCCCCTGCATCAAAAACAGCTTCCTTGTCCTCCTGCAGATCCTTGTTATAGGAAAGGGGCAAGCCTTTCATTACAGTAAGCAGACAGATGAGATCTCCATATACCCTGCCGGTCTTTCCTCTGATAAGCTCGGCAATGTCAGGATTCTTTTTCTGCGGCATTATACTGCTGCCGGTGCTATAGCCATCGTCCATCTCTACATATCCGAATTCATTGGTGCTCCATATAACCAGTTCCTCGCAAAAGCGGCTCAAATGCATCATTCCAAAGGTGCAGCAGCTTATGAATTCAATTACATAATCTCTGTCCGATACCCCGTCAATGGAGTTATGTGTAATATCATCAAATCCCAGAATACCGGCAACCGTTTTCCTGTCTATGGGATATGTGGTCCCTGCAAGAGCGCAGCTCCCTAACGGCATCACATTTATTCTCTTCAGGCAATCCCTGAACCTGTCCATATCGCGTCTGAACATTTCAAAGTAGGCCATTAAATGGTGTCCGAGGGTGACAGGCTGAGCTTTCTGCAGGTGAGTATAACCCGGCATGATAGTGCCGGTGTTTTCCTCCGCCTTGTTCAGCAGCACTGCTTCAAGCTCCATTAGCAGTCCCAGTATAACATAGGTCTCTTCCCTGAGATACATTCTGAGGTCCAGAGCCACCTGATCATTCCTGCTTCTGGCCGTATGAAGCTTCTTGCCTGCCTCTCCCAGCTTTTCTGTCAGAAGCTTTTCTATGTTCATGTGGATATCCTCTGCATCCTTTGTAAGCTCAACACTGCCCGATTCCAGCTCCAGCCTTATTTCCTCAAGGGCTTCCACTATTCTTTCCGCCTCATCAGCACTAATAATGCCACACTTTCCAAGCATCAGGGCATGGGCTTTACTTCCCTCTATGTCTTCCCTATAAAGCCTTGAGTCAAATGAGATCGAAGCATTGAAGTCCTCAGCCATTTTTGCAGTTTCTTTACCAAACCTTCCTCCCCAAAGCTTCATCTAGCCTATCTTCCTTTCCTCCTGCTGCTTAGCCAGCTTCCTTTTCATCAGTGCCATTACTTCAACGGGTAATCCAAACAGGTTTATAAAGCCCTCCGCATCCTTCTGATTATAAATACAGTCCACGTTTTCTCCGAAGGTTGCAAAATCCTTGTTATACAGCGAGTATATGGAATCCATGCCGGAAATTGTGCAGGAGCCCTTATACAGCTTCAATATTACTGTACCGCAGACATTCTGCTGAGTGCTGTCAACAAAAGCATCCAGTGCTTCCTTAAGTGGTGTAAACCATAGTCCGTCGTATACAAGATCTGCATATTTGTCGGAAACCATCTGCTTGAAACGCATTGTCTGCTTGTCAAGAGTAATATACTCCAGCTCTTTGTGTGCAGTATGAAGTATTGTGCCTCCTGGTGTCTCGTATACTCCCCTGGACTTCATTCCCACCAGTCTGTTTTCAACCAGGTCAACGAGGCCGATGCCATTTCTGCCGCCGATTTCATTGAGCTCCTCTATTATTGACATTGGGTCTAGTGACGCTCCATTCAGCTTTACAGGAATTCCCTTTTCAAATTCTATTTCTACAAGCTCCGGCTCATCGGGTGTATTTTCCGGCGCTGTTGTCATCAAGTAAATATCTGTCGGATGAGGGTTCCAAGTATCCTCCAGATCTGCTCCCTCATGGCTCAGATGCCACAGGTTCCTGTCCATGCTGTATGGACGTTCCTTAGAAACAGGTATCGGTATCCCCCTTGCTGCAGCATAGTCTACAGCTTCCTCTCTGGATTTTATACTCCACTCCCGCCAGGGAGCAATGACCTGTATATCAGGATTCAGTGCTTTTATAGTAAGCTCAAAACGTACCTGGTCATTTCCCTTACCTGTACATCCGTGAGCAATATGCATGGCTCCTTCCTTTTCCGCAACCTCCACAAGCTTCTTCGCAATGAGCGGTCTTGCCATTGATGTACCCAGAAGGTATTTTCCTTCATACACCGCTCCGGCCTTTATAGTAGGCATAATATAATCTTCAGCAAATTCCTTTCTTGCGTCAATTATATACACCTTTGAAGCTCCTGTACTTAAAGCCTTCTGCTTTACCGGGCCCAACTCGTCCCCCTGGCCTACGTCCACGCAGCAGGCTATTACATCCAGATCATAGTTTTCCTTAAGCCACGGGATGATTATTGAAGTATCCAGACCTCCTGAATATGCAAGAACAACTTTTTTCTTATTTGAATCCATATTATCGACCTCCAACCATAATATTCTATAATAATAATAATTATAATGGCCGTTGCATATTTATGCAAGTACTAATTGTAAATTGATGAACATTTTTTTATTTTTATACACAATGTAGAAAAGTGTCACTATTACAAGCACTTATTTACTTACCTTTTTAATAATATGCAATATCTGCAATCTGAATTATTATGCATAAAAGTCCCCGAGATATACATCCCGGGGACTTTTATGCATTTTTATTAAGTTTTAGAATCTTATTACCTGCCTTCGCATGCCAACATTAAGCACAAGCCCCACCGCTGCCATATTCGTCAGCAGCGAACTGCCTCCATAGCTTATAAAGGGTAAAGGGATACCGGTTACCGGCATTAAGCCTATTGTCATTCCTATGTTCTCCAATACATGAAACAGAAACATCGCCATAATACCGACACATATGAGCATTCCATAATCATCCTTCGACACCTTGGCAATGTGTATGCACCTTAACACCAGCCACATGAAAAGTATCAGCAAAACCAAGGCTCCGACCAGCCCTAGCTCCTCCCCTATGACAGAGAATATAAAGTCTGTATGCCTCTCAGGTATAAAACCAAGATTGTTCTGAGTACCCTGGAAAAGTCCTTTGCCCATAAACTGCCCTGAGCCGATGGCTGTCTCAGACTGTATTACATGGTAGCCCGCACCCATTGGATCAAGTTCAGGGTTGAAAAACACCAGTATTCTATCCTTCTGGTATGGCTTCAGAAGCTTCCACATTACCGGAAGGCTTACCAGAAATGCGCCGAATGCGCCTGCTACTATCTTGTAGCTTATACCGGCTGCAAACAACATGAATACGGATATGAAAATGAACACCAGCGCTGTACCGAAATCCGGCTGCAGAAGTATCAGACCTACTATTAGGATCAGATGCAGGAATGCCGGCATTACATCAATCAGCCTGTTTAAATTATCCTTCCTTTTTTCAAGGTATTTTGCGAAGGTCAGAATATATCCTAGTTTTACAATTTCCGAAGGCTGCAGATTCACCGGTCCAAAGTCGATCCAACCTTTGGTTCCCTTAGTGGAGAAGCCGATAATAAGGACCAGCACAAGAAGGAAAATATTGATTCCGTATATAAGCATGTAATTATCTCCGAAGGATTTATAATCAATAAGTAAAATCACCAATACGCCTATGATACCTAAAATAAAGGCAATTATTTGTATCTTTAAAGTACCTGCAGAGCCCCCGCTCGTAATATGAGTAGCACTTGAAATGGCAAAAAAGCCGTATATGATAAGCAGCATGGTGGATATTACTATTCCAATATCTATATTCTTAACCAGTTTCCTGTCTATCAGATTATCTATCTTCACAAAATCATTCCTCTTTTGCTCACAAATTATATATGCTTCAATTCTATCATAAAACAGGATATTTTTTTATAGAAATTTTATACAAAAACAAAAGCTGTTCCGACCTAACAGAATTAGCTCAAAACAGCTGTATAGAAGAAAACCTTTAGTCCATATGGCACAGCATTCCGCTTCTGATATCCAGGCACATGATGAAGTATCCATGCTCTTTGGATTTATGCGGCTTGAATTTCATGAAACCTTTGGTCCTGTAGTACTGCTCATTCTTTTTACTGTACATGGCGGGCACTCCAAACAGCAGGTATCTTATAAATCTTTCGTCATCGTCATCATCATCGTCTCTATCTTCATATTTTACACCAAGTATATAATCCTTCCTGTCCAGCATCATACTGCAGCCTTCAGACATAAACGGATATCCTAAAGGTACCATATAACCCATGTATGGAAATGCCACACTGTTTATTTCGTATATGTCATCTCCAACCCTGAACCAATCATAACCTTTCTCTTTTTCAAAAGGCTCATATCTTCTCAGCCTTCTAAGCACCTTCTTCAATTTCCTGTACATTCCCCCGCTGTAATAGGAAGATAAGGTATACTTCTCATGTACCTCATGGTAATGCTTATGACACTCCTCATCTTCATCTTCATCATTATAATAGTATTGATGTATATCTTCACATTCTATTTTTTCTTTTTCCACTTCAATAGTTTCTTCTATTTCACAAGGTTCTTCCATGGGAGCTTTTGGCGGACATTTTGGAATTACAATCTCGATCTCCACCTTGGTTTCATGGATGTGCGGTTTCTCAATAACCGGCGGTTGTACTATAATCTCCGGTTCAGGTTCCGGAACGATCTCCACAACAGGCGGTTTTTCCGGTTTCGGTGCGGGTATCTCTACAACAGGTGGTTTTTCCGGTTTCGGTGCGGGTATTTCAACAATAGGCGGTTTTTCCGGTTTCGGTATAGGTATTTCTACAACAGGTGGTTTGGGTACTATAACCGGCGGTGGTGGTACTATAGGTTTTGGCAACTCCACAGGCTCAGGCGGCATTACCGGTTCCGGTGGTACTACAGGCTGCGGCGGCATTATCGGTTCCGGTGGTACTATTGGCTCCACCGGTACTATCGGCTTGGGCGGTATTATTGGTTCCGGCGCTTCAGGCACTATTTCTTCAATCGTTATCTTCTTATCTTTTCTGGGTGCCTCTTCTGTCCTCTGTCTGTTTACCACATCATACTTGCCCTTCCATTCCAGCTTATCTCTTCCGGTATAACCCGAAAGTGGTACGGATGCCCCGCATGACACAGCTGCTACAGTGAAGTCCCCGATATTGAGGCCGCTTTTTAAAACATTGTCCGATTCAAGCTCATAGGAAAGCTCCCCTCTTCCGCTGTTGTCGATAATAATTTTCCCTATATCCACACCCAGCTTTTTACCGGCTGCCACTAGAATAAGTCTATACTCAATCCTGTCTTCAAGCTTCACATTCTGAATAAATGCATTGAGCTTTACCTTGCCATTCTTGACTTCAATTTTCACATAGCCTGTCGGTATCTTTCCAGGTGACATTTCATATCCTTTGTCATCTTCCTGAAGTATGATAAAGTATCTTTTATACTCATTATTTGATGCCACAGAATAACCCCCTTCTATACATAGTCATTACTAATATATGTATGAAGGGGGCAAATGTGAACAGATTTTTTTGATTTTATCAACGTGAAAGCTCATTGGCGATTCTTGCAAATTCCTCCAGGGACAATGTCTCTCCCCGCCTGTTCTCATCGATATTGTTCTTTGAGAGTATCATTCTAAGCTCTTCCTTGGATTTTCCCAGGTTTCCTGAGGCTAGAGCATTCAGAAGTGTTTTTCTGCGCTGGCCGAAGGATGCCTTCACTACTCTGAAATACATTTTTTCATCATGTAAAGTTACCGGGGGCTTTTCCCTGTAGTCAAGCCTTACCACCATGGATTCAACCTCAGGCTGGGGTATGAATGATTCCGGCGGTACTATGAGGACCTTGTGCGGTATACAGCGGTACTGCACTGCAACAGAAAGCGCGCCATAATCCTTGCCTCCCGGGGCTGCACCAAGCCGCTCCCCCACTTCCTTCTGGACCATGATGGTAATACTCTTCAGGTTGATACCTTCCTCCAGCAGCTTCATGATTATTGGAGTCGTTATGTAATACGGCAAATTCGCCACTACCTTTACCGGAGTGTTTCCGAAGATTTCCTCCAGTACCTTCTTCAAATCCAGCTTAAGAATATCATCATTAATCAGTTTAACATTATCAAATCCGAAAAGCGAGACCCTGAGTATGGGTATCAGGTTTTTATCTATCTCTACTGCCAATACTTTGCCTGCTTTCTCGCAGAGTACCTGTGTCATGACTCCCAGTCCGGGGCCTATTTCAAGTACGCAATCCTCCTTTGAAAGCTCCGAGCAGTCTATTATTGCCTTCAGGATGCTTTCATCCACGAGAAAGTTCTGACCGAATTTCTTGGCTGTCCTGAAATCATATTTTTTCATCAGATCTCTTGTTGATGTTGTAATTGAGGTTTCCTTCATACCTGTCACCCTTACCATCTTATTTTTCTTTTTTCATCTCATCTAGTATTTTACCTAATGCAGCTTCAAATTCATCCCTGCTTATGCCATACTTGTTCAGACGGTTTATTAGCTGTTTTGAATTGGCATAGCCTATCCCCAATGCTGAGCCCAGTCTTGCTCTAAGTTCCGCAGCATGTTCACTGCCTGTAAGGCTGTAATATATCATATCTTCTCTTGTGAAGGTGGTCCTGACCTCCTCCAGCTCACACCTTGCCATACTCAGGGCTTTTAGTACGCTTTCCGGCGCTGCGTTCTCCACTCCGATGTCCCCTTCCTCCCGGGCTTCTTCTCTGGGTATAAAGGCATGCTTCACTCCCTTTACCCTATCCGATATGATCTTACGTATTTTTTCACCCATAAAATCAGGGTCGGTAAGTACGATGACTCCATTCTTCTCCTGGGCGGTCCTTATCCTGTCCAATATGCTTTTGTTTATACCAAAGCCGCTTGTTATTATGATATCCGCTTCAACTGCCCGCCTTACTGCAGCAGCATCATTCTTGCCTTCCACCACAATTGTCTCTTTTATCATAAAATATCCCCGTTATCTGAAAAAATAATTATCCACAGGGATCACCCTGTGGATAAGCTTTAGAATTTATATCTCGGCTTATCAAGTATATATACTTTGACAGTCCTCTTGCCATATCTGGCTACATCTTTTGGTGATTCATAATACAGGTCGATCCTGTTGCCTTTTATTGCCCCGCCTATATCTGCCGCAAGAGCTTCACCATAACCCTCCACATAAAGGTGTGTTCCCAGGGGAACTACCTTGGGGTCTACTGCAACTATACCCGGTCTTACCTTTAAGCCTGAATAGGTTATACCGTAGTAGGGATGGTCCGGGTGCTTGCCGCAGCTTTCAAAAGTTGCATCGTAAGCTGTCGCAGTCATTTTCAGTGCTCGCACAAATCTGGTGACCTGCCCTCTTGAAGATACGAAGGTGGTTCTGGTTCCTTCCTCAATTATGCCGTTTACCGGCTCCTTAAGTATCTTCTCCTCAGCAATCTCTCTTTTTACTTCCTTACCATTTTCAAATATGACCTTGATCGCCAGTTCTTTAAGTCCGGGGCTTCCTTTTTTGACTACCGTCACAATGCCCTTGTCAAGTTTGTCGCTTTTATTAATTTGATTTGTGAAATCCATTTTCATTTCTTGTTTTACGATTTTTTCTTCGACTCTTACTACTTCGATTCTGGTATCTCCATTGATCGCAGTATCCATGGCAGGTATGACCCTATCTTTATCTCCAAGCTGGATCTGCGCCTCTCCCAGGGCACTCTTCACGTCAGGAGCAGTTGTTAAAAGAACTACATCCTTTCCATCTGAGTTAACAGTAATCTTTCTGGCTCTGGATATCTTTATGTTCATTCCGTCTTCAAGCTTCGATGACATATCCAGACTTACCTTATCCTGGGGTTTTATCCCTATGTTATTCTCCTCAAACACATCTTCAACAGTATTTTTAAAGGTACTTATAGCTTTTACTCCGTCAATATCTTCAATAGTAATATCTTTCTTCATCGCACTGTAAACGTAAGATGTAGCGAGTATCAAGCATACTGCAGCGACAGCAATAAGCCTGACCGAAAATAAACTCTTGAAATTCTTCAAGTTTATTTTCATCGTTCAACCTCCTTTTTTCCTTTGCCAAACGCACAGAATTGGATTCCACCGCCATGCATTCAGCCCACTTTGCTGCGGGTTTAATGGAATAATATACCACTAAACCCAAACACATAAGTATTTTTATTCTATCGTTATTTATTCCTCTTGTCAAATTTTTGGTTCTGATAGAATATTTGACTAATATCCATACCTTTGACAAAACGGGGAATATTAACTTATATAATATATTTTTACCGCATTCCGGTATTTTATTCGTTTTGAGTGGACAAGCTGTAAAATTCAGCAATAATGTCTCACCCTGAAGCGTGCGCCTATACTATTGGCAATGCTCCTGCATATCTCAATATCATGGGCTGAAATAACGTCAACTACTGTGATCCATACCTCAGGTATATATTTCATACATTCCCTGGTAAAGTCCAATACAGCTTCATAAGCGGCCTCACCATTTTCCGGACAGCAAAGCTTCACATAATCCTCTGCATTTTTAGCATTCAGGCTGATGGAAATTGAATCTACAAGTCCCTCAAGCTCAGGCACAACATTCCTTTTCCATATAAGATTAGCCTGACCGTTGGTATTGATCCTTATTCTGACGCCCTTCTGTCTGAGATATCTGCATATCTCAATTACTTCCCTGAGGCGCTCCAACGGTTCTCCATAGCCACAGAACACTATTTCACTATATAATTCTGGATTTTCCAGATCTGCCATGATTTCAGGAAGACTCGGCTCCTTCTGAAGCCAAAGATCAATGCCCAGACTTTCAGGATGATTCCTAACACAAAAACTACAGTTGTTTGCACACCTGTTTGTCAGATTAATATAAAGGGCATCGTTGATTTCGTAAGTAATCATGACAGTACCCCCGGAAAATTTGCTTACGTTAATGAAACAACCTTATTGAAAAGTATATAACTGATATGTCAAAAATATTACTTCTATTTTTGTAATTCGAATTCAATAACAACCAAGGAAAACATTTCGCTAAATTTGAATTTGCAATGTAAAATGTTTTTGCGAAATATGTGGATATGCTCAAATATATGCTGGTAATGATAATTTTACTATATGAGGAGCATTTAGGCAAGGTAAAAAATAGGAGCCACTAGTCGCTAGTCTCCAATCGCTAGATTAGGGCTGGGCTTCGAAGACTGGGCTAAGCCGCAGCTGCGAGCTATACCCATAAGAAATACCCAAAATCTAGAGACTAGTGACTCGTGACTAGCGACTAAAATCCAACTCCTATGTAAGACGTATTATTATATTATCCCGAACAGGCGCTTTCCGTTCTCCATAGTCCTGCGCGCCACTTCTTCATAGGATACTCCTTTGATTTCAGCTATTTTTTCCGCTACATACCTCACATAACCCGGATAGTTTCTCTTACCCCGGTGAGGTACGGGCGTCAGATATGGACTGTCGGTCTCTATAAGCAGCATGTCAAGAGGTACTTCTCTGACTGCTTCAACTGTTTTTTTTGCATTGTTGAAGGTTACCGGCCCGCTTATGGAAATATACAGCCCCAGCTTAAGGCATTCCAATGCCATCTCTGCACTTCCCGAGAAGCTGTGCAGCACTCCTCCCACCTCTTTGATACGGGTTTTCTTAAATATATCCATTACATCCCCGTGGGCCTCCCTGTCATGCACAATAACCGGGAGCTTAAGCTGCCTCGCCAGGTCTATCTGCTCAATGAACCTCAGTTTCTGCACACCCCGGGGAGACAAGTCATAATGGTAATCCAGACCTATCTCTCCTATAGCCCTGACCTTCCTGTTCTCTGCAAGTGCAGCCAATACTCCTGCCGTTTCTTCATCCATATCCGATGCATCATGGGGATGCATCCCTACCGCCGCGTATATGAAATCATGTTTCCCAGCCAGAGAAATAGACTTTACAGAGGTTTCAATATTACTGCCGGCATTCAGGATCAATTCTACTCCATCCTGTCTGCACTGTCTTATGATCTCATCCCTGTCGACCTCGAACCTGTCATCGTCCAGATGAGCATGTGTATCAAAAAGCATATGCTTCATCAATTCCTTTCGGTATGTTCCATGTTATTCATATCCATAACTTCAGAGGCTGACCCGCAGCCTAGAGTCTCGAGTCTCGTATCTCGTATCTGGATATTAGCTTACATGTGTGCCTGATTTTATTTCCGCCAGAGTGGTGAGAACCGTAAGAGCCTCATCATCAGAGGCAGCCAGTATCATTCCGTTGGATTCCACGCCCCGCAGCTTGACCGGCTTCAGGTTTGCGACCAGCACCACGCTTTTACCGATCAGATCCTCCGGTGCATAATACTTTGCTATGCCGGAAACCACCTGGCGCTTTTCGTTGCCTACCTCAAGCTGCAGCTTCAACAGCTTGTCGGAGCCTTCAACCCTCTCGCACTCCAGTACCTTCGCAACTATAAGGTCAATTTTTGCAAAGTCATCTATGGTAATGTACTTATCATTCTGCACAGCCTGAGCGGCTGCTTTTTCCTCTTTCTTTTCGACTTTTGCCTCTGGTACTTCTTTTGTCGGTTCTTCCTTTGCAAACTCAACTCTCGGGAAAATTATCCCGCCTTTTTTGACGATTGTTCCTGCCTTCAAAGCTCCGAAGCTCTTTATGCTTTCCCAGGTCTTCAGGGTTTCATCAGTTACTCCCAACTGTTCAAATATCCTTACAGGTGTATTGGGCATAAATGGACTGATAAGCACACCGATGATTCTCAATGCTTCTGCAAGATTGTAGATGACAGCAGCAAGCCTCTCCTTTTTTGCCTCATCCCTGGCTAGGACCCAGGGCATTGTTTCATCTATATACTTATTCGACCTGCCGACCAGCTTCCATATCTCAGTCAGGGCATTGGAGAACAATAGCTTATCCATCAGCTCCTCAACCTTTGAAGAAGTCTCTTCTGCCAGCCTTATAAGACTTGAGTCAAGCGGATCACTGGTATTATGATATGCCGGTACCGCACCTGCAAAATATTTATCTACCATTGTTATTGTTCTTGAAAGCAGATTGCCCAGGTCGTTTGCCAGGTCAGAATTAAGCCTGTTTACCAGCGCTTCCTCTGAATACACTCCATCAGAACCGAAAGGAACCTCCCTTAGCAGGAAATATCTTATTGCATCCACTCCATACTTTTGTACCAGTATTACCGGGTCAACAACATTTCCCTTTGATTTTGACATCTTGCCGCCTTCCAGTATCAGCCAGCCATGTCCGAACACCTGCTTGGGAAGGGGTTCGCCCAATGCCATCAGCATAATGGGCCAGATGATCGTATGGAACCTTACTATTTCCTTTCCTACAAGATGAACATCAGCAGGCCAGTACCTCCTGTAGTCCGAGTCATTATTGCTTAAAAAGCCCAGCGCTGTTGCATAGTTTGACAGAGCATCTATCCATACATAAATGACATGCTTTTCATCAAAGGTAACAGGTACTCCCCAGTTGAAGGATGTCCTGGAGACACAGAGGTCATCCAGTCCCGGTCTTAAGAAATTATTCAGCATTTCATTCTGCCTGGTCTGAGGCTGTATGAAATCAGGGTTTTCTTCAATATACTTTATAAGTCTGTCCTGATATTTGGAAAGCTTGAAGAAATAGCTTTCCTCCTTGGTCAGCTCTACTTCCCTTCCGCAGTCGGGGCACTTGCCGTCAACCAGCTGCCTTTCTGTCCAGAAGGATTCGCATGGGGTACAATACCAGCCTTCATATTCACTTTTATATATATCCCCCTGATCATAGAGCTTTTTGAATATCTTCTGCACAGCTTCCTCATGCATTTTATCTGTGGTCCTTATAAACCTGTCATTTGTAATCTGCATCAACTTCCAGAGATCCTTTATCCCTGCAACTACCTCATCCACATACTGCTTTGGAGTGACACCCTTCTCCTCGGCTTTCCTCTGGATCTTCTGCCCGTGCTCATCCGTACCTGTAAGGAACATCACATCATAACCCAGCATCCTCTTGAACCTGGCTGCAGCATCGGCAGCAACAGTAGTATAGGTATGCCCGATATGCAGCTTATCACTGGGATAATATATCGGTGTAGTGATATAATATGTTTTTTTGTCTGTCATAATAATTCCTCCTTATTTTTAGAAAAATAAAAAAGCCCTCGCCCCATGAAGGGACGAAGACTGTTCGTGTTACCACCCTGATTCTTTCCTGCCTCGCGGCAGAAAACTTAACAAGTGACTCCTCCGAAAGGATTTATCACTGTGCTGTATAACGTCAGCCTACCGGCACAGGCTTAGCAGCTGCCTCACCTATGCAGTTCAGGGGCCATGTTGGGTTGGTTTTATGTACCGGTTCGCACCATTCCCGGCTCTCTTTGACATGTAGTCCAACTTACTCTTCCCATCATTACTTTTATGATTTTATGTATATGTTAAAAATATACAACATTATTAATTGTGTGTCAATATTTAAACTCTATATCCACTATCCCAAACTGTTCATTAATTATCCACCTTGCACTTATCCCTTGTTTCAGCTTACTTTTTTCTGCGGCTTTTTGTATAAGCTTTTCTATATTATATGTAGTGCTTCCAAAATCAGCTATTTTCATTGTAAACTTTTCTTTCCTGCCGGAAATGGTATTTGTCAGCATGGAAAGGACTTCTGTCTGATTGACGGCAAAAAGCTTATTATATACATGATAGTTGTACTTTGTATTTCTGCATTCAGGGTATTTGCTTCTGTCCCATACGTGTGTCCTCTGCAGCTCTTCATCACTCAGATTCAGATAATGATGAAGCAGTTCGATGCTGCCCTGCCCGTCCGAAGCATCATCCCAGGTAGTATCTACATGGTAGTATTCTCCGTCTATCCTGACAATATTCCATGCATGATCAGTATCACTGGGTCTCTGGCCGGTGGTTCCCGCTTTGCTGCCCTCTACAAGCATACATTGAACTCCTGCCTTTTCTAAAAGCAGCTTGAAGGCTTTGGCATAGCTGTCACACACTCCGGTACCAATAACCAGCACACCATAGGCCTCATGCTCCTCCGGAGGCAGTATATCACTGTCTGCGTTCAGGCTGTCATAGCTGGAGCTCCCGACCACATAGTCATGGACTGTTAATACTTTTTCATAATCACTCATTCCAGATTTTATTATTGTACTGATTATATCGTTTGCTCTGCTCTCAGCCGAGCTTCTCATGGCAGCAACCTTTTCCACAGGATAATTGTACTGAATCACAAGCTCAACAACTGCCGCTTCCTTCCCTAAAGCCGTTGTAATACCCATATTGTAGCCTGCCACAAAGCCCAACCCCGCATCCTCATCCAGTATTTTCTTTATAATAATACTTGTATCATAAATTTTCTCATCATATCTGGCTACCCTGATCTTTATACTTTCTTTTACTTCTTTTATGGCATACCGTAATACAGCCTCAAATTCTTCAGTACTGAAAACTTCAATATCGGCTTCCATGGCATTGAAGGGAAGCTCCAGCGTGCTGTATACCTCCGGGAACTTAATACTGACCGCCATAATCATTATAAGTAAAAATATTATAAATCTTCTCATCTTCATTAAAATCCACCTGTACATTTCGCAAAATGTTTTACATCCTTATTCTATATGTTTTGCAATAAACCTTTTACAACGAAATTCAAATATTGCAAAACATATACCTTGATTTCATAGGTTGCCTAATTCTTCCTTGAAGCTTCTTTAATGCAACCTATATACATTATCTGCACAAATCCCTTTTATAAACCAATCAGCAAGTATTAAAACAACCAGAACCCGCAAATCAGTACTGCTGCCGCTATTCCTGCGATATCGGCAATTGCAGCCGCTGCCAGTGTGTGGCGTATGTTCTTTATTCCAACAGAGCCAAAGTATACTGTAATTGTATAAAAAATCGTTTCAGTACTGCTCATGATTATACTTGCCAGCACTCCTGCATGGCTGTCGGCTCCGTTTCTTTTCAGAATGTCCGCAAGGATACCCAATGCCCCGCTTCCTGACAAAGGCTTCATTATGATCAACGGTATCACCTGTTCAGGTATTCCTGCCGCATTTGTCAGAGGCCTTAAAATGTACAAAGTAAAGTCCAATCCGCCGGAGCTCCGGAGCATCCCCACAGCTAGAAGCATTGCTGCTATGTACGGAAGTATCCTGAAGGTAATCATCAGTCCGTCCTTCGCCCCTTCTATAAATGCATCATAAACCTTGACCCCTCTGATATATCCATGGGCAAGTATAAGTAAAATAATAAGTGGTATAATGAAGTTCATCTTGCACCTCCCCCTGCCCTTTCAAGCAGCTTGCAGGCCGTGATCCCTACTGTAACAGCCGCAAAGGAGGCTATTATGGCGGGGATTATTATTATCCCCGGATTTGCCGAGCCTACCGAAGCTCTGAGGGATAATACAGTTGCAGGCAGCAGCTGTATGGGTGCAGAATTTACCACCAGGAAAAGGCACATGGCATTGGTTGCAGTATCTTTTCTCGGGTTCAGCTCCTGCAATTCCTGCATTGCTTTCAAACCCATAGGGGTAGCTGCATTTCCAAGACCCAGCATGTTTGAGGTTATGTTCATGATCATTGCACCCATGGCAGGGCTTTTGGAGGGGATCCCTCTGAAAAGCAGCCGCATGACAGGCCTGATAAAAGAAGCTATATTATCAACCAGGCCGGACTTTTCGGCAACCTTCAATACCCCGCACCACAGCATCATCCCACCCAGAAGCCCGATGCCCAGATCAATGGAAGATCGAAGCGAATTGAACATCTCCCCGGTAAGGGCTTCCAGCCTTGCTCCTGTTGCTGCAAAAGCAACAGCTATCACTATCATATAAAACCATAGCTTATTGATCATATAAAAAACCACCATTCATTCTATAGTTAATAAAATGTATGGTGGTGATATTAGTTTTATGTACTCTGGTTTAAGTCAATCCTTCCTTAAGAAGCATCCTTAAGGATTATTTAATAATTAATTTTCTTCCGGCACTTTCAAGAAGTATCTGCTTTGCAACTCTTATGTGCTCCCTGCAATATTTCTCTCCATTTACTGCATCTCCGGCTTCTAAGTACTCAACTATCTGTATATGCTCCTTCAGAGAAATTATCTTTCTTTCATTATATGACAGGGTGATTTTCCTGAAGCTGTTAATATACTCATAAATATTTGTAAGATATTCAATCAGTTTCGGATTTTGGGATGCATCGATTATGATTTTATTATATTTCGAATGCAGCATAAACAGACTTTCATTATCCTTATTGTCAATGGCTTGCTCCATCAAGCGAAGAATTTCCTTCAGTTTATTGATTTCTTCTTTTGTTATGAACATGCAGGCTTTGTGAACAGCCAGGCCTTCAAGTACTTCCCTGACATCATATATATAAACAATATCCTCCAGGGTTATACCTTTTACTATTATGCCCGTCTTCGGAAAGTACTCGATTAAGCCTTCATTTTCCAGCATCCTGAATGCCTCTCTTACCGGCGTTCTGCTTATACTAAGGTCATCAGCGATTGTAGTTTCCATTATTCTTTTTCCCTTTTCAAGCCTGCCGTCCAATATCGCATTTCTTATGATTTCATAAACAATATCCCTTATCGGCCTGAAATCTTTTGGGTCGATATAGCCTAAACTCATAACGTCCTCCTCTTCCAACGGTCTAGAAATAACAGGGCTTTTTTCACAATGCCTCTCTCCTGGCAATTGATTCTATTCATTTTTTTGTTTTATGTAAATTAACGCTATTTTTCTTTTTCGAATAGTATTATTATACCATATATTCCAATTTAGGTAACAGCTTATTTATATCAAAGGTTCTACCCTGTTTGCTCTATAAGTTCTTATACTGTAAATGCTTTAGAAATGCTTGTAAGCTCATCAACCATTGAATTAAGGCTTCTGGCTATACCGGTGACCTCTCTTATAGCCTCTGACTGCTCGACTGTTGAAGCAGATATTTCCTCTGTTCCTGCGGCATTTTGCTGGGATACTGCAGCCGTTTGCTCCATATCATTCACAATTTCTCCAACAGCATTGATAATGGATGCCGTTGCTTTAAAAATCATATTGATCTGTTCCGCTACATCGTTAGTATCCCCATTGATTTTTTCAAAGACATTCCTGGTCTGCACCGAGCCTTTCTGCTGTTCCTCTATTGTGCTTATCAGAATGTTGGATTGTTCTTTTGTCCGTTCAATGCTATCCCTGATAATGGCTATAATATCCGAAATACTTTTGGCAGAAGCGGTTGAATCTTCAGCAAGCTTTCTTACCTCATCCGCCACCACCGCAAAGCCTCTCCCTGACTCACCTGCTCTTGCCGCTTCAATTGCAGCATTAAGAGCCAGTAAATTCGTCTGACCGGCAATATCTGTTATTACATTGGCTATACTTCCGATTTCATTAGCTTTGTTTGAAAGGCCGGTTACTGCAATATCCACATTGTGGGTATTCATTACATTTTCTGTCATTCTGTCATTCTGATCCGCTATTATACTTATACCCTTTCCGATAGAGTCCCTGGCAGAATTTGTCTTTTCTACAGAGTTCTCCACCCGCGCAGCTATATCCTCCAGCTTTCTCAGCATTTCCTCTGCCAGAACAGCGCCTTTTGTTGCCCTTTCAGCCTGGTCATTCGCACCCTGAGCCAGTTCGTTTATGGTCGCGGCAATTTCTTAAGCGCTTTTACCGGTTTGATCGGCTGATGCTTCCAGCTTGCCGGATAAGTCCTTCAAAGAGCTTACAACACTAAGATTTTTGTTTACCAGGGTTTTGAGGTTATCAGACATGGTATTGATCCCGTTACTTAAGGCTGAAAGCTCAAGGCTTGATTTAATCGACAGCCTTCCGGTCAGATTCCCCTTCCCGATATCCTGCAATACCTTAAGTATCTTCTTGAGCTCTCTTATCACATTGAAATCAAGAAGAAGGAATATAACGATGAAGCAGAGAACAAGTGCTGCTCCGGCCACAAGTATGATATTAATGAGCAGCTTGCTCAAGCCTCCCGTATACTCGCCAGCAGGTATTGCCGCCACTATTATGTAAGCTCCGCTTGACATATAGCTTAAATATTCCCTTACACCATTCATTTCAAGAAAGAATCCGCCCTTGTCCTTTTCCCTTATACCCTTACCAATGCCGATATCCGTGGATTTTTTGCCTATCAGCTTATAGTTTTTATGGGTTATAATAATATCGCTGTTTTTATCGATAATAGCTACGTATCCGTCCTTTCCTACAGCTATCGATTTTGGTATGCTCCGTATATCGGACTTTGCCATTTCGGTTTGCAGCTTTCTGGACTTCACGGTAATTTGAATTATCCCGGGTTTATCCTGCCTTGCGATACCTATATATTGCAGTAATTCCCCCATTGCTCCATCCACTACCGGTTCCCGGGTCAAATAGAAATCCTTATCGCTGATTGCACCTAAAAAGGCTTTTGTCTGTTCCGAGTTATTAAAGTCTGTACCTATAAGTTCTGAATTTGTGCTCCAGCTTACTATACCTTTTTCATCACATATATTGATTTCATCCAGGTCAAGTACTTCCAACAGCTTGTTCAGGCCCTCGGCAGACTCTGCCAGGGTTGGGTCCCTCTCAATAATGAATGACAGGGTCCTTGCCCTTTCGGCGTATTGATTATTAAGCTCGGTTTTGACCTTGTCCACTTCATTCTGATACAATTCTATGATGCCTGCGGCTTCTTCCACCTTACTGTCGGTCAGCTCCGACATACTTGCGTTCAGCAGTATTGTTTCAAAATAATATGATATGCCTGTTACTGCAGATATTGTTATAATCAGTAAAATGACTATCGGAACAGAAATCTTTACAAGTAGCTTCATTAAGCTCTGTCCTCCTTAAAAGCCAGCGTTTCTAACAGTTCCTTCACCGTACTCAGCGACGCCTCTATAGCATCAGAGATCCTGTTCCTATTCCTTATCAATTCGGTCTGAAGTAAAAAATAGTCTGTACAGTTTTCCTCAAGTTTGCTTAATTCAATAGCCCTATACAATGCCGGAACAGGCTTTGACAATATTGTAAGCCCGTATGGATCCTGGCTGTACCTGTCACAATTTGTATAAAAAGGAGCTGTTAAATACCTGCTTAATTTCATTAATACCTCATTAATTTTCTTTACATGATTATCCGGCTCTGAGCTGCTTGTAATACTGTTCAGCTTTTCTATCCCGTTCTTCAGTTCCTCTGTCTTTGAAATTAACTTGTCCAGCTTGAGGATATCCTTTGACTCATCCTTTATGAAGTTCAGCTTGTCCAGTATGTACTCCAGGTTAACAGTGTAATCAAAAGGAAGTATTCCGCAATTGACTATACTCTCCAGGTCAATCATATTTATTTCAATATCCATTTTGAGCTTATCAACATCATATTTTTCATAATTGTCTTCCTTCGTGTGGTTCCAAAAGCCCAGGGAGGCGCCATTGGCTGCCCTGATGTATTCCTGTGTGTATGAGCTCCTTGATGCTAAGGAAGTCACTCCAAGACCGAAAAAGGATTGATCCCCAATTTTCGTGAGATAGGACATCTTCAAAGGCACCTTTAATGCTTCCTTCTCAATTTTCTCAATAAAACCCGATACTTCTCTCGATACTTTGCTTTCGAACAGCTCAGTTCCCTTGAGCCCCGGAGAATCTATATTCATATAAGCGATGCAATTATCCCTGAAGTCCTCCCAATAGTTGTCAAGAAGCCATGTGGAACCGGCTGCCTCAGCTACTTCATGACCATTGAAAAATGCAAAGCATATGCTCCGGTTCAATTTATCCTTATGTTTTGAAAACAGCCTTGCAATTTCAAGCATTGCGGCATTGCCTGTGGCATTACACGTGACACCTGGCTGCCATGCATCCAAATGCCCGCCTACAAGAATGAATTTCTCCGGCTCTAACCTGCCGCGGATAATACCAACAGGCTGATACAGCTTTTTCCACTCCCTTGTTGCTACCGCCTTATACCTGATTTTTACGGTCCCGTTTTTACTGCACAGGCCTTTCAGGTATTCGCCGCTCTTTCTTGTTATCCCCAGACCTGCTATCTGCGGTATATCCCCGAAGGTTTTTGTTGTAGGATTGCCCCAGACAGATTTTAGAGCCCTGTTTGCTATTACAGATTCGTCATTTCCCCAGTTCATTGCTATAATACCTTCCGCGCCCATGTCTTTCGCTATCCTGGCCTTTTCAGGGGTGGCCGGGGAATAGGATACCGTAAGCAAAACAACCTTCCCTTTTACATCTTTATCGGCATAATCCTCATATGCCCCGGCACCGATATATACCAGTTCGGTCTCTATCCCTTCCGGTGCGGTTGAAGCAATATGACAGCACGGTATAGAATCGATAATGGCTGTATCCGGATATATGACCCTTAATTCCGAAGAAACCTGTCTGCTGACATAGGAATAGAATTCCTGAATATCAGCATCCAGACCATATTGCTTAAGTCTTCCCCACACATATTCCGCTGCTATTTTATCCTGGCCATAGCCCGAAAGTCTGAAAGGGGTATTCTCAGTAAGCCATTTTATATGCTCCGCTACATTTTCCATGTTGATTTCATTGACTAATATTTTCGATAAAGTCATCAAATCCACTTCTTCCATATTAGGATTGACCTGCTCAGCTCTTCAACTCAGACAGTATAACTGCAAAAAGCATCGTTCTCTCAAGCAGGCTTTTCATAAGTATATGCTCTGTCTTTTCATGGGTGTTATATTTATAAGGGCCTAAGCCGTCTATAGTTCCAATACCTTTTGATGAAAGATAACATGCGTCGGAGGTTCCGCCGGTCTTTGTTTCTTCAAGGTCCAACCCTATTTTTTGCCCTGCCCTTTTTGCAATATTATACAGCTCCAGATTGGCAGACGTCCTCTTCATTGGCGGAGAATTAAACTTGCCGCTTACTTTTACATTAATACCTTCGGTCAAAACATCATTCTCCAGAGCTTTCATTTTTTCTTCCACAAGCTTCATGGATTCAATATCATCAACTCTTACAGATGCCCGCGCTTTTGCATAGCCTGGCACTATGTTGGTCTTGTTTCCGCCTTCTATGATTGCCACATTTACTGCAACTCCCGGCCTTATTCCCGTTATGGCATTCATTTTAAGAATTTTATCTGCCAGCTCTACAACGGCGTTTTTGCCGTATTCAAACTGGCTCCCGGAGTGAGCTTCCCTTCCGAAAACCTCTACTGTAAATCCACCGACCCCTTTTCTCTCGGTAATGATACCTCCATTATCCCGTGACGGTTCGAACACAAAAGCATAATGCACCCCTTCCAATTCCCGCTCCATGATCTGCCTGGACTGCTGCGAACCGATTTCTTCATCTGCATTAAGAACTATCACTATTTCCTTATTGGGAAGGCTTTTGAGCTCATGCATTATTTTAAGCGCGTACAGGGCAGTAACGATTCCGCCTTTCATATCTGCGGCACCCAGGCCATATACATATTCACCGTCTATTCTGAATGGATACTTCCTTGTGTCTCCCTCAAGAAAAACAGTATCCATATGCCCCACAATCAGTATTTTGCCGTCAGCTTCCGGAGGCTTGATCCTGGCTACCACATTATTACCTATACCTTCACGGTAAATGTAGCTTACTTCGGCCCCAAGGCTGACGAGAAAGCTGCCGAATATATCCGCCACTTCATTTATTCCCTTTTCAAGCCTCGAACCGGAATCTATACTAACTACCCTTTCAAGGAGTTCAAGCTGGTCGTTGAAATATACCTTCGCCTTTTCCTTGATTTTTTCTACAAGCTGTCTCTCCATCACAGATCGCCTCCAAAATCTTAACTTACCATCTGACAATATCTTCCCAGCTTGCCAGCTTTTCAGGCCTTGTCCATGAATACTCGACAAATTCGCTGCAGCATGGATTGCCTTTGCAAGCCCACAAACGCTTCTCATCCACATCCATTAAAACACAAGCCAGAGTATTAATTCTCTCAAGCTCAGCCTTACGCGGATCCCCATGTCTGCAAACAGATTGAGGATATCCAAAATGGTCACAGAAGGCATTCTTTACATCTTCCATGGTAATATTCCCGACAAGCGGCTTCAGATGCTTCTCTATCCTTCTGTTGCGGTAAAGCGTACCTCCCAGGCCTTCACGCTGATATGTCCAATTAGGATGAAGTATATGATTGCTGTGTATTAGCATTCCATTTTCAGGATATAGCGCCATAATTCCCTCCGGGGTGGCTTCAAATCCTATGGCATCTCCGCCAGCATATGCGCCGCAATAATAAAGCGGAACCATATACTCTGTAGTGAACATTGTATTTATTGCATCTATCCATCTATCCTGCATAAGAAACTTTCTTCTGATAATTGTGGATGGAACTCCCTTAAGCTCGGTGCTCTTTACAATATGAAGTCCGTTTACCGCAAGAGCAATACCTGCCTGATTCACCCCATAACGTGCCAGCTGTCCTGCTTCGGTTACAATCAGCAGATCGGGTCCGTCGTCACGGATTATCTCCAGAACCACTGCTCCTTTGCCTACCCATTCATACAAATCCCAGTTCTGGGCAAGGAGGGTGTGCTTGTTCGCAGACGCTTCGGGCAGTACCAGTGCTGAAGAACAACCATCCCTGTCCCCTTCCGATTTTTCTTTTTTGACCAGTGTAAAAGCTTCCGATCTGCTGTTGACTGTCAGGATATCAAGGAAATCGACGCCTGCGCCCTCTGCTATCCCTCTAAGCTCATCAAGCAGATCAGGTGCGAATTTTTCAATATTACCAATAAAGCCTTCGGATATTTTTTTCGTCGTCTCCCATTGTACTGAACTGTGTCCGGTAGAAAACCATTCTTTATATCTTCCGATTGTGGCGTTAATAAGCTCCCTGCACTGACTTCCGTAGCTGATTCCTCTATCCTTCGGCGTTTTGCCGGTTATTATAAACTTAGGTATGGATTCCATTATTATACACCTCCATTATTCTTAACTATATGCAATGTGCTTTTATAGCTTACCGTTAAGCCTTTATGGCTACTTTACAAGCCAGCATGCCGTATAGTGATTATTGCCGATATCCTTAAATTTCGGTGCATTCATACACCTTTCTTCAGCATAGCTGCATCTCGTTCTGAACTTGCAGCCTGCCGGCGGATTGATCGGACTCGGTATATCTCCCACAAGAGTAATTCTCTTCTTCCGGTTCTTTACGTCTATATTGGGGATTGAAGAAAGTAGCGCCTGTGTGTACGGGTGTCGGGGGTTATTGAAAAGCTCCTCCTTGGAAGCCAGTTCCACTATATTGCCGAGATACATGACGGCTACTTTTGAGCATATATGCTCGACAACGGATAAATCATGGCTTATGAATAAATATGTAAGTTTGAATTCATCCTGCAAATCCTCCAGCAGATTCAGTATCTGCGAACGTACGGAAACGTCCAGAGCCGATACAGGCTCGTCACATACCAATAGCTTTGGGTTAAGTGCCAGTGCCCTGGCTATTACTATCCTCTGTCTCTGTCCTCCGGAAAATTCATGAGGGAAACGGTTCAAATACTCAGAGCTCAAGCCCACTGTCCCTATAAGCTGTTCAACTTTGTCTCTGATTTCAGCCTTTGTTCCAATCCCGTGTATTTTAAGGGGTTCTCCTATTATATTGCCTATTTTCATCTTCGGATGCAGGGACCCGAAGGGATCCTGGAATATGATCTGCATATTCCTTCTTTCTTTCCGCATTTCTTCCTTTGAAATACCGCTTATATCATGTCCGTCAAAAACAATACTCCCTGCAGTAGGCTCAATAAGCCTCAGAATTGTACGGGCCAGTGTGGATTTTCCACAGCCCGATTCACCGACAAGCCCCAGTGTCTCTCCTGTACTGATTTTAAAGCTTATATCGTCGACTGCCTTGACATGGCTCCTGGCTCTTAAAAACAACCCGCTCTTTACAGGAAACCATTTTTTAAGGTTTTTTACTTCCAATATGCAATTATTATTCATTCTATAACCCCCATTGCATCATTGTTTTCATATCTCCAGCAACGGACAAAATGACGGTCGGCTGTTTCTAAAAGCTCCGGTTCCTCCAGCCTGCATTTTTCTGAAGCAAAGGTACATCTTGGATTGAAAACACAGCCTTTCGGATAATTTGAAGGAGCAGGTACCGATCCCGGAATAACATACAGTTTTTCATGTACACCTATTTTAGCTATTGACTTCAGCAATCCCATCGTATAAGGATGCCTCGGATCAGAAAAAAGCTTTTCTACAGGCGCCTCTTCTACAATTCTTCCGCAATAAACGATTATCGCTCTGCTGCATGTTTCGGCAACTACTCCTAAATCATGGGTTATGAGCATTATCGCAGTATTGAAATCATCCTTTAATTTCTTCATTAATTCAAGAATCTGTGCCTGTATCGTTACATCCAAAGCGGTTGTTGGTTCATCTGCAATCAAAAGCTCCGGATTGCATGCCAACGCGATTGCTATCATTATCCTCTGCCTCATACCTCCCGAAAGCTGGTGGGGATATTCCCTAAGTCTTCTCTCAGGCTCGGCTATTCCGATTTTTTGCAGCAGTTCCTTTGCTTTTATAAAAGCTTCCTTCGTGTTTACATGCTGGTGCAGCCTGATTGTTTCCATCACCTGCTCCCCTATTGAGATAACAGGGTTCAGGGAGGTCATGGGCTCCTGGAAAATCATTGAGATCTTATTCCCCCTGATTTTTCTCATTTCCCCCTTGGACAGCTTAAGAAGGTTTCTGCCTTCAAAATCCAATTCCCCTTCTATTTGTCCCGGAGGGCACTGGAGCAATCTCATTATGCTGAGAGCAGTCAACGATTTGCCGCAGCCGGATTCTCCGACTATTCCCAATGTTTCTCCTTTTTTTATCTGGAAACTCATATCTTTTACAACTTGAATCTGCCCGTCTATATTATTGAAACTGATGCCAAGATTCTTAACATCCAGAATATTTTCATTATCCAACAAATACTTCACCTCATCCCTTCATTATGTTTCCAGCTCTGCAATCAGGAGTTTGAAAGCCTTGGGTCCAGCAAATCCCGAAGCCCGTCTCCCAAAAGGTTAACTCCAAGTACGGTAGCAACAATTGCTATCCCCGGGTATATGGTAACCCACGGTGAAGTTGTCATATATAACTTTCCTTCACTGAGTATATTGCCCCAGCTCGGTATGGAAGGCGAGATACCTACCCCAAGAAACGTAAGGGTAGACTCAGAAAGGATGGTAAGACCCATAACAAGCGTAAGTCTTACGATAAGCGGCGAGATACATAACGGAAAAATATATCTCAATAAAATGTAATAATCTTTGGCACCTACTGCCCTGGCTGACTGCACATGTTCGAATTCCTTTACTGCCAGCACCGAGGATCTTACCGTTCTGGCCACATTAGGTATATATGATATTGAAAGGGCAATCACAATGTTTCCCAGCCCCGGACCAAGTGCCGCCAGGATGACCAGTGCAAGAAGGATCGACGGGAAAGCCCTTATACCGTCCAGTATTCTCATGATAATGGAATCAAGCCTTTTATAATACCCGGATATCAGTCCCAGGAAGGTCCCGACTATTCCACACACAATCAGAACCGACACTGCGACAATCATGGATATCCTGGTGCCGTATATAACCCTTGAAAACAAATCTCTTCCGAAATGATCAGTGCCCCATATATGCCCGTTTCCCGGAGGCTGCAGCCTTTGCATTACCGCAATCTCCTGCGGATCGTATTCTGTGATGAGCGGAGCAAAGACGGCACAAAAGAGTACAATAGCTACCAAAATCAGACCGACACTGATTTCCTTGTATTTATGCAATTTTCTTTTTGAAATCTTCATATAACCTTCTCTCCTTTATACCTATTTGTACTCAATTCGAGGATCGAATACGGAGTATAATAAGTCTACGATCAGATTGACAAAAATGTATGCACAGGCTACCAATAAAACATGAGCCTGGATAACAGGATAATCTCTTCTGGTAATTGAGTCTATTGCCAATTGACCCAGACCTGGGATATTGAAAATCTTTTCGGTAACAACCGCTCCGCCTAAAAGGTGAGCAACGCTCATACCTATTTGTGTTATCACAGGTATCATTGAATTTTTCAATACATGTTTGAAAATAACTATAAATTCCGTCAGGCCTTTTGCTCTGGCAGTCCTTACAAAATCATTGTTCAGGACATCCAGCATACTGGATCTGGTCATCCTTGCAAGTCCGGCAGAACGCTGCAAGCCCAGGGCAAATGAAGGCAGCGCAAGGTAGTACATTGCCGATGCAAGTCCTCCTTCCCTGATTGGAACATATCCGACCGCTGGAAAAATAGGAAACATAATTCCGAAAATAAGTATCAGCAGAAGGCCGAGCCAAAAAGACGGTGTGGATACTCCTACCAGGGAAATGATCATTGAAAGCCTGTCCCCCAACTTATTCCGGTTGATTGCAGCAATAATTCCAAGAGGAATCCCAACTAACATCTCAATGATTATTGCCATGATTACAAGCAGTATTGTCGGCTCCAGCCTTTCATATATTACTCCCGTTACCGGTCTCCCGTAGTGCAGGGAATCGCCAAGGTCCCCTCTCAGCGCATTGCCCCCCCATTTTACAAGCTGTACCGGCAGCGGTTCGCTCAACCCCAGTTTGTCTCTCAGAGCCTGTATTTCATCTATTGTAGCATCCGATCCAAGCATCATTGCTGCCGGATCGCCGGGTATCAGGTGCACCAGCATGAACACCATTATGCCTACAATTAAAAGCACCGGTACTACCGACAGTAGTCTTCTAAAAATAAAGTTAATTATAGGAATCACTCCATTTCCGTTCTTGATAGCACCTGATCGTAGGGCAGCTTGTGATTATCATAGGGTCCGCTTTTGATGCAGCGGGCCCTATGATTTTTAGTACTGCATTTTACTGATCGGTACATTGTAAGGTGTGAATGCTTTATCTATACTCTATCTTTCTTACTGGTTATTCATTTATCCACATATTCCAGTAGTATTGTTTATCTCCTTCAAAGAAGCCCTGAACCTTCTTATTCATAACCCCACCGGATTTTCTTTCACCGAAGGTAATTGCGGGAACTTCCTCATAGAGTAGTTCGCATATTTGTTCCCAAGCCTTCTTTCTTTCATTCTGGTCTACTTCATTTGTCAGCTTTTCCATCAGTTCACGTTTCTTAGGAGTATCATACCAGCCTGCCCAATTCTCACCCAGAAATGCGATCTGTGATGGATCCGGCTTTGCAGTCATTCCTGCACTGAATATATTGTACTTGTCGGGCTGATTTCTCAAATCCCCCAATGTAGCACGGTCTACTACGGAAAATTCAACATTGAGCCCTATTTTCTTCATCATTTCACCTGCTATCATAGCTGGCTTATAGAAGTAATCATAGGTTTTGCTGGTCAGCCATATGATCTTTTCTCCGTTATAGCCGGATTCCTTTACCAGTTGTTTAGCTTTTTCAAGGTCAGGCTTGTTATACAGGTCCTTTCCTATATCGTTCCACCACATTGTTCCTGAAGGCTGCCAGCACGGATGCAGCTCATAAAAATTGGGATCTCCTTCAGATGCCAGCATGATTTCTTCCATGTTCAGGCAAAGCAGAACTGCCTGTCTGAGCTTCTGGTTGGTCATTATACCCTCTTTCATGTTGAGTATCGCTGCAGGGAATATGCCCATCTTTACAAGTTCAACTCTGAGGTTCGGATCTGAGGACAGCTGATTGAACATATTGGACGGAACACCAAGGGAAATGTCGTAATCCCCCGACTGAACACCTGCGATCTTTGTCATCGGGTCCTTTCCGGGTATGAACTGTATTTCGTCTACATAAGCGTATTTCTTTCCGCTCAGTCCCGAAGGCTCCGCATCGATAGGCGTATAATCCTTAAATTTGGTAACCCTTATGTATCTGTCAGGCTGCCATTCTTCAAATTTGTATGGTCCGGTGCCTATGTATTCCTTTACCTTGTCTTCTCCTGCTGCTTCAATTACTTCCTTAGGCATTACATAAGGCCCCTGGTCGAAATTCGCAAGTGCCATCGTTGCAAGGGGAGACGGCCCGTTCAAGTTGATTATGACCTTGTCGGTGCCGCTTTTTTCTATGCTCGCGAGTAAATTTCCGATTGTTTTCTTACCGTTCGATGAGTATTTCAACCAACGGTTTATTGACGCGATTATGTCATCCTGATCCATAATGTCTCCATTGTGGAACTTGACATTTTGTCTTAGGGTAAGTACAATTTTCTTGCCTTCATCCTGCACCTCAAAGTAGCAGAGCATCGGAACCGGATTGCCGCCTGCATCTGTTGTAAGAATGGGCTCAAAAATATGGCTGCCTGGCGTCTGCGCGCTCTCCGAACCCTCTACATGCATATCAAGAGATGCCGGATCTTCGTTTTTAGCAACCCTCAATACCCCGCCATATTTGGGTTCTGTGTTTTCTGTCGTTCCTGACGTCTGTGTCGCTTGTGTCGTTTCCGGACTTGCCTGCTGTTCAGCCTGCTTAGGCGCACAACCGGCTGCCAACATGACTACCACAATTAATAACGCAATGATCCTTGATAGTTTCTTTGATAACATAATCCCCTCTCCTTTTTTGTTATTATTTGCATATTGCCTTCTACAGCAATCGACGCACAATTATATGACCTGGCGTATTACGTCAATTATTGTCCCGTCTCTATATTCAATAACCCCGACGATCTTTTCCCCAAATTCAATTTTCTCAGGTTTTCCGGTAATCTTTTCCGCCATTTCCTTCAATTCTTCAATGGTACATATAGGCAGATCAGTTTGTGAGAGTTTTTCAAGCAGTTCCCTGTTATTCGGATTAACAGCAATTCCCCTGTCGGTAACAACCACATCCACCACATTGCCCGGAGTTATTACAGTCAATACCTCATCAACGATGATCGGTATTCTCTTCCTTATAAGCGGTGTAACACAGACTGTCAGTTTAGCCCCTGCCGCTGTATCGGGGTGACCTCCGATAGCACCCATGATGACCCCTGTTGACGCGGTCATTGCATTTATATTAAAGCTGGTATCCACCTCTGTCGCCGAAAGGATCATAATATCAAGCTTTTCTGCCGTACAACCCTTACTGATGGGATTAGCATACATACTTGCACTCATTTCAATATGGTTTTTGTTTCTCTCAAGGGATTTTGCAGCTATGCAGTCAAAGGTCTGGGTATCCAGCAGGGCTTTGAACAGTCCCTCTTCAAGCATCTCAACCATATAAGAGGTAATTCCGCCTGAAGCAAAGGATCCGGTTATTCCATTATCCTTCATATACTCCTTGAGATATTTTGCAACCGCCAGCGAAGCACCTCCGCTGCCTGCCTGAAAGGAAAAACCCTGCTTTACAAATCCGGATTCTATAAGCACCCTGCCTGCATACTCTGCAATAACCAATTCCTGAGGATTCTTGGTCATTCTGGTCGCGCCTTCAGAGATTTTTTCAGGATTCCCGATCTGATCAACAACCACTACGTAATCCACGACAGTTTGTGGGATACTGACCGGATAAACCGGATATTCCACCAAATTGTCAGTAATGGCAACAACCTTATCGGCGTAGTATGCATCCACCATTGGATATCCCATTGAACCAAAGGCTGATTTACCTTTTTGCCCATTCATATTACCCATCTCATCACAACAGGAAGCTGCAATAAATGCAATATCGATCTTAATCTCGCCATTTTCAATTGCTCTTGCCCTGCCGCCATGGCTTCTGAATATTACAGGCTTCTCAAGAATACAATTTGTTACAATTTCCTTAGCCAGCTCGCCTCTGATTCCGCTTGTTTCTATACCTGTAACGACACCATTTTTGATATGCCCGATCAGGGGTTCGTGAGCAGAAATCAATGAGGATGCACAAATCGTAATATCTTTAATTCCCAAACCGGCGATCACATCCATGACCATGTTAAGAACATAGTCTCCATTCCTCAGATGATGATGAAAGGATATCCTCATACCATCCTTAAGGCCTGAGCGGATAACAGCCTCTCTTAAGCTTGGTACAACCTTTCTTGAAGCGGTATCTGCATTTTCTTTAGAAGCAAGCTTTCCCGCTTGATTAGCTTTTAAGCTTTTGCCTTCATATGCTTTTAGTTCTCCGATACCTTCAATATAATTCGGAATTCTTCTTTCCAGACTATTTATAATGTATTCCATGACAACCTCCTACCTGATTTGCATTGCCCGCTCAAGTATTCTATTGGCTTTGGCTATTATCGGAGCATCGACCATTTTTCCGTTTACCAGTATCACACCGATACCTTTCTTCTCTGCTTCTTCTGCTGCAGTAATTATAGACTTGGATTCCTCAATTTCTTTTTCTCCGGGAGCATATATCTTATGTACTTCCTTCACCTGCAGAGGGTGTATGCAGGATTTGCCCGAGAAACCTATTTCCTTAGCTTCCCTGGCTTCGTTTCTGAAGCCCTCCATATCATCTATATCCTTCCAGACAGTATCAATACTATCAATTCCTACAGCTGAAGCCGCCAGGGGTATATAATGCCTTGCTAAGTACAGCTCCTTTGCATCTCTTGTTCTTTCAGTACAGAGCACCCTGGTGAAATCCTCAGCTCCAAAAGAAATCGCGATGACACGGCAGCAGGCCGAGGCGATGTCATATGCGTTGAGTACCCCTTTAGGTGTCTCTATAGCGCACTGTATCTTAACCGTCCCGGCAGGAATACCATTATTCTCCTCAACTTCATACAGCAGCTCATCTAGTTTCAATACATCCTCTTTTGATTCACACATGGGCAGCCTGATGTTTCTTATCCCTGCTTTTACAACTTCCCTTACATCGGTTATGCCAAACTCCGAATCCAAGGAATTGACCCTTGCAAATACCTCTACATCGCCAAAATCGACAGCTTTAACTGCTTCACAAAGCAGGTCTCTTGCAGAGTCCTTCTCACTGTATGTAACAGCATCTTCAAGGTCGAATATTATGCAATCCGGCCTGTAGATCAATGAATTTATGTACAGCTTTGGTTCAGTTGCCGGACAGAACAGCATGGTCCTTCGTAATCTTTTCAATTAATTCCCCCCTGCTCTTTTGATGGCAGTTTTTGTTCGTGCTTTAACAGCAAAATCAAAACATCCGTCATCAATAATTTCTATAAATGCATGTTTAATCCCCAATTCCTCTGCTGCTTCTACTGCAGCTTTCCTTATCTGATTTCCGAACAGCTTGCCGACGCTGCTTGTTAAGCTTACCTCCAGTCCGCCTTCTTTTCTTAAATCGACCTTCACCAAACAATCCTGTTTGCTTTCTTTCCCTGCAGTTCCTATCATAAATACACCTCCCCCAGTAAAAGCATAGAGCCTGAAATCATTCACAGCTTATTAACTCAAATGTATACGCGTATCCATGTATACATGCTAGACTGGAATTATCCCTATTAAAAACATGCTTCTATAATGATTTTCTATATTCTACTGCTTTCAACCGCTCTCTCTATATAGCATCTTGCTGCTTCCCCGTTTCCCAAGACAGCTTTTGCCCTTTCCTTATCCTTTTGTTCTTTTTGCTGAGCTGCAGCCAGTACCTCTTCCGCCCTTTCCTTGGGAACCGAAACAACACCATCGGCATCACCAACAATAATATCTCCGGGATTAACAACTACTCCGCCACAGGTAACCGGTACGTTCACCTCTCCTGTTCCTGTCTTTACGGACGCTGCAACTGTAGCCCCTTTGCAGAAAACCGGAAAATCAAGAGCTTTTATCCCGACAATATCACGAATAGTGCCATCAATCACAACTCCAGATAACCCTAATGTCTTTGCCATCCCAATTACAAAATGGCCTGCCACTGCATTATGCTCATGACCCTTGGCATCTACTATCAGGATATCCCCCGGCTTTGCCATACCGATCCCCTTCAGAACAACAAGGTTATCATTCGCAGGCATTTTCACGGTAAAGGCCGGCCCACTTATCCTGTATTCTTCTTTCATCGGTTTTATTAAAACATTCATATTATTGAGACCTTTCAGGGCATCTGAAACACATGCTGAAGAAAGTTCCTTATACCGGTCATACATAACAGTCATTTTGATATCTCATCCTTTCAATGCTTTCAATAGACTACCAAGACTCAATTTCTCCTGTTTCTATTTTGCACATATCTCAGCTGTCCACCTGCAATAATTAATTCAACTTCCCTATCCGTCAGCTCCGCACAAGTATCAAAGGAAATACCTTTCGCCCTGTTCATCACCTTTACAGTCCGGGTTTCCAGCTGACTGCCTACGTCTTCTATATAAAGCTCATCCCCCTGCAGAATAGCGTCATAAGCATTTTTGTCTACGAAAATCAGCGGCACTACGCCATGGTTCACAAGGTTGTTCTTGTGTATTCTTGCCATTGACTTTGCAATAACAGCCTTTACTCCCAGGTACATCGGCGCAATGGCCGCATGTTCCCTGCTGGAGCCTTGCCCGTAGTTTTCCCCGGCAATTATGATACTCTTCTTATATTCCTTAGCCCTTGAGCAGAAGCCGGGATCGATACGGCCAAAGGTAATTTCACTGATAGCGGGTATATTGGAGCGTAAAGCTGAAAACTGCGCATTGGCAGGAATGATATCGTCAGTCGTTATATTATCTGCATACTTGCCGGCAACTCTTGCCTGCAGCACTTTTTTCATCGGATCATTGACCGGCATCGGCTTGATGTTCGGCCCCTTTACTATTACAACCTTCTCTGACCTGTCGGTTGGTTTGATAATCATACTGTCGTCAATAATATACTCTTCAGGTTCTCTTATATTTTCCAGGATACCTGGAGCAATAACAGTTCCGGGATCGGTAATATATCCCGTCAATGCAGTAGCCGCAGCTACCTCAGGGCTTGCAAGATAAATACATGCATCCAGGGTCCCTCCCCTGCCCTTGAAGTTTCTATTGGAGGTCCTGAGGGAAACCCCTCCGGTGTTTGGTGCCTGCCCGATGCCTACACAGGGACCGCAGCCACACTCCAGTACTCTTGCACCGGAAGCAACAAGCTTGGAAATTATCCCTTCCCTTAACAGCAGGCTGAATACCTGGCGGCTTCCGGGGGCAATAATAAAGCTGACCTCATCATTTACCACCTTACCCTCCATAATCCTCGCAGCCTTTGCGAAGTCGGTAAAGGAAGCATTCGTACAACTTCCTATAAACACCTGGTTTACCTTTATATTCTTAAGCGCCGATACCCTTGCTACCTTATCGGGCATGTCAGGCTGCGCCGCCAGCGGCTCCAACCCGCTCAAATCAATTTCCACCGCTTCGTCATAATATGCATTTTTATCAGGATACAGTTCCACCCAATCCTTTTCTCTTTTTTGCCGGACAAAGAACCTGTGAACTTCCTCATCACTGGGAAATATTGAAGAAGTTGCTCCCAATTCCGCACCCATATTGGCAATGGTTGACCTGTCAAAAATACTCAGTCCCTTAAGGCCTTCGCCTGTATATTCAAATACTTTTCCGACCCCTCCTTTTACAGTGAGTCTTCTCAGCATTTCCAGAATCACATCTTTTGCAGAAACCCCGCCTCTTAATCTGCCTTTCAATTTAACATTTACAACCTTCGGCATCTTAATATATACCGGTTCACCCGCCATGGCCATCGCCACATCCAGCCCGCCTGCGCCTATGGCCAGCATGCCTATTGCTCCTCCGGTGGGTGTATGGCTGTCTGAGCCCAGCAAGGTTTTCCCCGGTATGCCAAAGCGTTCGAAATGCACTGTATGGCAGATTCCATTGCCTGCCCTGGATAAATAGATGCCGTACTTTTGGGCAATCGTCTGCAGGTATAGATGGTCATCCGGATTTTTATTATCGGCATAAAGCAGATTATGGTCAATATAGCTTACGGATTTCTCAGTTTTTACTCTGGGTATTCCCAAGGTTTCAAAGGCAAGATATGCCTGTGTTCCCGTAACATCATGGGTAAGAGTATGGTCAATTCTTACAGCAACCTCTTCACCGGCATTCAGGCTGCCCGATATGTAATGGCTCTCTATGATTTTTCTGGTCATATTTTTATACATGGTTTCATTACCTCTGTGTCTTATAATAGTTAATCAGGCAGCCGGAAGCTACTATACCCTTTTCATCCTCCGTCATGCCCCCGAAGGAAACGGTAAATTCCCTGATGCTTTCTCCAATTGCGTAAGCCTTGACCTGGGTTTTACCTTCAATAATCGCATCCTTCACAAAAGGAACAAATATATATTCATCCTTTCTGAACACCGGCTCTCCTTCAATTATAAAGGGAAGCATCCCCCAGTTGATCAGATTGGAGCGGTATCTCTTGGTGGCATATTCCTTTGCCAGATTCGCCCATGCGCCAAGCACCCTCTGACAGGAGGCAGCCTGCTCTCTGGCTGAACCGTCTCCCGGCCTGACGGCAAAAATAGTACTGCCGATGCTTGCTTCCCGGGGATCAATGTTTTCAAAACCCTTTATGTTCCTGATCTTCTGATAAACCCTGCTGATTTCCGCAGAAACAGTACAGGGATCCTTTCCCTTTTCTCTTTCCGATTCATATCCCCGGACTTCCTTGGCTTTTCCTACGTATTCGGGATCCTTTCTCCCAAGGGTGAATTCCGCAAGTCTAAGTGGATTAGACCTCAGCGATGAGGTTTCACCTGAGGGAATAAGCTCATCGGTTGTGGTAACGGGATCGGTAATATATGAGACTACCTTCAGCAGCAGATCCTCAGTCAGTTTTGGAATATCCGGCCAGTCTTTGATATTGGGTCCCAGTTGAAGCTCAGTCTCCGGCTCTGCCTTTCCCATTCCGTTATAGACCCGTTTGCTGTATATGCTTTTATCAAAACTATATAATGGTTTTGTATATTTTGTATCTATTTCAGTTGCAGCGGTCAGTTTGCCTCCGTTTATAGCAGTAGCGGCAATTGAACGGGCATCCATAAGAGCAACGTAAGAAATCTGTCCTTCATTTGGCTTGGAACCTTCACGGTTCGGAAAGTTTCTTGTAGTATGGCGTATGGAGAAACCCTGATTGGCCGGTGTATTACCTGCGCCGAAGCATGGCCCGCAGAATGCGGGATGTACTACTGCACCTGCGCCCAGGAGCTTTTCAATTGAGCCGTTCTTAACAAGCTGCATGTATACCGGCTGGCTGGCGGGATAGATATCCATGGTAAACGCGCCATTACCTGTAGTTCTTCCGCTCACAACATCCGCCGCATCAACTATATTGTCGTAGGTGCCTCCCGAGCAGCCCGCAATTATTCCCTGATCAGCATATATTTCACCGTTTCTCACCTTGCCTGTAAGGTCAAACCTGATATCTGCGTCAAATTGCTTCAAGCCTTCATTCTGAACCTTGTTCATTATATCAAGTGCATTAGCCTTCAATTCCTCAATGGTATAAATGTTGCTCGGATGGAAGGGCATAGCAATTGTAGGCTTGATATCCGATAGATCCACATATACAAGGCCGTCATAATATGCAACCTCCTGCGGTCCGATCCACCTGTAGTCTTCCGGCCTGCCGTGCAGCTCATAATACTCCTTTACCCTATCATCCGTACACCATATGGATGACCAGCAGGTGGTCTCGGTTGTCATGACATCAATGCCGTTTCTGTATTCAACCTCCAGGCCGGCAATTCCATCACCCACAAATTCCATGACCTTATTCTTCACATAACCGTTTTTATATACATTGCCTATAATTGTAAGGGCAACATCCTGAGGCCCGACTCCTTCCCGGGGCTTGCCGGTGAGATAGATGCAAATAACCTCAGGTCTTCTTATATCATAGGTCTTGCCGACAAGCTGCTTTACCAGCTCGCCGCCCCCTTCGCCCACTGCCATTGTACCAAGGGCGCCGTATCTTGTGTGGCTGTCGGAGCCCAGTATCATTCTGCCGCATCTGCTCATCATTTCCCTGTTATATGAGTGTATTACGGCAATATTGGCCGGCACATAGATACCGCCGTATTTTCTGGCTGCAGACAGAGCAAACATGTGGTCGTCTTCATTTATGGTTCCCCCGACTGCACAAAGGCTGTTATGACAGTTTGTCAGAACATACGGGACCGGAAATTCCTCCATGCCGCTTGCCCTTGCTGTCTGGATAATGCTGACGTAAGTAATGTCATGGGATGTAAGAGCATCAAACTTGATTTTCAGATTGTCCTCATCCCCGGAGGTATTGTGGCTTTCAATTATTGAATATGCCATTGTCCCTTTTATTGCAGTTTCTCTTGTCATGTCCTTTCCGATTCTGCTCTTTATTGCTGCAGCGGCATTTATGCCGTCGCATATTATTTCTTTTCCGTCTAGCAGATATACACCGGTATCATACAACTTTACCATAAGTACTCCAACCTTTCATTTCAAATAGCAGTCAGCAGTTGTGCAGTAAATGGCATGCACAACACTAATAACAATAAAAAATTATTTTTTAAGCGTTTCCAGCAAATAATCTGTAAACTCCGCTGCGGATGCATCTGTCTTCTGAGTAGTAACAACAACTTTGCGCTCCGTAATGGTACATATCTCCAATGCCTTATCCAGCTTTTCCGCCTTTTCCGTATAACTGGTATGGTCCAACAGCATTTTTACCGCTCTGAACAAGCTGCAGGGATTGGCATAATCTCCTCTGCCGTTATTCATAAGAAATGGAGCCGTACCGTGAACTGCTTCAAAGACAGCGTATTTTTCCCCTATGTTTGCGCTTCCTGCCATACCAAGCCCGCCTTGTATTTCCGCAGCAATGTCAGTAATGATGTCCCCGTATAGATTAGGCAGTATAAAGACCTGGAGGCCTTCGTTGAATTCGGGGTCTGCCAGCTTTGCCGCCGTTGCATCTACAAACCTTTCTACGACATCAATACCCGGATATTCTTCCGAAACTCTTCTGCATGCCTTTATAAAATTACCGTCCGTTAACTTAACAATATTTGCCTTTGTTACTACAGTAACGTTTTTCTTTCCATTTTTTTTTGCATATTCAAAAGCTGCTCTCGCTATCCTCTCAGAGCCCTGTTTTGTTTCCACAACAAAATCTATTGCCAGATCTTCATTGACCTGAATCCCCTTACTCCCCAGGATGTATGCTCCCTCAATGTTTTCTCTGTAAAAAATCCAATCTATGTTCTTTTCCGACAATTTTACGGGCCTTACATTTGCAAATAAATCCAGTTCCCGACGCAGAACAGCATTTGCACTGGGCAAATTTGGCCACGGATCGGTAGCCTTGGGGGTAACCGTAGGTCCTTTAAGAAGTACGCTGCATTTCTTAATTGACTTAAGTACATTTTCAGGGACTGTCTTCATACACGCTGCGCGGTTTTCAATAGTCAGTCCTTCGATAATCCTTATTTCCACCTTTTTATCCGCAATTTCTTTTTCCAGCAGCAGATTCAGAAGCTTCACAGCCTGTTTCATAATGATAGGGCCAATGCCATCCCCCGGCAAAATGCCGATAATTATTTTGTCAAGCTTATCATACTCTATAAAACCGGTCATGCTTTTCATTTTCTCAATTCTTTCCAGTTCCGAAACGATAAGTATTTCCAGTTTTCTTGAAATATCACTTATTTCGCTCATAATCTTATCCTTTCATAAATGCTTTTTGCTGTAGTATATCGCTAGAATAAGTATTCTCTATTCCCTTATATATACATATCCTTCCATAATCTTTCTGGCGGTTCTCTGACAAGCAATGCCGTTAAAGCGGATTTCTCCGTCCGTTTCATAATCGACATACACCTTCATCACTCCGCTTGGATGCCCTATTCTCACGCTGTCAGCCGTTTTTTTATCTTTAATGCAGCTCTCTATGACGGTGCCTTCTATGAACGATACTCCTCCGATTGCCATAGCACATGTCAAGGGGGAAGCTTTGTGCACCGCACCGACAGATATTACCCTGACACATACGTCCATGTCCTCTTTCATTACAGCCCTGCCGGCAACATCCGTATAATCCGTCGGCGGAGCCAGTATAACAAGCTTTGGAGTACCGGCCGTTCTGGTTGCAGCGTCCTGCCACTTGTCCACCAAGCCCAATTTCATGGCGGCTGTTCCTCTGATGCGCTCAACGGCATCCAAAAACCTTTTATCATTATTCAAGCTTGACGGCAGTTCATCACCTTTAATGCCTATATCCCTGCCGATTATAAACACAGTTATACTCGAAATATCTGCAATCGTTGCAGTAATTCGCCCCAGACCTTCAACAACAATCTCATCGATCCTACTTCCGGTGGGAAAGAGCATGCCGGTTTTTGCCCCTGCGGGATCAATGAAATTGACTTTAAGCTCCGCACCCGTACCATCAATACCGGCAATGGAACAATCTCCGTTTTCTTCTACGAAACCGTCTTTCGTAGGAACATACTCTTCTATAACCTTATCTGTATTCAGATTCAGCATCCTTACCTTAGTGGTGGGCTTGTCCGCCTTGACCAGACCCTGTGATATTGCATATGGACCAACGGCGGAAGTCATATTGCCGCAGTTTGCAGAGTAGTCCACCACCGGCTCCCCTACCAGTACCTGTGCGACAAGATATTCAACATCTATATCATCCTTAGTGCTTGACGATACTATGACAATCTTGTTGTTGGAAGAAACCGTACCGCCAAGGCCGTCGATCTGCTTTAGGTCAGGACCTCCCATAACTTTAATGAATATATCATCCCAAAGACTTTTATCCTCAGGCAGATCCTTCTTCATAAACATGGCACCCTTACTTGTACCGCCTCTCATGTAGACACAAGGTATTTTCATTACTCTTATCACCTCAACAGCTATTGATACCGGCAACCGGGGTTCGGCATACTGCACAAATCCAGCATCGGTCTTGATTTTCCTTTATCTTGATTATATAATGGGGCCATAGCTATAATCAAATACTTATATTTTTATACCCCCTATAACTATTATCTATATCAAAAATGAATGGAGGAAAATAAAAATGACGGAACGGGAATTACTTTATGTGAAAACGATCGCAGAGGAGCAGAGCATTTCCAGGGCTGCGCAAAAACTGTTCCTTACCCAGCCTTCACTCAGCAAATGTATTCAAAGAATAGAAGCATCTCTTGGCACCAAGCTTTTTAAGCGGACGAACACCGGCTTGATATTGACCTTTGCAGGAGAAAGATATTATCAGATTGCTACCGATATTATGAAGATATATAATGATTTTGAGATTGAGGTCAGTGATATCAACAATTTGAAAAAAGGAAGGATTACGATCGGCTTTACAACATTCCTTGCCGTCTATCTTCTGCCGGTCGTTCTGCCTGTTTTTAAGCAGCAGTGTCCGAACATAGAGGTGATTATAATTGAAAAAAACTCTTCCGAATTGGAAAAGTCATTAGCTACAGGAGAAATTGACTTTGCTGTTATGCATACCTCTCCTTTTTATGAGATCTCCAACAGCTTAAACGTAGATTTCCATCCACTGTTTAAGGATCCTTTTGTCCTGGTTACAAAGCCTGGTCATGAATTAGGCCGGTATGCGGAAAAGGTTGAGGGTCTGGATTACCCGTTAATTGATCTTCCCTTATTTGCCAGGGAGCCATTTATTATGGTAACCCGCGTGCAAAGAATAAGACAGGTTTCAGATATTATACTGCAGAAGGCCAATATAAACCCGATCATTGCACTTACCACAAAAAACTATGAAACTGCCAGACGCCTGGCCTGTGCAGGAATCGGCGTAACCTTTGTCCCTAAGCAATACCTGCAATTATTCACTAATGCTTATCAGCCGGAATATTACTACATAGATGAAAAATATACTCCATATTGGACAATGTGCATTGCAGTTCCGAAAAATGCTTATATTTCCAAAGCCTCACAGCTGTTTATAAAAATGTTAAGCCAAAAAGTCAGTTCAAACATATTGGATTTATAATTGTAAGCCCTTATTTGCCTCTATTATGTGAAAAAAACACCGTACATTTTATTACACGTAAAATGTACGGTGGTGCTTTATGTTTTATGTGGTATCGCCCTAATTACTGTATATCTCTATCAGCTTAAGTATCACTTCAACCGCCTTGTTCATGGAATTGATGGGTATATACTCATATCTTCCATGGTAATTATGTCCGCCTGTAAAAATATTCGGGGTAGGAAGTCCCCTGAAGCAAAGCCTGGCGCCGTCAGTTCCTCCTCTAATGGGTCTAATAATGGGTGTAATACCTACCTCTTTCATTGCCCTTTTGGCATTATCCACAACATGAATTACAGGTTCTATTTTCTCCCTCATGTTGTAGTATTGATTGGAAAGTTCAAGTACTACTGTGTCTCTGCCGTATTTATCATTCATGTACTCAGCAATTTTCCGCATTCTGTCTTTTCTCTCCTCAAGCTTTGATCTGTCAAAATCTCTGATGATATACTTCATGGATGCGGACTCCACTCTCCCTGATATTTTCTCCAGATGGAAGAATCCCTCATATCCTTCAGTATGTCCAGGTGTTTCAAAAGGTGGAAGCATTGAATTGAATTCCATGGACAGCAGCATTGCATTTTTCATTATGTCTTTTGCACTGCCCGGATGAACACTTCTTCCGTTTATCACCACATCCGCTCTTGCTCCGTTAAAGTTCTCATATTCCAGTTCACCAAGCTTTCCTCCGTCAATAGTGTAGGCAAAATCCGCATTGAACTTTTCTACATCAAAATAATCAGTGCCTCTGGCTATTTCCTCATCAGGAGTAAAAGCAATACGTATCATTCCATGAGGTATTTCCTGATGTTCCAGCAGATGCTCCATTGCTGTGATTATTTCAGCAATCCCTGCCTTATCATCAGCGCCCAGAAGTGTTGTACCATCAGTAGTAATAAGATCCTGTCCTATGTATTCTGCCAGCTCGGGATAATCCTTAGGTGAAAGCACCAGGTTCTGCTGCTTATTCATAAGTATATCCCCTCCATCATAGTTCCTCACTATGTTGGGCTTTACATTGGCCCCACTAGCCCCGTCACTTGTATCCATATGTGCCAGAAAGCCAATGGTCGGAATATTTCTGTCAGTATTTGCGGGCAATGTCGCCATCAGGTATCCGTTTCCATCCAGGCTTACATCCTGTAACCCCATTTCCTCCAGTTCCCTTTTCAATTCTCCTGCAAGCATGAGCTGTCCGGGAGTACTGGGCACTGTACTGGATTCTTCGATACTCATCGTATCATAACTGACATATTTGAGGAATCTCTCTACCAATTTCTGCATAATAACCTCCTGAAAATTAACATTACCAGCACATAAGCCGGAAAAAAACTTATGCTGTAGTTTTATCATAATATAATATTACCATAGTGTAAGCTATAAAACACCAGATATAAAAATTGTTGGATATGAAACTTTAATTTTTATTCCATATTGGCAGAACAGTAGCTATAATTGATTATATACATAATGCAGGAATTTTCTCAGCAATATTTCTTTTAGGGGGAATCCGATGGATAGAATAATCTATACACTTATAATAGCCGGTCTGGGTGGTTATACCGGTATAAAGCTGAAGCTGCCCGCCGGTGCACTTATAGGTTCTATGTTTTCAGTCGCATTCTACAATATGTCTACCGGGAATGGATATATTCCAATATATTTTAAACTTATTGCCCAGATAATAGTAGGAGGAGTGATAGGTCTGAGCTTTGATAAGGCTACTGTTAAAAGTCTGAAGGCGCTTGCACTGCCGGCTGTTATATTAGCTATGGGGCTCCTTGCATATAACCTTCTTCTGGGCTATATAATCTCAGGCTTAACAGGACTTGACCTTACAACTGCATTATTCAGCTGCGCTCCTGGAGGAGTCACTGATATGACACTTATTTCCGAAGCATACGGTGCAGATACTCCTAAGGTTGCACTGCTGCACCTTGTGCGGCTGATTTCTGTAATTTCGCTTTTCCCTCTTCTGATCGCCCGTTTTGCCAAAAAAAATGATTAGACTGCTTAAGCCATAAAGAAAGGATTTGAATCATATTGAGAAAGATAATATATACCTTCGCATTAGCATTTGCGGGTGGTTATGCGGGAATAATATTGAAAATACCTGCCGGTGCTCTCATAGGAGCCATGTTTGCTGTCGGTTTATTTAATATGCATACCGGAAAGGGGAATATCCCTAACAGTTTCAGAACCCTCTCTCAAATAACAGTTGGAGGAATAATAGGCTTGAACTTTACTGCAGAAACCCTGAGCAGCCTGAAATATCTGTTCGCACCTGCACTGATTCTTGTATTGGGCTTAATGCTTTACTGCATACTTCTTGGATTTATTATACATAAGCTTTCCGGGCTTGATCTTATAACATCACTATTCAGCACCTCCCCCGGGGGGCTTGCTGATACGGCTATAATCTCCGATGCCTATGGGGCTGATACTCCCAAGGTTGCTCTCCTTCATTTAGTCCGGCTTATTTCGGTTATCTCACTGCTGCCTGCCATCATTGGATGGTTCACAGCCTTAACAAACAAATGAAGCCTCTTTTCTGAGGCTTCATTTGTTTGTTAAGTATTTATTATAGAATATTGGGATCGATTTTATTCTTCTCATGACAATCATGCTGCAGCTCATTTATCGCAGGGCCATCAATTATTTCACCCTCATAGGTGAATCTGGACCCATGGCAGGGGCAGTCCCAGGATTTTTCCGCATCGTTCCATTTCAGTTCACAGCCCATATGTGTACAGGTAGTATCCACGGTATGCAGTTGCCCCTTTTCATCACGGTACACCCCCATCCTGTGTCCTTCAATGTCCACTGCTTTTGCTTCTCCTTTTTCAATATCAAGATTATGCGGCACGGGCTTCAGTTTTCCTGTGACAAATTTAGCCGCAACATCGGCATTTATTGATATGAAGCTGGTAATCGAAGGATTAGGGATAAACCTGGAAGGGTCATATACTTCTGCCCACGGATTCTCACCCTTCATAATCAAGTCCTTAATAAGCATTGCAGAAACTGTACTGTTTGTCATGCCCCACTTTCTGAAGCCTGTTGCCACATATATATTGGGAGTCTTTGAGGTCAGTCTGCCGACATAGGGAACTTTGTCAATGGTGGTATAGTCCTGAGTGGACCACCTGAATAGCAGTTCCTGTACATCATAGTGCTTCTTTGTAAATTCCAGAAGATTTTCATAGTGCTTATGCATATCTGTTCCGTGGGCTGTTTTGTGGTGCTCACCGGAAATAATCAGAAGCTCTTCACCTTCATGCTCCTGGGCACGGACTGATTTTGCCGGATCTTCTGCTGTAATATACATACCCCCCAGGAATTTCTCCTTAACCTTTACTGCCATTGCATAAGACCGCTCAGGATACATCCTGGCAAAGTAAAAGCCCATACCGTCATAGCAAGGAAAATGAGTGGCTATGATGATGTTATCCGCAGTTACCTTCTTTCCCCGGTTTGTGATTACGGTACCTGGATTTCCCTCATTTATATCGACTACTCTTGTATGTTCAAATATAAAACTGCCGTCTCCCTCTATCTTACCGGCAAGCGCAAGCAGATATTTACGGGGATGGAAGCGGGCCTGGCCGTCAAACCTTACTGCACCTTTGACCTTGAAAGGCAGCGGTATATCTTCAACAAAGGCCGCTTTTATACCAAGACCGGCTGCTGTATTTGCCTCATCAGCAATCTTCTGCAGGTATGAATCGGTAAGAGTGAAGGTATAAGCGGGCTCCCAGTGAAAATCACAATTAATCCCCTCGCTCTTTATCAAGCCTGAAATAGTATTGACAGCTGCCTCATTTGCTTCTGCGTACTGCCTTGCCCTTTCCTCTCCCATATAGTTCTTTATTCTGGTATATATAAGACTGTGCTGTGAAGTAATTTTTGCAGTAGTATGTCCTGTAGTACCCTGAAGAATTCTGTCCGCTTCAATTACAGCTACTCTAAGACCGGCTTTTTTCAACAGATATGCAGAGGTTATTCCCACCATACCTCCTCCCGCAATTGCCACATCTACTTTTATATCATTCTCCAGAACCGGATAGTTGGTCCTGGCAGTAGAAGCCAGCCAGTAAGACTCAGGTGGAGTCTTGAAATCGAATTGTTTCATATCATTGCCTGTTTCCATTAATATTTTCACTTCCTACCATTTTTTTACACGATTTATTTTCCACCATGTTCGACCTGTTGCCAGTACCTGTACCCATAAGGAATACCCCAGCTTTCCTCGTATCTCGAATCTCGCATCTCGTATCTAATATCATTTGCGACTTTATGAAAATTATTCGCATCGCATTTAAAACACCGGCAGTGAATATAATTTATAAGGTGTTGAAAGGCAGGGATATGCATATGACAGGTATTAACCGTATGTTATCATTTGTTTTCACAGTTGTATTTGCAGTTATGATATTTTCTTCTTTGAACGAATATGAGAAGGACTATATTCAAATACCTGATGGCAGCCTGAAGGATATACTGATAGTTATCGATCCTGGACACGGTGGAGTGGATGGAGGAGCCTCCCTTGACGAGCACTTCAATGAAAAGGATATTAACCTTGATATATCGCTAAAGCTGAAGAGGCTTCTTATCAATGATGGCGCAAGAGTGGTCCTGACCAGAGAAAGTGATGTCTCTCTTGAGAAAAGGAGTGAACTACAGCTGTCAAGGTACAAAAGGGATTTGGATGGGCGTCGGAGAATAATAAATGAAAGTAAGGCCGATATATTTGTGAGCATACATTCCAACTGCTTTAGAAGCAGTCCGCAAACAAAGGGAGCATTAATCTTCTATTATTCTGATTCTGTAAAGGGGAAAAAACTGGCTCAGTTCATTAGCAACAGTATTGACGAAATACTCTACAGAAATTTTTTAGGAAATTACAAGCTGGCATCCAAGGTGTTAACAAAAGATTTATATATACTGCGAAACACAGAAATTCCGGGTGTGCTGGTTGAGGTGGGCTATATGACTAACCGCGAAGAAGGCAGACTGCTTAGGCAGGACGATTTTCAGGCAGCCATGGCAGGAGCTATACATGATGGATTAAAAAAATATTTTTTAATGGACATAAATTGAAGTATCACTGATAGTCGTACGGTTTAATTCATTCATACTGAAATATTGTTAATATCATAACAAAAAAATTATAAATTTAATTGCTTTTTCACTATTGACTTTTATTGTCATAAATGTTAACATTTAATTGTAACATAAATTGTCGAATTTTGTTAGATAATGTAAAGGAGGGAGAAAACGTTGAAGTCTACAGGTATTGTAAGAAAGGTTGACGAGCTCGGTAGGGTTGTAATTCCGATAGAATTGAGGAGAACTCTTAATATAGAGGAAAAGGATTCCTTAGAGATTTATGTTGACGGCGAGCATATCATATTGAAGAAATATGAGCCGGCATGCATATTCTGCGGAAATGCAAAAGACGTGATTCAATACAAGGGCAAGAATATATGCCCCGCTTGTATGGAAGAGTTCAAGAAGTAATTCAAAAGGTTAGGAGTAATCCTAACCTTTTATATTTCACTCACTGACCTTATTCAAATCAACCAGCAGCTGGTCTCCATCGAAGCCATGCACCATTGCAGCCTGTTCCACAGACTCTCCCGTAGCACCTGGTCAGCCAAGGCAATGCATTCCATATCTCATGAAAACTTCAGCAGTCTTGGGATTTGCTCTCAGAATCTGAGCAACAGTCATATCTTTCGTGAACTTCATATTTTGTCCTCCTTTCAAAAATCCTGACAGATATCAGATAATATATTAATTATTTTTCATTCAATGCTGCATCCTATTTTATATATTTCCTTCTTCGGCAGCTTTCTATCCTCTGCGACTTTTTTAATTGCTTCCTTTTTATCTAATCCCTGTCTCAAATACATTTTAATATGTTCCTCAATGGTTATATTATCCCATTTCTTCATTTCAATATCAACAAGTTCTTTTTCATTTGCACCTTCAATAATCAGAACAAATTCGCCTTTGATTGCACGGTCTTCAAAAAAAATGATTATCCGGCTTATATTATCTCTTACTGTCTCTTCGAATTTTTTGGTTATTTCCCTGGATACCGAAGCCCTCCTGTCTCCAAGCTGTTCCTTGATGTCGCTCAGTGTATCCAGCAAACGGTGAGGTGCTTCATAAAGTATTATAGTCCTTGTTTCTGTGGAAAGCTTTTGCAGCCTTTCTTTTCTCTCCTTCTTATTTGTAGGTAAAAAACCTTCAAAGCAGAACCTGACTGTGGAAAGTCCAGAAACAATCAATGCTGAAAGTGAAGCTGTAGGACCCGGAATCGGGATTATATCAATACTGTTTTCTATGCACATTCTCACCAGTTCTTCACCTGGATCAGATATTGCAGGCATTCCTGCGTCAGAAACAAGGGCTATGTTTTTCCCGGATTTCAGGAGCTCTATTATGTCATCGCCCTTTTCAAATTTATTATGCTCATGATAGCTTATCAAGGGCTTGCGGATATGTAAGTGGTTCAACAGCTTGACGGTCTGTCTGGTATCCTCGGCGGCAATAATGTCTACCTCTCCTAAAATCCTGATGCATCTTAGAGTTATATCCTCAAGGTTCCCTATGGGAGTTGCACATAAGTATAAAATTCCGGTCATCCTCTTGTCCTCCCGTATATTCTGTGTATCTCTTCAGTGTATTCTCCATTTTCATCATGTATGTACAGTGGATCCATAAACTTAAGCTCCTTATTTCCCCCCCTGGCTCCTTCAATCAACAGCAGATTGGGTCTTTTTCCGGTGGAGGGGTGCACAAATCTGATCCTCTTCGGCTCAATACCAGCATTCCGCATTTCGCATATTATATCTGCCAGTCGGTCAGTCCTATGTATCATAAAAAGCTTCCCTCCAGGTTTTAAGAGCTCTTTAGCTGTAATCAGAACCTCCTCCAGACTGCACATTATTTCAAAACGGGCAATAGCCTTGGACTCAGAGGGATTATTTATTCCACATTCCTTCTTTACATAAGGGGGATTGGTCACCACACAATCATACCTGGCCTTTCCCAATAGCACGGGGGCATCCTTCAAATCCATGCACAGCACTTTAATGTTATTTCCAAGTCCATTCAACTTCATGCTGCGTTCAGCCATATCAGCCATATCCTGCTGTATTTCTACAGCAGTGATTTCTGAAGGTTTCTTTTTTGCATATATTAATATCGGGATTATTCCCGTGCCAGTTCCAAGATCAATGACCGAATGCCCATGCCTTATATCGGCGAAATCCGAAAGTAACACGGCATCAACCCCAAACCTGAAAGCATGGCTTTTTTGTATTATCCGATATCCATTCTGCAGATCATCAACAGTTTCACCCTGAAGTATGAGTTCTTCCATGACATACCTCTCCTAATGGAAAAAAAGACCGTTTAGGTCTTTTTTTTAAACTTTAATTAGTCCTGAACCGGAGCATCAACCGGGCAAACATTTGCACATGCACCACACTCGATGCACTCATCGGGATTAATAACGTATTTATCTTCGCCCTGGCTGATACAATTAACCGGGCATTCTGGTTCACATGCACCACAGCTTATGCAAGTGTCCTGTATTTTATATGCCATAGTAACACCTCCTATATAAATTACATCTACATTCTATCACTAATCATTAATAAATAAAACCCTTTAACCAACTTTTGTACAATTTTTAACTATCCTCAAGAAGTTCCAAATTCTCTATATCTCCCTCAATATCAGGCTCTACGTCCTTCCCGGGCTTCAGCTGTACAATATCCTTGATAGAATAATCCTTGATAACGCGCAGATTTCCCTCCATAAGCTCCAGCTTTACCTTGACCATTTCCAGAAGCACATTGGATTCCACCACTTCTCCGCGGCCTTCAGGGGTGTCAACCAAAGCTCCTACTTTAGGCATATATTTTCTTGCACATTCATATGTGTCATGCTCATATTTCAGGCAGCACATCAGTCTTCCGCAAATACCCGATATTTTTGTAGGATTAAGGGATAGGTTCTGTTCCTTTGCCATTTTGATGGAAACAGGAGCAAAATCCCCTAGGAAGGTTGAACAGCAGAGGCTCTTTCCACAAGGTCCCATGCCGCTGATCATTTTGGCTTCGTCTCTTACACCTATCTGACGGAGTTCTATTCTCGTCTTGAAGACCGAAGCCAGGTCCTTTACAAGCTCTCTGAAGTCCACACGTCCATCGGCTGTAAAATAGAATATGATTTTATTGTTATCAAAGGTATATTCCACATCAATAAGCTTCATCCCAAGATTATGATGGTTTATTTTCTGAAGGCATGTGTTGAAGGCTTCCTTTTCTTTAGCCTTGTTGTCTTCATATACTTTATTGTCATCTTCCGTAGCAATTCTCAAAACCTTCTTAAGAGGTGCTATTATTTCATTCTCAGGCACTTCCCTTATTCCAAGCACAGCCTTTCCGAATTCAATACCTCTGATGGTCTCCACTACTACGTTATCATCAATATTTATCTCCAGATCACCGGGATCAAAGTAATATATCTTGCCGGCTTTCTTAAACCTTACTCCAACCGTTTTAACCATTGTATATACTTACCTCCGCAATATTAAATAGCATGCCATCTATACTATTTTTTATACCAACATTATGTTTGACATACTTCGCTGTATTTTTAATTATTTCTATTATACTGTTTAATTTGCTTCCCGTCAAAACAGAATTATGCCTTGACAGTCTTTCCATGCTTTCAACATTTATAATGAGCTTCTCATAAGCATCCGAACTCTCACTGAGCACCAGCACATCTCTGAACCAGGTAAGGGAAAACTCAATGAACCTTTCTGCCTCCTCCTTGGATTCAGCCACTGCCGATGCCAGCAGCTGCGCCTCACTCCCATTGCCGGCTAAAGCCTTCTCCAGTATGTCAATATATATAGTACGCGCATTATAGCTATCCTTATTTTGAAGAAGCTCCAGTGCTCTACCTACTATCCCCTTTGAGTGTCTCACTGCAGCGTCAACGTCTGCCGGCGTAAAGTCATACCTGGCTTCCACAAACTCCTTCATTTCTTTTACTCCAACAGGTTTGAACTGATAAACCTGGCATCTTGAAACAATCGTAGGCAGCAGAAGGTTCCGGTTTTCTGCAAGGAGCAAAAATACAGTATTTGCAGGAGGTTCTTCAAGGGTTTTCAGAAATGCATCCTGTGCGTCATGAGTCATCTTGTCCGCATTCTCAATAATAATTACCTTGTATCCGCTCTCAAAGGGTTTTTTTGCTGTATCACTTATTATCTGACGGATCTGTTTTATTTTTATACTCAGTCCGGTAGGCCTCACAACCTCTATGTTCGGATGATTGTTGTTCCTGGTTCTTATACAGGAATTGCAGCTTCCGCATGGTCTGTCTTCTACTGATCCGGTACAGTTTGCAGCCATGGCAAAAATAAAGGCCATGAGCTTCTTGCCACAGCCTTCAGGCCCACTGAAAATATACCCGTTTGATATCATATTGCTTTTCACGGCATTTCTGAGACTTTCCACTATTACCTTCTGACCTGCGATATCGTTAAAGCCCATTTTTGTTTCTCCTTATAAGACATTACATGTACATATCAAACAGCATTCCTTTTATGCTTCCTATGCTTTCGAGTATCTTTATGTTATCTTTCTCTTCCTTCAGAAATTCTCTGCTTAGTTCCTCAACCTTGGCATTGACCTTTCTTACAAGGGCATATACCTTATGCCTTCCCCTTCTGTCAAAGTTGCTCTGCTTTGTGAATTTAAGAGAATTATTCACTACCTCATTCATAAATTCTGAAACAAGCTTCTTATAGTTTTTCAGCTCTTTAATGTCCATGTTTTTGGCAAGATGCTCCCCTTGTTTTTCTATATCACTCATTAGCCTATTCAAGCGGGTGGTCAGATCCTGCTCTTCTGTTTTTCTCAATGTATCGCCAAAGCCTGATCTGTCGCTTGTGATATCAGACCTCCTGTCTTCCCTGGCTATAGTATTGGCAATTGAAGAAGGATGGTTCTTTATATCTGATATTTTCATAATGGTACTCCCTTAAACTTTCTCGAACCTGTCTATATCAACAACAAATATTGTAGCACCACCGACCATTACATCAATAGGATATGGAATAAAAACTCCCGCTGAGCCTGTAGGCGGAATAGGAGTCGTAAAGGTCTGCTTCCTGCTCTTGCATATATCCTTTATCATTGATATTACTGAGTCCACCCTCTCCTTATCCACACCAATCAACAGCGTTGTATTCCCTTCTCTTAAGAACCCGCCTGTCGAAGCAAGCTTAGTACTGCTGAGCTTCTCTTTGACCAATCTTTCCACCAGTTCATCGACGTCATCATCCTGCACAACTGCTATCACAAGTTTCATAACTATTCCTCCCTTTAATTATTTTGCTTTATAATATCCAAGGCCTGTACGGGCGATTCATGAATCGCCCCTACCCTATAACCTCATAACCCCACAGCCTATTTAACTACCCAAATCTTCTCAAGCCTGGCATCTGATGCCCCATTAATTTTTATACCCTGCTCCAAACACAATCTAAGATATTCATAAGCCTCTGACGTGATTCTCTCTCCAGGCATCAGAACAGGTATCCCGGGAGGATAAGGTATAATCATCTCCCCACTTGCCCTGCCTATACTATTTCCAAACTCCACCTGTTCTTTTCTGCAATAGACCGCTTCCCAGGGCATCAGGCTGAGCTCCGGAGACATGCTGAAAGCTGTTGTGGCTTTTACAGCCGCCATCCCTTTTCCTTCAGTATCAGCTACACTTTTTAGCGCATTCACCAGCCTTTCAAAATCAGCTTGGTTATTTCCTATGGTAGCTATTGCTACTATATTACATAAATCGGACATTTCCACCTGTATCTTGAAGTCCTTCCTCAGGATGACTTCAGCTCTCGTACCGCTTATACCTGCTGCTCCAAAATTCACTGTAAGCCTTGTGGGATCCAGATCGGCAACCCCAAAACTGCCTATTCTGTCCTGGCTTAAGCAATAAAGACCCGGAATACTATTGATCTCATTTCTTGCCCTATTGCTCCAGGCTATCGTATCCTCCAGAAAACTTCTTCCTTTCTCCTTCATTATATACCTGGCACTGTCCAGGGATGCAAGTAGTATATGTGAAGGACTCGTTGTCTGAGTAAGCTGCAAAAACAGTTTCAACTTCTCAATGTCTACCCTTCCGGATTTTACATGCAGCATTGAACTCTGTGTCATGGCAGGCAGTGTCTTATGTGTACTCTGGGCTGTCATATCTGCTCCTGCATCAAGTGCTGATATCGGAAGCCTTTCATGGAAGCTGAAATGCGAACCGTGAGCTTCGTCAACCAGAAGCAGCATACCCTTTTCATGTACGATATCTGCGATTTTCTCCAAATCGGAGCATGCCCCGTAATAAGTAGGATTAGTAATTACTACGGCTTTTGCATCTTTATGCTTTTCCAATATATATTCCACTTTTTCCGGCTTTATACCCATTGCTATTCCAAGCTCATTATCCATTTCAGGATCTATATAGACCGGTACCAGCCTGCCTAATATTACTGCACCATACACAGACCTATGACAGTTGCGAGGTATTATTATTTTGTCTCCGGGATTTGCTGCTGCCATTATCATTGAGTATATCCCCGATGTGGTGCCATTGGCAAGAAAAAATGTATGATCTGCGCCAAAGGCTTCCGCCGCAAGGCTTTGGGCTTCAAGTATTGCACCTTCGGGACAGTGGAGGTTGTCAATACCGGAAACCTCTGTTGTATCCATGGCCAATAAATCCTCTCCCGGAAATTCCAAACCTGCCTTTTTATATATGCTGCCTCTCTTATGCCCCGGCATATGAAAGGATACAGCCCCCTCATCCCTGTACTCTATAAGCGATTTTAATATCGGTATGCGATCATTATTCATTGATTATCCCTGTTAATTCCTTTTTATCACTTATTATCTCTGTAAACTTGTCCTTATATTTCAGTGGCTCCGTAAGGTAAAGATTGTTCCCCCTGCTGTCTATAGCGACAATAAGCGGAAGGTCGCTGACCTCAAGCTTGATAAGTGCCTCAGCGCCAAGCTCTTCATAAGCTATAACCTCTTGCGATTTGATTGTAGCAGCAATATATGCACCAATACCACCTATAGCAGCAAAATAAACAGCATTGCCCTCCTTCATTGCTTCAACCACCTGGTTGGTTCTGTCTCCCTTGCCTATCATCCCTTTGAGTCCCATGGCTATAAGCTCAGGAGCAAACTTATCCATCCTTCCTGAAGTGGTAGGCCCGAAGGGGCCCGCAACCATGCCAGGCCTGGCAGGGCAAGGTCCTGCATAATACATGACCTGCTGCCGTATATCTATTGGCAAAGCCTGACCCTTCTGCAGCGCTTCATGCATTCTTTTATGAGCCGCGTCTCTGGCGGTATATATCACTCCGCTGAGCAGCACACGGTCTCCGGCATTCAACGCATTTATATCTTCATCCCTTAAAGGAGTTGTTATCTTTTTATACATGAAAGTTCAATCTCCCTTTTCATTTATATTGCCTTGGAGCAAACAAGGCAGTGAAGCAGCCCATTCATCATTTTACTTAAATTATTTTCTCCATATGCCTGGATGCATGGCAGGTAATATTCACAGCCACAGGTAAACCGGCTATATGTGTAGCATAGGCTTCAATATTAACTGCAAGGGCAGTTGTGATGCCCCCCATTCCCTGAGGCCCTATTCCAAGATTGTTTATCCTCTGCAAAAGCTCTGCTTCCAGCTCTCTGTAATAAACATCCTCGTTGCCCTTATCCACAGAACGCAGCAGTGCTTTTTTGGCCATCAATGCAGCTTTTTCAAAGGTTCCGCCTATCCCAACCCCTACAATTACAGGAGGACATGGATTGGAACCTGCTTTTGCAACTGTCTCCAGTACAAACTCAATTATTCCCTCCACTCCATCCGATGGCTTAAGCATTTTGATTCCGCTCATGTTTTCACTGCCGAAACCTTTTGGCATGATCTGTATTTTTACCTTTTCTCCCGGTACTATATCATAGTATATTACCGCAGGTGTATTATCTCCTGTATTATACCGGCTTATAGGGTCTCCTACAACTGACTTTCTCAGGTATCCTTCCCTATAGGCTTTTCTAATTCCAGAATTTATAGCCTCACCAATATCCCCTCCAACAAAGCAGACCTCTTGTCCGACTTCAAGGAATACCACACTCATACCGGTATCCTGACATATAGCAACCTGATTCCTTGCCGCTATATCAGCGTTTTCAATTATTTTATCCAATATCTCCCTTGCTATTTGAGAAACCTCTATATTTCTATATTTTTCAAGCTTATCCCTTATATCCTGACACAAATAGTAATTTGCGTTTATGAAAAGCTCTTTTATTGTTTCGCATATGATATCCACATTTACTTCTCTCAATTCCAACCCTCTCCTTAGTGAATATTTTTAGCGCTATTGGCTATTATTAATATAATTATACATTATTATTGTTGAATACGCAGCATGCATTCAAAAATACCCTTGTATATTCAATACTGTTTGATTATTGCCCTTGTATTATATATAATAAATATATATGGTTGCATTTTCTTCACTGCAGCATACTTTGATAATAAGAGACTTTTTTAATTGCAAATAATATATTGGGAAGTGGCATTTATGATTCGACCGGAAATAGAAAAATATCTGCATATAATACTCAAAGTGCTGGCATATGCAACTATAATCCTGATTGCATATTTTGCACTCAGACTACTGTTCATATATTTCACCCCTTTTATTACAGCATTTATATTATCCCTTATAATAGAGCCAATAGTTAAGTTCTTCCAAAAATTCAAGCTTAAGAGGGGACTGTCGGTATTATTGTCAATTTTGCTTTTCCTTGGAGGCTTCATTGCTATTTCCATATTCGCTATTACCAGAATAGTATATGAGTTTATAAAACTATATGACAGGCTGCCAAACTACTACGAAGGGATATATAACCTTTCTACGGAAATTATTCAGCAGGTCACGGATTTATATCTCCAGCTGCCTCCGGAAGCCCTTAACATCATACAGGATGTACTGAGGACTGTTTTTGAAAAGTTCACAGCCTTCTTAAGCCACACTACAACAATATTGATCGATACTCTGACTGCACTGCCGTCTACGCTGATATTCCTGATAATTACCCTTATTGCAACCTTTTTCCTTACAAAAGACAAATATATGATAAAAGATTTTATATTCAGACAGCTTCCCTCGTCCTGGGATACGAAGCTGACTTCATTAAAAACTGATCTCTTTGGTGCCTTGATAGGCTTCTTAAAGGCTCAATCCATAATACTGAGCGTAACCTTTCTTGAATCCTTTATAGGGTTGACCATTATAGGAGTTGATTACGCCTTTACTCTGGCAATCATAATAGCTCTGGTAGATATACTTCCTGTGCTGGGCACCGGAGGAATTTATGTACCCTGGGCCATTACAAGTTTCATATGGGGGAACTACAGGCTTGGGATTGCACTCCTTGTTCTGTATGGAATAATTACAGTCGTAAGATATATGATAGAACCAAAGGTAGTGGGTCAGCAATTGGGAATACATCCGGTAGTCACACTGATTTCAATGTTTGCGGGGCTGAAGCTCATAGGCGCGGCAGGCTTGATTCTGGGACCCACAACAGTAGTTGCTCTGAAGGCATGCCAGCACGCAGGAATAATTCCTAAATTTAAATGAAAAGTGCGGCTTACGCCGCACTTTATTGCTTATGAAAAAGCCGCAATTTTGCGGCTTTTTGTTTAGGAAACCTTGTTATTATTTATTTCATATATTTTAGTAGCAGGAAGCTCAATAACAAATGTAGCTCCTCCATCCAGATTGTTAAATGCGAACAACTTCCCACAGTGATTCTCGATTATCTTGTGCGATATTGCCAGTCCCAATCCCGAGCCGTTGTCCTTTGTCGTAAAGAATGGCTCAAATATCTTGTCCAGATATTCAGGCTTTATTCCACTGCCATTATCCTTGAATTCCATTTTAACCAGGTCATTGATCTGATCATACCAAATGCTTATATACATGCTTCCGTTACTTGGTAATGCATCAATGCCGTTCTGAACTATGTTCACAATTACCTGCCTCAAATTCTCTCTGTCCGCATTAATATACGGCATATCCTTTTGCAGATCCATATTTATATGAATATTTTTGCTCTCAGCATAGCTTTCAATCAAAGGCACTACTTGCTCAAGAATACTGTTTACCTTGACTGTCTCGAGTTTCGGTTTATTCTGAGTAAGTGCCAGGAATCCTTGAAGCAAGACACTAATCCTGTCTATCTCATTTGTTATTACTTCATAATACTTGCTGTCCTCAAGACAGTGCTTCTTCCCCATAATCTGAATAAGTCCCTTGATAGAGCATATTGGATTTTTGATTTCGTGAGCCAGTTCGGCAGCCATCTGCCCGGCAGTTGCTAGCTTTTCTACATGTATTAGCTGCTGTTCAAGCTTTCTTTTTTGTGTGAAATCGTGCACTACCGCAAGAACGCCAATAATATTCTTGCTTTTATTCCTCAGCATATATGTAGATACTGCAAGGTAGAGGATCTCTTCATCCCTTACAAAGACTTTTTCCTGCTGTCTGAATTCCTTTTGAGTCTCTAAAGACTCAATCATAATACCCGGTAATAGTCTATTTTCGAAATTGCTGTCCCATTCATTAAGTAAACTGTAAATATTCTTGTTTATTAATTGCTTTTCCTCAAATCCTAATATGTTGCACAGGCCCTGGTTCACATTCCTGATCCTGCCTTTACTGTCAACCACTATTATACCATCTGAGATTGTATTGAATATCGGGCTGCCTTCAGATATTTCATCCCTTATAATGCCTGAAATGCCTCCCAGTACTGAATCTCCCTTTAAGAGGTTATACATGCTGTAGCTGATGAATACTATCAGAAGCATTTGACCAAGCGCTAACGTCCTGAATACTTTGTCGCTATATGTCGCTGAGTTTGGATAGATAAATGCTGTATATGCTATAATAAGGACAAAAAACAATGTAACTAATAATGCCAGAGCATATTTAATTTTTAGAGATACACTGCTTAATATTTCTTTCATAATACATCCATCCTTTTTATGCATTACATCCCACTTTATACTAGTGAAGCCAATTAAGTTAAGTATAGTCTATTAAACTGATTTTATACATGCCTTTTATATATATAGTGAATTAGACCTATAAATAGACTCAAAAAACTATTGAGTTACCGATTATATAACAGAACAAGCAATTCAAAAATAATATCTTGACAAACCGCAAATTATGTGTTGAATCTTGTCGAATAGCAGCGAAACGAGGAAGATTTTTAATTAAGAATTCCTATTTTTAGGAGCATCCGAAAATGTATAAGCACAGCTGCACAGAAAGCATTCCTTAATTTTATCGTATCAACAAAGCTTTGCTTCGTTGCCGCCGGGTAAACATAAAAGAACAACAGCAAATGCTGTTGTTCTTTTATGTTTACCCGGCGGCGATCTACTCTCCCAGGACCCTGCGGTCCAAGTACCATCGACACTGGAGAGCTTAACTTCTGTGTTCGGGATGGGAACAGGTGTGACCTCTCCGTCATTGCCACCAGATCTTCAGTCTCTAGTCACTAGATTCTAGTCTCTAGAAAACTGATATATAAAATTTTCCGGTACTCCTCCAGCGACTAGTG
>DASPLL010000008.1:0-74238 GCA_035627615.1 Clostridia bacterium
TGAAGATCTGGTGGCAATGACGGAGAGGTCACACCTGTTCCCATCCCGAACACAGAAGTTAAGCTCTCCAGTGTCGATGGTACTTGGACCGCAGGGTCCTGGGAGAGTAGATCGCCGCCGGGTAAATAAAAAAATAACAGCATTAGCTGTTATTTTTTTATTTACCCGGCGGCGATGAGCCATAACTATTACTTCCCTATCAGATACTTTGTATAAGGTGAATCTATTGGAAGAATTATTGTTGGTTTGCCTTTTAAAGTCTTTTTATAGGATTCCAGTGTTCTCATAAATTTGTAGAACTCAGGATCCTGGTTATAGCTTTTTGCATATATCTTTGCTGCTTCGGCGTCAGCTTGACCTTTGATTTCTTCAGAGGCTGCATAGGCCTGGGATATGATTATCTTCGCCTGCTTATCGGCTTCTGCTTTTATTTCCGTGGCTTCATTCTCAGCCATGAATATGTTTTCCTTCGCTATTTTTTCCCTTTCAGACTTTATTTTCGAATAAGCTATCTGTTCTTCATCAGCTGTAAGCTCAAGCCTCATAAGTCTGACATCCAGTATTTCCATTCCTGTATTTTGAAGCTGATTTCTTACTGCTGCAGTTATTTCTTCATTGTAATCCTTACCTGCGGCAATACCTTTTATGATTTCATCGTAGGACAGCTTGCTGTATTCCTGCCTTACGGCAGAATAGACTGCGCTCTCAATCATGACCTCAGCACTTCCTATAGTATGCACATTGTTTATAAAGCTGTGAGGCTCTGTGATTTTCCACACTGCGTAATTCCTCAGGATGATATTCCTTTTGTCTTTTGAGAATACTTTTATTGGCTGAATCTCATAGTCTGCGAGCTTTTTAGTAAGAGTATCGGTGCTTTGTACAAGAGGAAGCTTAAAAAACAGACCGGGTTCATCAATGATCCTCTGGACTCTGCCAAACTGCTTGATCACGACCAGTTCATCCTCCTGGACGACAAGAGTATTTGCAATAGCTGCCATTATCAACAGCACTAAGAGGGAAATAACAAGCAGCCTTTTCAGCAGCAGATCCAGCAATACACTCTTATTCTTATGGTTCAAATTATTGGAGGTATTCATTATTCCTCACCTCCAAGATCTTTTATGGGTATGTATTCTATAGCGCCATTCCGGTCATCCACTATGTATATGTTGCTGCCTGGAAGCACTTCCTCAAGAGTTTCTATGAGAAGTCTTGTTTTGGTAACAGACTTGCTTAATCTGTATTGCTCATACAGGTTGTCGAATCTTGCTGTTTCTGCTTTTGCCCTATTGAGTTTTTCTTCTGAATATGCTTCAGCCTCCCGGTGCATTTTTTGAGCTTCGCTTTCAGCAGCAGTGAGTTTTTGGTTTTTATAATCTTCGGCCTTTGAAATAAGTGTGTTCCTTTGGGCTATCGCATCAGATACATTATCAAAGGACTTCTGAACCTGTGCCGGCGGATGTGCTTCCTGTATCTTGATGTCCAGTACCTGTATGCCTATATTGTATTTTGAAATAAGTTTTTCAAGCTGCTCTTTGGCTTTCATCTGTATATCTATTTTCCCGCTGCCAAGAGCTGAGTCTATGGTCGAATTTCCCATGGCTGTCCTCAAAGCTGAAATTATTGCATTCTCGAGTATTTTATCCGGATCCTCCGCATTGATAAGGTATGCTTTTGGGTCTGTTACTCTCCATTCAACCAGCATATTCACCAACATGAGATTGCCGTCTTCCGTCATATATACAGATTCATTCTGCAGGTCTTCATCCTTTTGCTTTTTCAAATTGCTGATACCTATTTCTATGATATTGGCTTTGTTTATATTAATGGCATCAGCCTGCTGTATAGGATATGGAAGTTTGAAATGTATGCCGGCCTGAGATATTTCGGTTATACTGCCAAAAGTGCGCACAATTCCTACTTCACCATCTTTTACAGTATAAACGGATGTAAAAATACAAAAAACAAATATGATTGCTATAAAAATACTTATGATTCTGGAAATATTGAATACTTCCGTCAGTATTGCATCGTGTTTCACGGTTCCACCCCTTTGTAACTGTTTGGAATGTCTTTAAATTATAGACATAATATATGATCTTTATCTATCATTATCTCAGAAAAGCAAAATAAATTCAATGCACATGGACAGGCACATGTGCTGCAATAAGAATATATGTGTGTACAATGTTTATATTGTATGTAATAATATGATAAAATATCTTATGTATTTGGAATAGAGGTGAGCGTATGGATAACACAGCAGGAATCAAGAAATTATTGTTGAAACGGCTGGAGAACCTTAAGGAATTGACTGTTGACAAGTATCAGCTGGTTTCAGAGGAGATAATTTCAGAAATCTGTGATATAACGGAGGAAACAGGTAAGGAGATTGCAGTATACATTGACAGGAAGGGTTCAGTGCTTGATGTGAGCATAGGAGATGAAAATACTGTGGCTCTGAAGGGCTATAACAATAGAAGGTCTGAAGAAAGCTTAAGCGGGATAAGGTGTGTGCATACACATCCAAATGGCGCCGGAGGACTATCAGAGGTGGATCTCTCAGCTTTAAAAAGGATGAGATTTGATATTATGGCTGCTGTCGGAGTTTCAGAGGGTATAATGACTAATGGGAGTATAGCTTTTCTTGGGATTGATGACGAAAAGCAGCTTCAGGCAATTGTTATGGGTCCTTACAGTTTTGAAAGGCTGATGAAGGTCAATATTTTTGATGTGATCAATGAAGCTGAAGCCGGTCTGAAGGATATAAGAAAAGCAGGGAAAGAGGTAGACAGCGATGTAGAACGGGCTGTTCTGGTAGGAATTGAAGACGAAGAGGCTCTTGATGAGTTAAGAGAGCTTCTGAAAACCGCAGGGGGCAGTGAGGTCGGCAGAATGGTGCAGAGCAAAGATAAAAAGGACACTGCATTTTTTATCGGCAAAGGAAAACTCAAAGAGCTTATGCTTCTTAGCCAGGCTATGGACGCGAACCTTGTTGTTTTTGACGAGGAGCTTTCAGGCGCCCAGATAAGAAATCTGGAAGAAGCTCTGGGGATAAAGGTTATTGACAGGACTCAGCTGATTTTGGATATTTTTGCACAGAGGGCACGGTCCAGAGAGGGAAAGCTGCAGGTGGAGCTGGCTCAGCTGAAATATATGATGCCCCGTTTGATAGGCATGGGGCAGCACATGTCAAGGACAGGCGGAGGTATAGGGACCAGGGGGCCGGGAGAAAAGAAGCTGGAGGTAGACAGGAGAAGGATAAGGAACAGGCTTAATGACCTGGAAAATGAACTGAAGGAGGTCAAGAAACAAAGGGATCTCCAGAGGGAAGGGAGAATATCAAGGAAGACCTTCCAGTTATGTCTTGTAGGCTACACAAACGCAGGAAAATCAACTCTTCTCAACAATCTCGCAGATGCTGAAATATATGCCAGGGATCAGTTGTTCGCTACGCTGGATCCTACTACGAGAAAGGTGACCCTTAATAACAGCAAGGAAGTACTGGTCACAGATACAGTCGGATTTATAAGGAAGCTGCCGCATGATCTGGTTGAAGCTTTCAAATCGACACTGGAAGAGGTGCTGTATGCCGATCTCCTTATACACGTGGTCGATGGAAGCAATCCTGATTATGAAACGCAGATAAATGTGGTTATAGATGTATTGACAGAGCTGGGTGCTGAGGATAAGGACATTATTATGGCTATCAACAAGATAGATAAATGCCCCGGTAAGTTTGCCGCAGTTGAATATAAGGGTATGGAAAATGTTGTGCATATTTCAGCTTCAGAGAGGATAGGCCTGTCACAGCTGCTTGACTTAATTGAGAAATATGCAGGAATGAGGTCAAAGACCGTTGAACTGCTGGTGCCTTATGCGGAGGGCAGTGTTGTGTCTACAATTTATGGCAGTGCCAATGAGGTAATTGAGGAGCAGTATAGGGATAACGGAATCTATATAAAGGCTGAAGTGGATGAAATCAGTTATGGAAGATTGAGCAAATATATAATATAGTTTGTGAGGGTAATATATGTCGAAAAATAAGATAGGATACATCTATGTCTTACTTGCAGCCTTTTTTTTCGCTTTGATAGCTGTAATCGGCAAGACTGTAATGAACAGTGGGATCAATGTATTTGATCTGCTCATACTGCAGAATGCGGCAGCAGTGATATTCATGCTTGCATATTTTGTAGTAGTGGATATAAAAAAATTGCATTTGGACAAAAGCAGGTTGAAGATAATACTGGTGCAAGGCCTTGTTGGGAGTGCCGGCACAACGATACTATTTTACCTTGCGCTTCAGAAAATGAACGCAGGAATAGCTTCAATGCTGCTGTTTACTCATCCTGTGCTTGTGAGCCTTTATTTCATGGCGACAAATACAAAGAAAATAACATTGACGAATAATTTGGCCCTTTTGGCCGCTTTTCTTGGCAGTATGATGGTAATAAATGTGTTCGATATCGACATAGTGAAGACGCCTCTTACTGCACTTGGGTTCGGAATACTTTCAAGTGCTGCATATGCCTTCTACAATATTTACGCTGATGTAAAGCTTAGGGATTTTGAGCCGCTGGTAATAACCTTTTATACTACTCTCATAATTTTAGCAGTGGCGCTTTTGCTCCGCCCCGGCTTTTTCAGGTTTGAGTTTGCAATGACTTCAGAGCTTGTACTGTATGTATGCGAGCTTGCAGTGGTTTCCGGGATACTGCCTGTGATATTCCTTTACAGGGGCATAAAGCTGGTGGGCGCAGACAAAGCAAGCATTGCAGCCACTTCAGAGCTGCCGATAACAATACTGATGTCATATATCGTGCTGGGTGAAAGGATGGGGCTCGTTCAACTTGCGGGGGTGCTGCTTATAGTCTGTTCAATTATAATACTGCAGTATGAGGGGACTCTGGAAAAAAACTTCAATAATTTCCTCTCCCATCATTTTCATCGTCATCGCACCTGAAATAGTTTTCGCATTTTTCATTTTTATCTGCTTTGCTGTTCTGGTTGTTCTGCCGGTATCTGGTTATGCCTCTGACCAGCACATAAGCGGCTAATAGTCTTTTAATCTTCATTTGCAATCTTCCTTTCCTGAGCTTGGTTTTTTGGATTTACTTTTAGAGGTTATTTCATAAATACCCATGATGAAGAGGAATATCCCGAAAAATCTTTTCAGCAGAGCAGAATCAAGTTTCACTGCAAGCAGTGATCCTATTACAGCTCCGATGCAGCCTGTTACTGCAAGCTTGAGAAGCAAGCCCTTCTCAATGTTGTGCTTTCTTGCATGTACAAAAAGAGCTGCAATGGCAGAGGGTATGAATACAAGAAGGTTTATACTCTGGGCAATTTGCTGCCTGGTACCGGCCAGGAAAACAAGGGCAGGAATCAATAATGTACCTCCGCCTATACCCATGCCGCTTATGATGCCTGATGCAAAGCCTATGATAATTGTAAGCACTAGAACACCATCCTTAAAGCGGCAATGATCATGAAAATGCCGAATATTTTTCTCAGGGCATTTACGGAGAACTTGTTCAAAATGCAGGAACCCACTAAAGCACCAAGTATTGAGCCTGTCGCTACTTTAAGTGTAAGCGTCAGGTCAACTACATCATATCGGATATAGATAACCGAGCTTATTAGGGACAGGGGAAGAATAATGGAAATTGCAGTAGCGTGGGCTTTATGGTCTTCGATGCCCATGATGAATACAAGGCAGGGCACAAGTATAGTACCGCCGCCTGAGCCGAAGATACCGTTTACAAGGCCTACCATTAGGCCGATCAGTGCAGTTCTTACCATGGTTGCATTCTTTTTCATAATTACTCCAATTGTATCATTTTTCTTCTGCTTCTCTATTATTAATCTCTGCAATACCTGTTTTAATATTGCATGCAAATATTTACAAGGTGGATCTTAGCAATAGCGTTCTCATTTATTGCATTGAAGACGGAGATTTGTTATTTGCATTGATTATTTACATCAATTTTTAAGAATGATATTATATATAGGTGAAATAGAGCAGTTATTTAATAAATGCAGTTTACAATTGGAGGTCTTTTTATGATGGATGTGGATAAGGTAATAAATGAAGCGGTTGGATGGATAAAAGGCACTGTAGAAGAAGCCGGCGCCAAAGGAGTTGTATTCGGACTTTCCGGAGGGATAGACTCAGCAGTTGTTGCGGCACTCTGCAAGAAAGCTTTTCCTGAAAAATCACTGGGAGTAATTATGCCCTGCTATAGCAATCCTATAGATGAGGAGCATGCATTGCTGGTTGCAAAAGCCCTGGATCTGGAGACAAAAACAGTAGTGCTTGACCAGTCTTTTGATACTATGAAGGCTTTGCTTGGTGTACGGGAAGATGACCCAAGGCTGGCGGTAGCAAATATAAAGTCAAGACTGAGGATGATAACTGTTTATTATAATGCGGGCGTAAGAAATTGCCTGGTTGCAGGTACAGGCAACAGGTGTGAGCTTAAAATCGGTTATTTTACAAAGCATGGTGATGGGGGAGTGGATTTCATGCCATTGGCAAGCTTTGTGAAAAAAGAGGTAATGGAGCTGGCATATAAGCTGGGTATTCCGGAAATAGTCATAACAAAGCCGCCGACAGCCGGCTTGTGGGAAGACCAAAGTGACGAGAAGGAAATGGGAATGAGCTATGCGGAGCTTGACGAATACATACTGACAGGTAATGGATCTGACTGTATAAAGAATAAGGTTGAGGGTATGTATCGGAGAAGTGAGCATAAGAGAGTGCCCGCGCCTAAATTTATACCGACAGAAAAAGGAAATTTATAGTTTACACGGAAAAAGGTTTTATGATAAAATTAACGTGGCTTATTCTTAGATAGGGGAGGTTTTTATATATGTCCGGACATTCAAAATGGGCAAATATTAAACATAAAAAAGGCAAGGCCGATGCCATGAGAGGCAAGATATTCACAAAGCTGGGCAAGGAAATAGCCATGGCAGCCAAGGGTGGGTCTGATCCCAGCACCAATGGCAAGCTTGCCGATGTAATAGCAAAGGCGAAGTCCAACAATATGCCGAATGATACGATACAGAGAGCTATTAAGAAGGGTGCCGGCGAGATGGAGGGTGTGGACTACGAAGAGATAGTCTATGAAGGCTATGCTCCAGGCGGAGTAGCGGTTATAGTTTCCACACTTACTGAAAACAGAAATAGGACAGCAGGAGATGTAAGGCACATTTTTGATAAAAACGGCGGAAGCATGGGAGTTTCCGGTGCTGTAAGCTGGATGTTCGACAAGAGAGGCGTTATCATAGTTGAGAAGGACGGAAAGATTGAAGAGGAAGAGCTCATGATGCAGGCTCTTGATGCAGGGGCTGAAGATTTCACTGCAGAAGAGGATTCCTTTGAAATACTTACTTCCGCAGAAAGCTTTTCGGAAGTAAGGCAGAAACTGGAGGAGATAGGAGTGCCGATGGCTTCGGCAGAAGTGACGATGGTACCGCAGAACTACATAGAAGTAACAGCGGAAGACGATATAAAGAAGATAAACAAGATGATGGATATGTTCGACGACAACGATGACGTGCAGGACGTTTACCACAATGCTGAGCTTCCTGATGAGGAAGAGTAGTCACAAATGTACACCTTCTTTTATGAATGTAAATATTCATAAGGAAGGTGTGTTTTTTTATGCTGAATATAATCATAAAGAGGATTTATTGAAGACTTTATGTATATCATATGAAGAGTTGGCAACTGTTTTAAATAATAAGATATACAGGAGGTTATGAAAAGTGCCGAACTTTGCAAATCCTTTTCAAGGAAACATTAATCGTAAACTGACAAAAGAGGAGTTGATCCAAGCGATCCGTCTTGATATTGCCGGAGAATTGGAAGCAATCTATGTCTATGATGCCCATGTCCAGGCTGCTGATGATGAGGTGGCAAAAACAGTTATCAGTGATATCCGCGATGAAGAAAAAGCCCATGTCGGAGAGTTGATGACTCTCCTGAGGAGCCTGGATCCCAAAGAGGCGGAACTGTTTGCTTCCGGAGAAGCGGAAGTCAGAGAAATGCTCAGCCGGCTTGGGATCGCCGGCTCAGCTGTATAGTGGTCAAGCGCGGCTCCCCCTCAGATGACTGTGCATCTGCCCGGTATGCGGTGCAAATTGTTTTCCAAAACAATTTGCACTATGAAGCTTGCAAATACTGAACATATGTTATATTATGCAGGTAATACTACATATCATTTAAATGATACTGCACATGAAGTGTATATTACGGTAAAAACCTTTTGAAGCAGCTGTGAATGAGGGTTTTTGTTCATAAAAGGAAGGCTGCAAGAATATGGGGGGATTTCATGAGTAAATCAGATGAGGGCTATAAAAGCTTTGACAGCTCAGGGAAGATGATCAGGACCGGGAGAGGCTGCATAGGGGAAAATGGCATAGTAGCTGCCGGAAAATATGAAGCGTCAAAGGCTGGAATTGAGATACTAAAAAGAGGTGGCAATGCTTTTGATGCGGCAGTTGCTGTAGGATTTGTCATTGGGGTATGCGAGCCCAACGCATCCGGGCTTGGTGGCGGAGGCTTTATGACTGCCAGATTTTCTGAGACAGGTGAGAACATATTCGTTGACTTCAGGGAAGTAGCACCTAAAATGGCAAGACCGGATATGTGGGAAACAGGAAATGATGGAGAGATTGTAAACAATGAAAACCTGTTCGGTGGAAAAGCAGTGGGAGTGCCTGGCGAAGCTGCAGGTCTTATATATATATTGGAGCATTATGGGACCATGTCCCTGGAAGCAGTAATGGAGCCTGCTATAAGAATAGCACTGGAAGGATATGCCGTATCGCCATTATTGGCTGAAGATATGAGGGAGAATATAAGTGAGCTGAGAAAATATGAGGCCACTGCCAGGACGTATTTAAAGAATAACAATCCATACACGGCAGGAGAAATAATAAAAAATCCGGATCTGGCAAATACATTGAGAATGATAGCTGAAGGTGGTAAAGATGCATTTTATAAGGGAGAAGTGGCGAAATCCATAGTTAAATCGGTGCAGGCAGCAAAGGGCGTTTTGACAATGGAAGACCTTGCCGGATACAGGGTACGGGTCAGAAGACCTGTATCGGGCAGTTACAGAGGTTATGAAATAGTATCCTCACCTCCTCCCAGCTCGGGAGGGACACATTTGATACAGATATTGAACTTGCTTGAATGCTTTGATGTAGGAGCTACGAAAGTGAATTCAGCCGGGTATCTGCATTTATTATCAGAAGCATTCAAGCTATGTTATGCCGACAGGGCTGAATATATGGGAGACACGGATTTTGTGCGTGTTCCGCTCTATGGACTTGTTTCAAAGGCCTATGCAAAGAAGCTGGCAAGGAAGATCGATATAGAAAAATCACAGGAATATAAATGCAATGATCCGTGGGCGTATGAGCATAAGGACACAACGCATTTTTCCGTAGTGGATAAAGCCGGTAATCTGGTTGCCGTTACACAAACGATAGATCATTTTTTTGGTTCCTGTATAGTGGCTGAGGGGACAGGTATTATACTGAACAATCAGATGTCTGATTTTTCCTTTGGCTGTAATAAAGCCAATTCGATCGCGCCATGTAAAAAGCCTCTTAGCTCTATGAGCCCAACCTTGATACTTAAAGAGGGGAAGCCTTTCATGGTTCTTGGCTCTCCTGGGGGCAGCAAAATAATCTCTTCACTGGTTCAGGTCATATCAAAAGTGATAGATCACAATATGGAGATTCAGGAGGCGGTTGAAGCTCCAAGGATATCAGATGATACGGAAAATAAGATATTATATGAATCAAGGATATCAGATGAAGCAATAAAAAGGCTCAGGGAAATGGGGCACGAGGCTTTGAAAATTGATGCATGGGACAGGCAGATGGGCTCTGTGCAGGCTGTAAGATTTGAGGATAACGGGATTCTCTGCGGAGCAGCAGATCCCAGAAGAGATGGAAAGGCCTTAGGCTATTGACATAAAAATAAAAATATTGTATATTAATTCCATTTTATGATAGAATGAACCTGTCGAATAAGTAGTAATGTAAGTGAAACATATAGGCGGCAGATAGAAATGGAAGAAAGGATAGTTTATGGAGAAAAAGAAGATACTCAAACAATTGGAAGAGGAATTTAATGAGCTTACCCCCAGTTTTCAAAAAATAGCAAACTATATTCTGATCAACTATAAATATATTCCTGCTATTTCCTCAGCTGACCTGGCAAACAGCATAGGAGTGAGCGACGCCAGTATAGTCAGGTTCTGCCAGAAGCTGGGCTACGAAGGCTTCATAGAATTTAAGAATGTTTTACTTATGGAAATAAACGACAGTGGGAAAAATCCTGTTGATAAGATGCTTAAGACAATAAAGCTTATCGGTGAAGACAATAAGGATTATGCAAATCTGTTTCAAAACGAACTGGCAAATCTGAACAGAACAATAATGAGCTTTGAGGCGGAGGTATTGAAGGCTGCAGTTGATGAGATCGGAAAAGCAAAGAAAGTATATATTCTTGGTATGGGCAGCTGTAAAACAATTGCTGATCTTGTTTACTACAATTTCAAGAGGCTGGGGCTGAACTGTGAGACTATTACTTACGGCGGTATTGCGCTGTATGACAGCCTGTCCAGGATAGAAAAAAATGATGCGGTAATTATGATTAGCTTTCCCCGGTATTCCATTGATTCATATAATGCAATGAAGCACGTGCATGATATAAAGGCCAAATCCATAATCATCACAGATAGTAATGAGAATAAGCTTGCAAAGCTGTCAGACTATGTAATGATTGCAACCAGTGAAAATCCCATTTATTTTTATAATTCCTATGTTGGTCCGATAGCACTTTGCAATATACTGGTATTTGAGTATTTCACACGGAATAAGGAAAAATGCTTGAGACACCTTGAGAATATTAAAAAGCTGAATAAGTATTATCTTAAATAGTTTATATAGTATTAGTGAATGAACAGGAAGATTACAGCGTAGAACTGTAATCTTCCTTATTTTTTATAGTAAAATGCAGATTTTGGAATAACAAAAAAATATATAATAATTCAGTAATAATACTTGCAAAAATATCATATTATGAGTATAGTGTAATTATTACTACATGAAAATTATGGTATAAAACCTATTTTAACACAGGAGACGGAAGGAAAATAGAAGGAGTATGCATATGAGTGATATTGTACTAAGAGACACATTAGTAGAGGTCAATCTCGATAATATAGCTTATAACATGAAGCAAATAAAAGAAATGGTTGGTTATAATGTAGCAATAGCAGCAGTGGTTAAAGCCGATGCATACGGTTGCGGGGCGCTGGATATTGCTTCTGCGATAATTGAGAACGGTGCGGATTATTTAGCTGTTGCTACATTGTCAGAAGCTCTTGAGTTGAGAAGAAAGTATAAGGATTATCCGATTTTCATTATGGGATTTACTCCGGATGAACAACTGGAATATATAGTGAAAAATAACATTACTCAGACGGTATTTTCTTTAAGACAGTCAAAGCTATTGGATGCTTTAGGCAGAGTACATAATAAAAAACCGGTTATACATATCAAATATGATACAGGATTCAACAGACTTGGATTCAGAGATTGTGAAGAAAGCATATCAGAGATCGAAGAAATATTTAAGCTTGATAATTTGAATATTGAAGGAATCTATTCTCATTTTGCCCTGACAAGCTTTGAAGACGACGTCAGGCAGTACAGTAAGTTTGTGACTGCAATAAACAGGCTTGAATCAAAGGGCTGCAGCTTCAGATACAAACACATATGTGACAGTATAGCCGCAGTGGATTATCCTCAATACCGGCTTGATATGATCAGACCGGGGGCTATAATTTATGGATTGAAATCTTATGAGAATGATAATTTGCGTTTAAAACAGGCCATTACCTTCAAATCAAAAATATACTACATTAAGTCAATAAAAAAAGGTGAAGGCATCAGCTATAGCTACATGTGGAAAGCGAAGAGGGACAGCATAATAGGTACCATACCCTTTGGCTATGCTGATGGTTACCCGCGTAATATGAGGGATAAGGGATATGTAGTTATACGCGGTAAAAAAGCACCGATAGTAGGCGTAATATGTATGGATCAATGTATGGTGGACTTGACTGATATTGAGGATGCAAGGGAAGGTGATGAAGTAATTATCTACGGAGACGGAACTGATGGTGCTTTGGATGTGCAAGCCATATCCCAGCTGGCAGGTACAAACAAGAATGAAGTGGTTTGCCGGCTGTCAAGAAGAACACCTCGTATATATATAAAGGACGGCAAGGTGGTAAAGGTATTGAATCATTTACTGGATTCCCCTATCTGAAGATAAGCGGCGGATATAGAGCAATGGCCTGATATAGCTACAATAAATATAAATAATAAGTTGATATAAAAGGGGGTGAATTTGAATGGGGAAGTATATTCTAAAGAGAATTCTGTCAGCAGCCTTGACTATCTTATTTATTATCACGATAACCTTTTTCTTGATGAAGGCAATTCCCGGAGATCCGTTCAGTGCAGAAAAAATACCTAATGGTGCGGTAAGGGAAGCTGTTTTTGCTAAGTATGGATTGGATAAACCCGTCTATGTACAGTATTTTAAGTATTTAGGCAATTTTATCATGGGAGACTTTGGTGTATCCTACACAAAACAGGGACTTACTGTTGACAGGATAATAAAAGACGGATTCCCTTATTCATTTCTTATAGGTACATATTCTTGTGCCTTAATCATCATTGTCGGCATTTCAATGGGTATAGCATGTGCTCTGAAGCAGAACAAGCTGGTTGACAGATTTGTCATGGTTCTTGCAACTCTTGGAGCTACTATACCAAGCTTTGTACTGGCAACAGGTTTTCTATATCTTTTCAGTTCGGTTTTAGGGTGGGTACCGGCTTTTGGTATTGAAAACCCAAAGGGTTATATAGGACCAGTGCTTGTTATAGGAGCTTTTTCCATGTCATTTGTCACCAGACTGACCAGGACTTCAATTTTGGATGTAATGCAGCAGGATTACATAAGGACAGCAAGAGCAAAGGGGATATCAGAATTCAAGGTGATAGGAAAGCATGCTCTGCGAAATGCGCTTCTTCCTATTGTAACCTATATAGGACCAATGATTGCATCAATACTGACCGGCTCCTTTGTTATAGAAAAGGTATTCGGCATACCCGGTATTGGAAGTCTTTTTACTATCAGCATACTTAACAGGGATTATACATTAATAATGGGTACAACAGTTTTCTTTGCAATATTCCTGGTGCTCACCATATTGATTGTGGACATTTTATATGTATTTATAGACCCGAGAATAAAATATGAATAGAGGTGGTACACTTGTCCGGCGCAGCTAAACTGGATTGCAGATGGGAGCCATTGAAAATAAAGGCTGTTGATTCTGAAATAATCGAAAGGCCAAGCCTTACATATGGTCAGGATAGTTGGAGAAGACTGAGAAGCAACAAAAGTGCCGTAGTAGCATTGATTATAATAGCTATCATTGTTTTATCAGCAATTCTGATACCATTTTTCTGGGATTACAGTTATGAACAACAGGAGCTGACTTTATCAAATATACCGCCCAGGCTGAATATTTATGAACTGGATAATAACAGTTATATATATATAACAAGTGAGTACAAAGTGATAGAAGTGACAAAAGATGGTGAACTGATCAAATTAGCTGATTTAATCAAAGATGACAAGATGGGAAAAAAGTATTACTACGATGTAAACGGCAATACGGTGTTGATAGATTACAGTCCATATTTCAATGCAAAGACCGAGTTTATAAAAATTGAGAGAGCATACAGGAAAAACCCGCTGATCAAGGTTAGTGATTATAAATATTTAAGGAATTATTTTGCATCACAGGGTGTGAGCAGGGATACAGTTACATTTGATGAGGCAAACACCATAATGAATAAAAGAATAGACAGATATGAAGTGAAGAGTAATGATAAACCTGTCAAGCCCTTTGGCAGAGTATCGAATAAAACCTATATCTGGGGCTCCGACTCTCTGGGGCGTGATATGTTCATCAGAGTGGTGTATGGAGCAAGAGTATCTCTGTTAGTGGGTTTTATAGCCGCGTTAATTAATTTCGTAATAGGTGTGTTCTATGGGGGCATATCAGGTTACTTTGGCGGCAGAGTCGATAATCTGATGATGAGGTTCGTTGATATAATAAGCTCCATTCCAATGATGCTGTATGTGATATTACTGATGGTTGTTCTGAAGCCGGGCCTGCAATCCATAATTATTGCGATGAGTGTGACATATTGGGTCGGCATGGCCCGCATAGTAAGAGGACAAGTTTTAAGTATGAGAGAGCAGGAATTTGTCCTGGCAGCCAGGACGATCGGAGCATCGACCCGCAGAATCCTTTTCAAACACCTGCTTCCTAATGCTATGGGCCCAATAATGGTATCACTGACAATGCAGATACCGTCAGCTATGTTCACAGAAGCTTTTCTGAGCTTCACAGGCTTAGGTGTGGCTGCACCGAAAGCATCCTGGGGCAGTCTGTGCAATGATGCTCTTCAGGCGCTGACGATCTATCCCTATCAGATGTTCTATCCGGCTTTGGCAATGTCCGTAACTATACTGGCCTTCAATATATTCAGTGACGGACTGAGGGATGCTTTGGATCCCAGACTGAGGAAATAATTCGGAGAGGAGTGATCACATGAGCAATAATGTACTTGAGGTTAACAATCTGGAAACTTCTTTCTTCACACATTTAGGTGAAGTAAAAGCTATAAGAGATATAAGCTTTAATGTAAAGTCCGGCGAAGCATTGGGCGTGGTCGGTGAATCAGGAAGCGGCAAGAGCGTTACATTCCTTTCCGTAATGAGATTACTTCAATACCCTGGGAAGGTCATTAGCGGTGAAATATTGTTTAACGGGCAAGATATTTTAGCAAGGAATACCAAAGAGATGAGACTTATCAGAGGGAATAAGATATCCATGATATTCCAGGACCCGATGACAAGCTTGAATCCGGTATATACGATCGGGAATCAAATAGTTGAAGTAATACAGGAACACAATAACATCAGCAATAAGGAAGCAAAGCAAAAGGCTATTGAAATGCTCGGTATGGTAGGAATTCCATCTCCGCAGGACAGGTTCAGCAATTATCCCCATGAATTCAGCGGAGGCATGAGACAAAGAGCAATGATAGCCATAGCCCTGGCGTGCAATCCTCAATTATTGATTGCTGACGAGCCGACGACGGCCCTTGATGTAACAATACAGGCACAAATTCTTGGCTTGATTAAGGAACTGAACAAAAAGCTGAATATGGCTACGGTGTTGATAACTCACGATCTTGGAATAGTAGCCAAAGTCTGCAGCAGAGTGATAGTAATGTATGGCGGATTAATAATGGAAGAAGGCATGGTGAAAGAAATTTTTTATAATCCGCTGCATCCGTATACAATGGGATTGTTAAAATCCATACCAAGATTATCAACAGGAAGCAGAACAAGGCTTGTTCCAATACCGGGAACGCCTCCTGACCTGTTGAAGCCGCCAACAGGATGCCCTTTTTGCAGTAGGTGCAAATATGCAATGAATATCTGCAGGGATGAAATACCTCCATTTTTTGAAAGCCAAGACCATAAGGCCATGTGCTGGTTACTGGATAAAAATGCGCCTGTTATTGAAGATTATGAACATCAGAAGGGAGGCATCAAGAGTGGAGTATAATGAAAGATTGCTGGAAATCAAAGGCTTGAAGAAATATTTTATAAAGACCAAAGGGATTATCCATAAAAAAGTTGATTATATAAAAGCTGTAGATGATGTATCCTTTTTCATCAATAAAAGGGAAACCTTCGGCCTGGTAGGTGAATCCGGATGCGGGAAATCAACAACTGGAAGGACTATCATCAGATTGTATAAACCAACAGCCGGGAAAATCCTGTATGATGGAGTTGATATCGGGCAGCTCTGCGAAAAAGACCTGATGCCGTATAAAAAGAAGATACAGATGATATTTCAGGACCCCTATGCATCACTTAATGCCAGAATGACTGTAGCGGATATTATAGGCGAGCCTATGGATATACATAACATTGCAAGTGGGAAGGAAAGAGAAGATAGAATAACAGAGCTTCTGAATATGGTTGGTCTGAGTAAGATCCATGCAAGCAGGTACCCCCACGAATTTTCCGGAGGTCAGAGACAAAGGATCGGGATTGCCAGGGCACTATCCGTCAACCCTGAATTCATAATATGTGACGAACCCATATCTGCACTGGATGTATCCATTCAGGCTCAAGTGGTGAATATGCTGGAGGATCTGCAGGAGCAGCTTGGCCTTACTTATCTGTTTATTGCCCATGACCTGAGCATGGTCAGACATATTTCCGATAGAATCGGGGTTATGTACTTAGGTAATCTGGTAGAAGTAGCAGATAGAGACGAGCTATATGACAGGCCGATTCACCCATACACAAAAGCGCTGTTGTCTTCAATACCGGTTCCTGACCCTGAATTATCGGAAAAAATGCAGAGAATTGTACTGGAAGGCGATGTACCAAGCCCTATTAATCCACCTTCCGGGTGCAGGTTCAGAACAAGATGCCAGTATCAGACCGAAGCCTGTAAAGAAGCAGTACCGAAATTAACTGATGTCGGAAACAAGCATTTTGTAGCATGCCGCCTGATACAGAACTAGAACTGGAAATAATCAGCAATATAATTGCTAATTAAAAAGGCTTCGATTGAAGCATTATAACGAACTAGGAATGTTTAAGGTAAGTCAATACTTGCCTATGCATTATAAAAAATGAGGAGGGATAGTATGAAAGTGACGAGAAGGTTATTAACAGTGTTCCTAATTATTGCCCTGGTGACTGCAGTTCTGCCGGGCTGCACAAAACCGGCACCGGTGGCGACAGAAACCCCGGCTCCAGCGGAGCAGCCAGCTCAAGAGAGCATTTCAGATGCAATTCTGATGTGGAACATAGGCTCGGAGCCAAAGTCATGGGATCCTCAAATCTGTGGTACAACAGAGGGCGGAGATATTATCAACACATTATTTGAAGGCCTGATGATAGATACAAAAGAGGGTTTAAAACCGGCTGCGGCAGAAAGCTATGAAATTACTGCAAATGCAGAAGGCGTAGAAGGTACGGTTTATACTTTCAAATTGAGACCGGATGCAAAATGGTCGGACGGAAAACCTGTAACCGCCAAGGATTTTGTATATGCCTGGAAAAAGCTATGCTTGCCGGAGGCAGCTGCAACCTATGCCTTTTTGTTAACCGATTATGTAGTTGGGGCACAGGAATTCTATGATGGCAAAGGTGAATTTGAGGACATAAAAATCAACGCACTGGATGATCTGACCTTACAAGTGGAATTAAAAAGACCTGTCCCGTATTTTCTAAGCCTGACATCCTTCTTCTCCTTTATGCCCGCAAGGGAAGACATAGCAGAGCAAGGGGAAGGCTGGGAAAAAGCTCCTGAAACCTGTATAACAAATGGAGCTTTTAAGCTAAAGGAATATCAAATCGGTTCTCATCTGTTGTTTGAAAAAAATGAGAACTATTGGGATACCGAGAACATCAAATTAAAAGGTATTAAAGGCCTGTTAATTACTGAGGATACTACAGCATTACAGGGATACAGAGCAGGTGAAATACAAGTATTGGCAACCATTCCTCATGGTGAAATACCAAAGCTTGCTTCAGAAGATCCCAACTTCCATAATGAACCCGGCCTGGGATGCGCATTCTATACTTTTAATGTAGATGTAAAGCCTACCAATGACGTTAACGTAAGGAAAGCTTTATCACTGGCAATAGATAGGAAAATGATTGTTGAGCAGGTGCTCAGAGGAGGCCAGATTCCGGCGTCCGGCTACGTTCCTTCATCCTTCAGCTTTTCTGATGGCTCCTCCTTCAGAAAGCTGGATAGCTCAGGCAATGTGACAGCGGAATATGGGATTGATCCTTGGAATGTTAATATAAATGAAGCCAAGGAGTATCTGGCTAAAGCCGGTTACCCGGATGGGAAGGGCTTCCCGAAAATAGAATTGCTGCATGATGTAAATGAAAACGAGAAAATGGTTGCAGAAGCTATACAGCAAATGTGGAAAAATAATCTGGGGATAGATGTGACCCTAAGGGCTGAGGAAAGGTCAGTATTCTTTTCTAACAGATACGAAGGTAAGTTTGTAGTGGCAAGAGGCGGTTGGTTTGGAGACTATAATGATCCGATGACTATGTTCGATCTCTTTACCTCCACCGGTATAAATTATTCTCAGTGGAGATGGCAGCCGTATCCGGACAGAGAAGATGATACTGTAATGAACCCTGCAAATAAGGTATATGAGGATTATCTCAAGGAATCAGCAAAGAATACCGGCAAAGCCAGGGATGAACTGCTGTTAAAGGCAGAGCAGGTATTTATGGATGAAGCAGTAGTCGCTCCGATATACTATCATGCAGATAATTATCTTATAGATGAAGCTAAAGTAGAAAATGTTCAAAAGAATCCAATGGGTTATTGGATATTCAGATATGCAAAGATGATTGACTAATATTTAATGCCGGAATACCTGGTGCCATATTCATGGACCAGGTATTCCAGCTAACACACAAATATACACCTCATTGGTGACGTTATACAAGGAGGGCTTATGGACATAAAAAAAAGATCGGAAGAGTTATTTGAGGAGCTTGTAGCTATCAGACGTGATCTGCATATGAACCCTGAACTTAGCGGAAAAGAAATCAGGACTTCAAAAAAGATAATAGAATATCTTGAGAACTGGGGTATTGAATATATAGGCAATGTTGCTGAAACAGGTGTTATTGCATTAATCCGTGGGAAAAAAGAAGGAAAAACAGTAGCTGCGAGAGCTGATATTGATGCACTTCCCATAACAGAAGACAGCGATAGGCCTTATATATCCCGTAACATAGGTGTTATGCATGCCTGCGGGCATGATGTACATACAGCTATATTGCTTGGAACAGCTAAGATATTTAAAGAAATGGAAAACGAGCTTGAAGGGAATGTGAAATTATTTTTCCAGCCTGCCGAAGAAGCTATAGGTGGTGCAGAAAGAATGATAAAAGACGGATGCATGGCAAATCCCGATGTGGATTATGTAATTGGATTGCATGTGATGCCTTATATAGATGCCGGCTATGTAGAATTAAAATATGGAAAGCTTAATGCTTCATCAGGAGAATTTTTTATAACAATAAAGGGCAAATCAGGTCATGGAGCATATCCTGATACAACAATAGATGCAATTGTATTAGCCGGTAATGTAATAACCGCACTTCAGACCCTGGTCAGCAGAAATATTTCACCGTTGGATTCAGTAGTATTGACTATTGGAAAAATAAACGGGGGAACCAAGAATAATATAATTGCTGATGAAGTAGTAATGTCAGGCACATTGAGAACACTGGATGCCGATACCAGAAAACATGCTAAAGCGATAATTGAACGTATTGTTGAGAATACTGCAAAAACCTATGGTGGGGAAGGCAGAGTTGAGTTTACAGATGGTTATGATGCACTGATAAACGATGACGAAATTGTTGACGTAATAAAAGAGACAGCAGAAAGAGTGTTGGGTATGGATAAAGTTTTGTTTAAAGAAGCTACAAGCATGGGAGCAGAAGACTTCTCATATTATATTGATGAAGCAAAGGGAGCTTTTTATCACCTGGGGTGCGGAAATCAAGCCAAAGGAATTACAGCAGCCTTGCATAACAATAATTTTGATATTGATGAAAATTGTATTAAAACAGGAGTCCAATTGCAGACAGAATGTATTTTGGAATTGTTAAGGAAATAGTGTAATTCATTCATCTTTTGAAAACATTTTACAAAAATGAGGTGGTAATGAAATGTCGATCAGCTATGCCTTTATAAATGGGAAAATACAGACTCTGGAAGGCTTCACGGAAGAAGCTGTAGCTGTATCGGGAGAAAAAATTGCAGCTTTGGGTAACACAAGCGATATCTTGGGATTGTGCGATCCGAATACTGAGATTATTGATTTAGAGGGCAGGTGCCTATTACCCGGCTTTAATGACAGTCACATGCACCTTATTTTACATGGGCTATCTAATGATAAAATTGATCTGAGGGGTTTAACTTCTATAGATGAAATTATAAACGCAGGAAGGGAGTTCCTGGAGAAAGAAGACAAGAAAGCCGGTGAATGGATATCAGGATATAGTTTTGACCAGAATTTGTTCAGCGAAAAAGTGTTTCCTCAAAAAGAAGATATAGATAAGATCTCTGATAAGCACCCTGTTCTAATTGACCGTGTTTGTGGGCATGTCGCGGTAGCAAACAGCCTTGCACTAAAAACAGTAGGTGTAACAAAGCACACGGTTATTGAAGGGGGAGTAATCGATAAAGACAAATATGGCAATCCGACAGGGGTACTGCGTGAAGCAGCACTTGACTGGTTTAAATCATATATTCCCAAACCTGATGCAGAGAAGCTGAAGAATATTATCAGAAGGACTTCAAGAGAAGCATTGGCACTTGGTCTTACTTCTCTGCATACTAATGATGCGGATACAACAGACTATGCTGCTATATTTGAAGCTTATCAATCCCTGGCAAAAGAAGGGGAGCTGGCAATACGGATATATGAAGAAGTGCAAGTAACAAAACCGGAAGAATTGGAGAGGTTCCTCAATGCAGGGATAGGAGCAGGCTATGGAGACGACTACTTCAGAACAGGGAATATAAAGCTATTCCTTGACGGTTCCCTGGGTGCAGGAACAGCAGGCTTAAGAGAAGCTTATTCTGATGATCCGGAAAACAGAGGTGTTTTTGTTCATACCCAGGTGAAAATTGATGAGCTGGTAGAAATAGCCCATAAAGCAGGGATGCAGATCGCCTGTCATGCTATTGGCGACGGAGCAGTAGAACAATTTATAAACGCTGTTGAAAAGGCTGTGAAAAACGAGCCCAAGCAGCTTCGGCACAGAATTGTCCACTGTCAGATAGCAGATATGGACTTGTTTAAAAGAATGGCGCAATTAGGAATTGCTGCAGATATACAGCCTGCTTTTGTCGCATCGGATTATCCCATTATTGAGAAAAGGATAGGAGCAGAGAGAGCCGGAAAAAGCTATGCATGGAAAACGATGCTGAATTATGGAATACATCTGGGAGGCGGTTCTGATTGCCCGGTAGAAACTAATGACCCCCTTTGGGGCATATACTGTGCGGTAACCAGAGAGGATGAGAACGGCAAACCTACGGGCGGATGGCTGCCTGGTGAGAAGCTGTCTATACAAGAAGCAGTAAAGCTATATACAATCGGCTCGGCATATCTTTCCTTCGAGGAGGATAAAAAAGGTACTATTAAGGTAGGAAAGCTTGCGGACATGGTCGTTCTGTCCGAAGATATATTTGAAGTGGAACCTCAGGATATAAAGAATATAAAAGTATTGATGACTATGGTAGGCGGAAAGGTACAATATCTTTTTGACAATTAATTTGTTTAAGCGGAGGATGTATAATGAAACCAGTTATCGGTATTACAACGTTCATGGGAGATAAGACGGGTTATTATTCAATAAGCGGCAATTACACCGACTCTGTATTCCTTGCAGGAGGGATTCCTGTATGTATTCCGGTCATATACAATGAAAAAGACTATGACAGCTATATGAATATTATTGATTGTATTATCTTTACAGGGGGTGCTGATATTTCACCTCTTTACTATGGAGAGAATCCTACAAGCTTATTGAATAACATGTCATCTATAAGAGACGATTATGAAATAGGATTGTTTAAAACGGTGTATGAAAATAATGTGCCCATACTCGGAATATGCAGGGGGATTCAATTGATAAATGTAGCCTTGGGTGGAAGCCTTTATCAGGATATCAATGCACAGCTTCCGGATACTCTTGGGCACAGCCCCGGCGGGACCGCTGTAGACGAGCTGTATCATTCAATAAATATTGAGAAAAAAAGTAAGCTGTATAATATATTTAATGAAGACAGGATCAATGTTAACTCATTTCATCACCAGGCTGTAAAAAAATTGGGGAATAATCTTGTGGTGTCTGCAATGTCAGATGATGGTATAATAGAGGGGATAGAGAGTACTGACAGAAAATTCCTTATTGGCATACAATGCCATCCTGAATGCCTGACCAAGAGATATCCCATGTTTCTTAAGCTTTTTAGGGAGCTGGTATTGGCAGCTGGGAAATAGCAGACTCGTAAATAATTAGGCAGAAGGGCGCCAAGTGTATACAAAATGTTCTTGTCTGGCTGAAATTATAGATATTGTATTAGTCTGAACAGCAAATAAAGGAGTGTAAAATGTATGAAAATATTCATAAGCGCCGATATTGAAGGCGTAACTGGAATTGCTAACTGGGATGAAACAAAGCTTGATAATCCTCAAAGTCAATATTTCCGCGGGCAGATGACAATGGAGGTAAAAGCTGCCTGTGAAGCTGCAATAGAAGCAGGTGCAGATGAAGTAATCGTAAAGGATGCACACAGCTCAGGACGGAATATTGACCCTTCAAAACTTCCGGAAAAGGCTAAAATACTGAGAGGATGGGCAAGAAATCCTTATGTGATGATGGCAGGACTGGATGACTCCTTCGACGGAGTTTTATTTGTAGGTTACCATTCTGCTGCTGGTACCGATGGAAATCCCCTTGCCCATACAATGGATACAGAAAATGAGTATGTTATGATAAACGGTATTTACGCCAGTGAATTGCTTATTAATTCCTATACTGCCGCCCTGCTTGGCGTCCCTGTTTTATTTGTAAGCGGCGATAAGCTGCTTTGTGAAGAGGCTAAAAGAATAAACAAGTACATAGAAACTGTCGCAGTTAGTGAGGGGGTAGGAGGCGCTTCCATATCCATACATCCCGATTTGGCTGTTAAGAGTATAAAGCAAAAGGTCCATGAAGCTTTGAATGGGGATTTATCAAAGCGCACTGTAAAGATGCCGGAGAAATTCAAAGTAGAGATCCATTTCAGAAATCATTCTGCAGCATACGGCGGATCATTCTATCCTGGAGCCAGACAAACAGGAACCAAAACAGTAGAATATGAAGCGGCTGATTATTTTGAAGTATTGAAGTTCTTGTTTTTTGTATTATGATTTCTGGAGGTAAAGATTGTATGGAAGGGAACCATAGATTCAATATTGAAGAAATGAATATTGCAGGATTGATTGAAGCAATCCGTTCAAGATCGGTCACCTCAAAAGAATTAGTCTCTATATACCTTGAAAGAATTGCAAGACTTGATAAGGATGGTCCGCGGATCAATTCAGTTGCGGAGATAAACCCTGATGCCCTTCATATTGCTGAAGCTCTGGACAGGAATTATGAGATGAACGGACCCGTAGGCCCACTGCATGGGATTCCAATTCTTATCAAGGACAATATAAATACAGGAGATAATATGCATACCACTGCAGGTTCCCTTGCATTGGCGGATAACTATGCGCGGGGGGACGCGTTCATTGTAAAGAGATTAAGAGCAGCAGGCGCTGTTATTCTTGGGAAAACAAATCTTACAGAGTTTGCAAACTTCATGACTGAGAACATGCCTAACGGATACAGCTCCAGGGGTGGTCAGGTGCTGAATCCCTATGGGGCCGGAAGGTTCGATGTAGGAGGCTCCAGTTCAGGCTCAGGCGCTGCAGCAGCCTGCTGTTTCTGCGCAGGGGCCATAGGTACTGAGACCTCAGGTTCCATATTGAGCCCTGCATGCTGTAATTCCACTGTTGGAATCAAGCCTACTGTAGGACTTGTAAGCCGTAGTGGCATCGTACCGATAGCATATAGTCAGGATACTGCGGGTCCTATAGCCAGGACTGTCGCTGACGCTGCATTACTGCTTGGCGCCATAACAGGGGAGGATGATGACGATCCTATTACACTCGCAGGCTGCCGCAGATCTTATATGGATTATACCAAATACCTCGATAAGGATGGGCTCAGCGGAGCAAGAATCGGTATTCCAAGGGATTATTTTTATAACGATTTGTCACAGGAGCAGATCGTGCTTGCAGAAAATGCTGTTAAAGCATTAAAGGAGCTTGGAGCTGTGGTGGTCGATCCGGCTGATATACCATCAGCCAGGGAATTTGACGGGTATGATGTATTGGTATATGAGTTCAAGAGTGCTATAAATGCATATCTTGCGAGAAACAATGTACCGTCTGTCCGCAATCTGGCAGATATAATACATTTCAACAGAACAATACCTGAAGAGGCTCTCAGATATGGACAGACTATTCTGGAGAAATGCCAGGAAACAAAGGGAACACTTGCAGAGTCTGCATATGTACTGGAGAGGCTCAGGGATATGCGTTTATCACAAAAGGAAGGAATTGACATGGTACTTGACAGATATAAGCTTGACGCTGTTGTCTTCCCCAGATATTCCGGCTGTGATATAGCAGCAAGGGCAGGCTATCCTTCGATAATAGTACCTGCAGGGTATACCGGAGAGGGAGAACCCTTCGGAATTACCTTTACCTCTGGAGCTTACACCGAGCCACAGCTTATCACCTATGCTTATGCTTATGAACAGGGGACAAAAAAGCGGAAACCGCCCGTATTATTATAATTAACCTTATTTTGCTGTTTTATTGAAAAGGTTTAAGACCTTTTCAATGAAATCAGAGGTGGCTTTTAAAGTACCTCCGAAGGTGGTTTTACTTTCATCCAGGGTGACAAATTCCTTTATAAGGTCATTTGCCAATATATATTCAGATTGTTTTATATCTCTTAAGGCTCTCTCATAGCCGTCCCTGCAGAGCTCCAGGTCAACAGGCTCCCGGGAGCTTAAGTTCCATGCCTTGCTGTTTTCAAAAATCCCGTCTCTGGACATGACGAATATCTTGTAATCATCAATAAAGGAACCTTTTATCATATTCGTCTGGGATGCAACAAATCCGCTTTCGGCATTTAAGAGGTCCTGTCCGAAAAGCTTTGTCCTTTGTTCCTTTATTCCTATTAGGTTCAGCATGGTGGGGAGGAAGTCCATCTGCCCACCTACTATGATATTTGTTTCATTTATAGCTTTGCCGGGGATATGAATTATCAGCGGGACATTGAGGGACTCATCGAAGGTGTATTCATGGCCTAAAAGCCTGGACATCAGCCTGTCATTTTCAGGTACACCGTTCGGTATGCCTCTGTGATCCCCATATATTGCTATTATTGAGTTTTCATATAGCCCATATTTCTTTAGTTCTTCAATGAAAAGCCCAAGTGCTTCGTCTGTGTAGTGTATTGCCTGGATATAACGGCCAAGAGTCGTATCTTCATGTCCGGGCAGAAGCTTCACAGTTTTGTATTTTTTGGGCAGGGCATAGGGATGATGGCTTGAAAGTGTAATAAAAAAAGAATAGAAAGGTTTTTGGGCTGTACTGAGGAACCTGGCAGACTGCTTGAAAAAGTGCTTGTCGCTAAGACCCCAGCCGAATATCTCTTCAGGGCTGAAATCGTGCATATTGACGAATCTGTTGTAGCCCATCATCGGATATACGTTCTGCCTGTTCCAGAACTCCGGCTTGTAAGCATGAAAGGCCATGGTATTGTAGCCCATGTCCCTCATAATCATAGGCAGGCCAAGGAATTTGTTGTTCTGGTACTTGCTGTAGGCAGGCAGATCCATCGAGGGGTAAAGGGAGTTCTGGGTGACGAACTCCGCATCTGAGGTGCCGCCCTTTCCCAGCTGCTGGTAGAAACGGTTGAAATATATCGAATCCTTATGCAGCAGCTTATTCAGGTTTGGGGTAAGCTCCTGACCGTTATAATTGAGATTGATCATAAAATCCTGAAGGGCTTCCACCTGAATGACTATTATGTTTCTTCCCTTTGCTATCCCGAAATAGCGGGTAGCCTTGACCACCATTTTCCTTGCCGGTTCTGCCTGAGCTTTAGTGATATTGCTGCTGCTGCCATCTGCCTTAACCGGTTTGGTGCTATTAAGCTGTGATATATGATAATGCAGCAATCCGAATTTCAAATAAGCCTGACCGCTGCTTTTTATGCTGCTGAGGGAGAAGTCGGTGAAGGCAAGAGACAGCATAAGTGAGGCTGCAATAAGTGAAGGTATTATACGGGGATCCCGGGTCTTTTCCTTATGTCTGATGAAGTAATGATGGCTTACCAGTATCAAAGCATCAGCGAACAGAAGAAGATAAATGCCGGAAAAAAGGGAAGCCACACTATCCCATATTTCAGGGAGAATCTTTATGAACTGCAGGTCCCCGACTTCGGGCAGCATGTTGAAATACTTGAAGTAGAGCAGGTCGGACAGAACTATAAGAGCAAGTATTTCATGGAAAGCTATCCTGAAAAAAAAGCTCCTTCTGGCTAAAACCAGATTAAGCAGTATATATAGAGCAAGCAGAAGCATGGATGTCCTCAAAGCTGTAACAAGCATGTTCTGCGGTTTCCCGGCAATGTTGTACAGAGCTGTGAATTTGAACAGGGTGAAGACAGTCATGAATACGGTCTGTTGTAAAAGATATTGGTACCTTTTTGTGATGAACATATATCAAACGCCCTTCCGTTGTATATTATATAAAACATATTTTAGGATATGGTTACTGATTGCATGATGCAAATTTATGAAATATCAGTGAGAAAGGTGAAAATTATCTCTTTTTGTATTCTGTATGGCCCACTAGATTTATATTCACACATATTTGTACAAAATTACTAAATTTGAAAACCATACCGTTAAAAATGCACCTCAAGTATCAGATGTATCTGACATTTGAGGTGCACATTGCCGGTTTTATACTACTGGTAGTTTTCTTCCAGGTATAAAACCCACTTTTTATGCAGTTCTTCTTCTGTAATCCCATATACCTTTTCAATATCGGGGTTCTTAATCATTTCAACCAGCTTGTCATAGTCATAGGTTTTAACCAAAAACTCAACTATTGTTATCGAATACTGATAACCGTGTCTTTCTGCAAAGTTCTTCTGATCCAGCTCTGTAAAGCTAGGAACGTGCTTGTACTTTACTTCTCCGCTGATTGCCTCTTTTATCTGCTCAATATTCTGAGCTTCGTAGGAAGCGATACCTTCATTCAACCACATGGGTAAATCTCCCTTGTTGTGCCCTCTGATTATTATATGGGTGAATTCGTGGACAACAGCTTTCATCAACGATTCATAGCTATGGGCTGGTCCAGGGTTTTTCGGAGAAACCATCTGCACCTTTCCGTTACCGGCATAACCAACTGCCCAATCAGGTGAATCAGGATATCCCATGCGGGTATGAAAGGTATCTACATCAGGATATACCTCTACATCAATCTTTTCTTGAGGGACATACTGCAGCCGTGATGTTATCAGGTCAAACTTCTCTTCAAGCTCTTTACCCAGATCAGCCAGAACATCTGCATCATTGTCATAGCTGTAATATTTGAAATGTGCTGTATCCATCCTGTAATTCAGAGGGTCATCCACAGCAGGCTGTTCTTCTGCAGGTTTTTCATCAATCTGACCGGCAGCCTCTTGGGTGCAACCGGTAAAAACCAATGTTATACAAAATAGGAGCAGAAATAAGTAATATGTTTTTCTTCTTGAGTCACTCATATGAACCTCCATTATAATTTTGCTGCTAGACTGATAAATTCTATATTCTGACAGGAATTTATTAGTCTAAATTATCCTTATATATGTTTCTACATAAGTAAAAATATTCCTTCATTCATACGAAAAAAGCTGTTTATTAATTACTCATTTAGTATAATATTACAGATACGGAATTATCTTTTTAAACTCAACATGATAAACAATATACTCAATAAATGCGAATAAACTTGATAAAATTCAAAAGATATGAGAATGTTAAAGGAGGCGTTATTATATGTGAAGGGGGTAATATAATGAGCACTCGAGAGATAAAAATAGGCACAAAATACAGGCACTTCAAGGGGAACGAGTACCTGGTGCTGCATGTGGCAAAACACTCGGAGACCCTGGAGGAATATGTGGTCTACCAGGCCTTATATGGTGAAAGGGGTATATGGATAAGACCCCTGGAGATGTTTTTAAGCATTAAAGAAGTGGAAGGGAAGCAGGTCTTAAGGTTCGAGGAGATATTATGATTCAGATTGCTGAGCAGCAGCCTTCTTCATGATCTCCAGTACGGCAAGGTCCTTTTCCTTACATTCCATCATTATGTCAAAACCATCCTTTATAAGTTCTACAGCCCGTTTATAATCTTCAAAATCTATGAAATCCGCATGGTGCCTGTCGGTGGGACAGCTTCTGCCGCTGCTGAGATGCACCTTCGGCCTCCGGCCTTTCCAGGTGTTCATGATTCTTTCCATCAGCTGGGGCAAATTGTCTGTCTCATGGTTGCAGTTATGATGGTGTATGTCCAGCACCATGGGTATGCCAAGCCTCTCGCATAGTGAAAGCACATCTTCGGCATTGAATATCTTGTCATCATTTTCAATGACAATTTTTTCTCTGATATTCTCGTCCAATGAGTTGAAATTTATGATAAACCTTTCTATGGCTTTTTCCTTGCCGCCTGTGCCGCTGCCAACATGAATGACAAGTATTCTGTTTCCTACAAGATTGGAAAGCCTGTTATGGTGCTCCAGGATAACTATGCTTGCTTTTACTACTTCAGACTTAAATGAGTTAAGCACACAGAACTGATCGGGATGCATGCTTATTCTTATTCTTCCCTCAACGACTATTTCTCTTATCTTCGTACACATGCTCAGAATATCAGGATCCTCCCACCACTGCCAATCAGGAATATAGCTGGCAAGAGGTATAAGATCGGAGCTCAGACGATAAAGCTGTATACCCTTTTCAATGCACCAGAGTATGATTTTATACACATTATAAAGATTATCTACAGATATGGAACGAAGCCTCCTTATCCGCTCATCAGGCTCCAGACCCTCATAGGTTTTCGCACTCATTGTTTTGAACCTGCCGTTCTCTTTCAAGCTCTTGGAGATGCACGCAAAGCCCATTCCCAACATATTACCATCCTTCTAAATATTTCGCGAAATATTTTTTTCGCGAAATATTTATGTGTATTTTTGCACAAATAATATTATTTGAAGAAGTTTCATTTATGATACATATCTGTAGGTGATATATCCGGTGTAAAACAGACATTAAATATTTATAAGTATATAAAAGGCATCCCGGTTAAAAATACTATTAAACTATTTTTGTCCTTTTCAGGATAACAATCAAGGAAATATTTCGCAAAATATATAGGAGGTGTTATAATGGAAAATGGAGCATATGAGAAGATTGTCACCGGTAAAAGCCTGAACAATATATTCGGGAAAAATGAAAAGCTGAATATTGTGGAAAGCTATCTAATACATGTTGAGACAGTAGACGGCGCCGAGAACAACTTCATTGAAGGTGCCAAGAATGGGCGCAGAGAGGTTGAAGGCTTATATGTATCTAAAGAGAACATGACAAGCCTTAAGATGGTATAGTAACATTAATAATGAAAGGAGGCGCCGCTTGCATGGGGTAAATGAAAAAGTCAACTGTATCACCTGCATTCATTACTATGTGACCTGGGATCCGGACTTTCCCAGAGGCTGCAGGCTTTATGAATTCAAAACCCGCAGGCTGCCCTCCCAGCTTGTCCTCGAATCGACGGGAGAGTGCTGTAAAAACTATGGGGAGAAGAAAAAAAGAAATGCCAATGCATAAAAACTGATATTATGGAAATAATACCCTCCAGAACAGTATGGAGGGAAAATTATGTTTGAAGATAGAAGTATCAGACGCAAAAGAAGATATTTACTGGCCTTGGTCTTTCTTTTGCTGGCTTCTGCAGCCTTTGGAGTCGGATATTTTTTTAATGCCGGTACCCCTGAGGCATTGGATGATCCGGCGAATATGAATCTTCAGATACCTGACAGCTTGATAAATCCGACAACCGTAAAGGAACAAATTGAGCAGGTAAATGCAGATAGTACCGCTGATGAAGCTGCAAATATGCCGGACAAAGATATAATGACCCCTAACACACAGATAATTTTCAAAACATATTACAATTCCTGCAGACATACATCAGAGAAAGCTGTTCAGGCTTCCAAGGATGAGATCAATATGAGTGAGCAGCAGCTGAAGGACAAGTATACCGGCTGGGAGATCACTGCGTTTTCGCCACCTATAGTAGAAATGAGCAGAACTGTGGATGCATATTGTACCAATCACTATATTATCGGGGTGGATGACGGATATATCGCCATATATGTATATGATGAGGACGGGAATAAGGTTTTGCAGGAAAAAACCGACATATCCCTGGCGACCCTCACTCCGGAGGATCAACAGGCACTGCAGGGAGGAATTGTAGTGGATACAGCGGATCAGAAGGAGCAGACTCTTGAAGGCTTCAGTGATTAAAAATTGATGCCAAACCACCTAAGCAAGAATATTCATAAACACTTGTATATAGGCAATAGATTTGTATATCGACTCACACAATACAAGCCTTTGGACAGAATAAGAGCTTGATACGCAGCAAACCCCTAACGCACATAAACCCAACCTCCTGTTGGTATGTGCCGGATTTACATCACGTAAATCCTACGGGTTTTGCTGTGTATCTTCGCTTTATTCTGTTAGCCAAAGGCTTGTAAGTGTTCGCTGATATACAAATCTATTGCTTATTCCACATGCATTCCTACTATTTTGCATATAAAGTGGTTTGCTATCAACTTTTAAGAGGCTAAATACTGCTTTATTTTTTTGGTAAAAAAGGTTATAGTATAAATTAGCGAATATATGTTTGGGTGGTGAACCATTGTTGTTAATATTAGGAATTGACCCGGGTATAGCAATACTGGGCTATGGACTTGTAAGATATGAAGCAAACAAATTCACAGTTGTAGATTATGGAGCGATCACCACAGATGCAGGAACTCCGATGTCAAGGAGGCTTACCCTGATATACAACGAGCTGACGGAGATCATAGAAAAGTACAGACCCGATGCTTTTGCGGTAGAGGAGCTGTTTTTCAACAAGAACATCAAGACAGCTCTGACAGTTGGACATGCCAGGGGAGTGGCGGTTTTGGCGGGATCAAAATCCGGAGTTCAGGTTTATGAATATACTCCACTGCAGGTCAAACAGGCTGTGGTGGGGTATGGAAGAGCCGAGAAGAACCAGATACAGCAGATGGTGAAAATACTTCTGAATCTCAGGGAGATTCCAAAGCCTGATGATGTTGCTGATGCATTGGCTGTTGCCATTTGCCACGGCAATTCATCCAATTTTGCAGAACAATTCAAATTTTAGGGGTGAAGAAATATGTATGAATACTTAAATGGAAGAGTGGACTACATAAGCGAGGATTATGCGGTAATAGATATCTCAGGACTGGGGTACAGGGTTTTCACCTCTCAGAATACAATCAGAAATTTAAAAGTTGGTGAAACTGCGAAGCTTTTCACCCATTTGATCGTCAAAGAGGATGATCTTGTTTTATATGGGTTTTCTACCAGGGATGAGCTTAGCATGTTCAAGCTGCTGCTGTCTGTCTCCGGAGTGGGGCCTAAAGCAGGAGCCTCACTGCTCAACCAGTACAAAGCATCCGAAATAGCAGCCGCCATAATCAGCAAGGATATAGCGAAGCTTACAAAGGCACAGGGTATAGGAAAGAAGATAGCAGAAAGAATAATACTCGAGCTTAAAGACAAGATAGATACTGAAAGTGCGATTGGCGGAATGGATACTGTAAATGGCGGGGATGATATATCTCAGGTAATTGAAGCTTTGGTCTCATTAGGGTATAATTATTCTATAGCTTCGGCTGCCGTAATCAGGTTGAAGGATACAAAGAAACCTATCGATGCTTTAATCAAGGATGCGTTGAAACAACTTGCGACTATGTAAATATGGAAATGAGGGGACACAATGGAAGATAGATTGATAACACCCAAAATAATTGACGAGGATATTGAGGTTGATACCAGTCTGAGGCCGAAATCCTTCGAGGATTACATAGGACAGTCCGTTGTAAAAGAGAAGATCAGTATTTTTATTCAGGCTGCCGTAAAAAGAAAAGAGACTCTTGATCATGTCCTGCTTTACGGACCTCCGGGGTTGGGCAAGACATCTTTAGCCAATATAATTTCAAATGAACTGGGAGTAAGTATGAGAATAACCTCGGGTCCTGCAATAGAAAAGCCGGGAGACCTTGCGGCAATACTTACCAATCTTAACAACAATGATGTACTGTTTATTGATGAGATACACAGGCTGAACAGGAGTGTGGAAGAAATCCTTTATCCTGCCATGGAGGACTATGCATTGGATATCATAATAGGAAAAGGTCCAAGTGCGCGGTCTATAAGGCTTGACCTTCCCAAATTCACAATGATTGGTGCAACGACCAGGGCAGGGATGCTGACTTCTCCGCTGAGGGACAGGTTTGGTGTTATATGCAGGCTGAATTATTATACAAATGATGAGCTTTATCAGATAATCAAAAGGTCTGCCAGGATATTGAAGATAGAAGTGGATGAGGCTGGTGCCTTTGAGATAGCAAGAAGGTCAAGAGGGACACCGAGGGTTGCCAACAGACTGCTAAAGAGGGTAAGGGATTTTGCACAGGTAAAGGCACGGGGAATCATCGACAGGGATACGGCCGACAAGGCGCTGAAGCTTCTGGAGATAGATGACATGGGCCTTGATGATATTGACAAGAAGATGCTCCTTACAGTCATAAACAAGTTTGATGGGGGACCGGTGGGCCTGGATACCCTTGCGGCATCCATTGGAGAAGACAGCGGTACCATAGAGGATGTCTACGAGCCATATCTGCTTCAGATCGGCTTCATAAACAGGACACCGAGGGGAAGGATCGCAACTAAATCCGCTTACAGGCATTTTGGAATCAATATCGATTAATCAGGGGTGAGACAATTGAAACTGCTGCTGCATATGTGCTGCGGCCCATGTGCTGTTTATCCTTATCAGGTTCTGAGCCAGGAACATGATATAACGGGGTTGTTCTATAATCCCAATATACATCCTTATACCGAATATAAGAAAAGAATGGATACAGCACAGGAGTTTGCAGACAGGTCAGGCTATAAGCTGATTACAATAGATGAATACAATCTGGATGAGTTTCTCAGGAATGCCGCCTTCCGTGAAGGGCAGCGATGCATGATGTGTTATGCAGACCGGCTTTCCAGGGCTGCTTCTGTTGCAAAAAAGGGGAACTTTGATGCTTTTACTACCACTCTGCTTGTGAGTCCCTTTCAAAAGCACGACCTTATAAGGAAGCTCGGCGAGGAAGCAGGGAGTAAATATGGGGTAGAATTCTTGTATAAGGATTTCCGTGAAGGCTTCAAAGAGGGTGTGGAAAAATCAAAACAGATGGAGCTTTACAGGCAGCCTTATTGCGGCTGTATATACAGTGAGAGGGACAGGTATCTGGCAAAGAGAAAGGACGGCAGCAGATGAATATCCAGTATATAGCTAAAGTGCTTATAGTACTTGGAATTGGCATAACTGTCTTCGGAGTGCTGCTTTATTTTGGAGAAAAATTAGGTTTGGGTAGGCTTCCCGGGGATATTTATATAAAAAGAGGCGGCTTCACTTTTTATTTTCCGGTGGTTACGAGCATTCTGGCAAGTATAATATTGACAATTCTATTTGCACTATTCAGGAAATAATCACGGCAATATACTTAAGGAGGATTTCGCTTATGAAGGCAAAAAAAGTCGTACTAGTCTATTTACTAATTACTGCAGTTATCCTGACATTCTTTTCTTTTAATGCAGAAACAGTGTATGCCAATATTCAACTCCCCGAGACAATAAAGATAGGTCTGAGCTTTGGACAATCACAGGCAAGCATTTTCACTCTGGGAAGTGAAACCGGTGTGAAAATTTCTGTGCCTGAGAATGGTTCATACAAAGAGCTGGTTGAAGTAAGCAGCACTTCAGGAATAAAGGTCCGCAGGGATAAATACTATAATATAGTAAATGGTATTGAAAGTGAGATCAACTATGTAAGAGCGGCCAAATATGAAGGTGAGGTAATCGGACCCTATCATATTCAGATAGGTGAGGTTTACGCTGACATAGAAACAGCACGGCAGGTATTAAGCAGGGTCTCTTCCGCTACTCCGTCCGTATTTCTGGCATATGAGGGAGGCTGGAGGGTATGGTCGCAGCTGTACCTGGATGAGAGTGAGTGCCTCAAGCAGATACAGGTTATGAAAAATGAAATCAGTGATATAAATTATTCGGTGGTATTTCCGGACAGAAAGAGGGTACAAATCACGGACAATGCAACAGGACAGATTATACTCCTGTTGAACAGCGAGGAAAAGGTTAGGGTGGCACCCGGGGAAGTACAGGGTAAAGTCTCCGCGCTGCAGTACAAAGGTAAGAAATACAGGGGAAGTATCACAATGCAAAGCATGCCGGAAAGCGACGTTACGTTGGTAAACGAATTATCCTTTGATCAATACTTATACAGTGTCGTTCCTTCGGAAATGCCAAAGGACTGGCATATTGAGGCATTGAAGGCACAGGCGGTAGCTTCAAGGAATTATGCACTTGCAACAATGGGCAGGCATAATGGTTTTGGCTTTGATTTGTGCAGTACGGAGCACTGCCAGGCATATAACGGGCTTGAAAAGGAATGCAGCAGTGCGATAGAGGCTGTAAATGCCACAAAGGGCAAGATAATTACATACAACGGTGATCTTGTTACTACATATTATCATTCAACCAGCGGAGGACATACAGAGGACAGTGAAAATCTATGGGGCACAAAAACTGATTATATCAGGGGTGTGGATGACAAATACAGCCTGGGCAGCCCCTATGACAGCTGGCGTCTTGAACTGGACAGGAAAACGGTCAGAGAAAAGCTTTCCAAGTCCAACATAGATCTGGGAGATATAAGCGATATAAGAATTCTGGAGGTCACCCCCAACGGAAGGGTGACCAGACTGGAAATACAGGGAACAAAGGAAACAAGAGTATTCGAGAGGGAAAAAATCAGAAACATCATTGGTACGACTGCACTTAAGAGTATTTGGTACAAGCTGAGAACAGATGCGGATATTTTTGTGAGAGGTTCGATGCTGGAAGCTCCTGAGTCTGGCAGAACTTCAGGCATGTATGTGGCTTCCGCAGCAGGAAGTATAAAGGTAAGCGGCTCCACTAGCCGGGTAAGTATAAAAGGAATGAACAGCAGCAAAGTATACAACGTGATTCCCAGTACATATATATTTGATGGAAAGGGCTTCGGGCATGGTCTTGGGATGAGTCAGTACGGAGCAAAGGGAATGGCTGAAGCAGGTAATAACTATCAGCAAATATTGGAATACTATTATCAAGGTGCAAAAGTACAATAGAAAGAGGACATATGATGGATCTGAAGGATTTTCACTTCGATTTGCCTGAAGAGCTTATTGCTCAGGAACCGATTGCAAAGAGGGATATGTCGAGACTCCTGGTGCTTGGAAAAAAAAGCGGTGAAATAGAACACCGGAGTTTTAGGGATATATTGGAGTATCTGAATAAAGGAGACTGTCTGGTATTGAACAATACAAGGGTGATACCCGCAAGGCTTTTCGGAGTAAAAAAGGATAGCCTGGGCAGTATTGAATTCCTTCTGTTGAACAGGAAAGAAAAAGATATCTGGGAGGTTATGCTGAAGCCGGGGAAGAAAGCAAAACCCGGTGCGGTATTCCTCTTCGGAGATGGAGAGCTTGAAGGGGAGATACTTGAAATACTTGAGGGTGGCAACCGCCTGGTGAGGTTTCATTACAAAGGTATCTTCGAGGAAGTACTGGATAGGCTGGGAAATATTCCACTGCCTCCATATATCAAGAAAGAGCTTTCTGACAGGGAAAGATACCAGACTGTATACTCAAAGCATGAAGGCTCTGCTGCTGCGCCGACTGCAGGACTGCATTTCACCAAAGAACTGCTTCAGCAGCTGGCAGCGCTTGGTATCAGAACGGCGTATGTGACGCTTCATGTAGGACTTGGTACCTTCAGGCCTGTAAAGGTTGATAATGTGCTTGAGCACAAGATGCATTCGGAGTATTACGAGTTAAGTGCGGAAAGTGCGGAAATAATCAACAGTACAAAGGAAAAAGGAGGAAGAGTCATTTGTGTAGGGACTACCTCCACAAGAACACTGGAGTCAATAATGCAGAAAAAAAGCAGGCTTGAGGAGGACAGCGGCTGGACTGATATTTTCATATATCCGGGATATAAATTTATGATTACTGACGGACTGATAACCAATTTCCATTTGCCGGAATCTACTCTGCTGATGCTGGTAAGTGCTCTGGCAGGCAGGGAAAGCATAATGCGGGCGTATAAGGAGGCGGTAGAAGAAAGATATAGATTCTTCAGCTTCGGAGATGCAATGTTTATTATTTGATTGTATGCTTAGGGGGTGTTTTAATGAAAATGAGTCAACTGAAGTCCTGGATAATAAGGATGACGGTATATCTGGAGCTTGTGCTGGCATTGTTTATAACAGCAGCAATAATATTTGGAATGGTAGATCTGGTAAAGTATATAGTTTTGATACTACAGACCAATCCTTTTGATACTTATGATGTATTTCAGAAATTCCTTGGCCATGTACTCCTTCTTGTGGTTGGAGTCGAGCTGGTGGCAATGCTGGTCATGCATACACCGGGAAGTGTGATAGAGGTTCTGCTGTATGCAGTTGCCAGGAATATGCTCATCGGCAGTAAGGATACGTATGACTTCATACTTGGGATAGCTTCCATTGCAGGTATATTTGCTATAAGAAAATTTTTGTTTGCCAAAAGCATTTCTGAGAGTGAAGACAGTGATGTGTTTTCTGCCGCAGCAAATGTTACTGAGATAAACAGCACGGTGGGGGTAAATATACCGGAAACTCTAGCGGACACTGTAGGCGGCATAATAAGCTATTTATCCAGGCAGTCCTGCAGAGAGATTCATGAGGGAGTAATATTTCATGTAGCTGATGCAGAAATAAAAGTTTTGAGCTATAGAAATGGAGTTATTCTAAGAGTTGCTGTCGTGAAATCAAGAGATGAATAATTAATGGAGGTATATCAATTGACAATCAGATATGAACTGATAAAGGAAGACAAGAGAACAGGAGCAAGGCTTGGAAAGCTGCATACGCCTCATGGAATCATTGACACTCCCGTATTCATGCCGGTTGGCACACAAGCAACAGTTAAAGCCATGACCCCTCATGAATTGAAGGAAACAGGCGCACAGATCATATTAAGCAACACCTATCATTTGTATATAAGGCCCGGACACAAGCTGGTGGAGAAAGCGGGAGGACTCCATGGCTTTATGAACTGGGATAGGCCTATCCTTACCGATAGCGGAGGTTTTCAGGTATTCAGCCTTAATGATCTGAGAAAAATATCAGAAGAAGGGGTGGTTTTTAAATCTCACCTTGACGGCTCCAAGCATTTTTTTACTCCAGAATATGTTATGGAAATAGAAAACTCTCTCGGTGCAGATATTATAATGGCCTTTGATGAGTGTACCCCTTATCCCTGTGAGCATGACTATGCAAAGAAGTCAATGGAAAGAACGGTTAGATGGCTGAAAAGGTGCAAGGAAGCTCATAAGAATACTGAGAAACAGTCGCTTTTTGGTATAGTCCAGGGAAGCACCTATAAGGATTTAAGACTTGAAAGTGCAAAAAGGACTGTGGAGGTGGATCTGCCCGGATATGCAGTTGGAGGACTCAGTGTAGGAGAACCTAAGGAATTGATGAACGAAGTGCTGGAATATACAGTTCCGGAGCTTCCCAAAGATAAGCCCAGATATCTTATGGGGGTAGGCAGTCCTGATTGTCTGATCGATGGCTCAATCAGGGGAATAGATATGTTTGACTGCGTGCTGCCTACAAGGATTGCCCGTAACGGGACTGTGATGACCTCAAAAGGTAAGCTGGTTGTCAGAAATGCTGAATACAGCGAGGATTTCAGACCTCTGGACGAGGAGTGCGACTGCTATGCCTGCAGGAACTTTTCAAGGGCATATATAAGGCATCTGATAAAAGCGGGTGAGATACTTGGAGGAAGGCTGACGACCATTCACAATTTAAGGTTCCTGCAGAACCTTATGTCAAAAATAAGAAAGGCTATAGAGACTGATAGCCTGCTGGATTTCAGGAATGACTTTTTTCAGAAATATGGTTATCTGTAAACTAAAATAAATATAATTGGTCAAATAATAAATATCAGGGAGGATTTTTGACTTATATATTGAATACTAATTATGCTGGGATGTAAATATCCTTTCACTACTCAAAAGATAAAAAGGAGGAATATGCAGAGTGAATCAGTTGAATTCTTTAGGTTGGATTCTGCCTTACATAGTTGTTATCGGAGCTTTTTACTTTTTTCTGATAAGACCACAGCAGAAGCGTGAGAAAGCAACTCAGGCAATGAGAAAGAGCGTTCAGGAAGGTACGGAAGTCGTAACAATAGGTGGAATATACGGCAAGGTTGTTAATGCAAAGGATGATATACTTACAATAGAAGTAGGATCAGATAAGGTAAAGCTCAGGGTTGCAAGATGGGCAATAGGTAAAGTAATCGCAGATGGGAAGGAAGAAAAGTAACTTGGATTCAAGTTACTTTTTTTGTACACGAATAAATGCCCCCTATGGCGAATAGATTTATAGGGAACAAACCTTATAAATACAAATATGCTATAGGGGGTCATATTGAATGAGGAAGCTGAATAACTTTGCAAAGAAATCAACTGCAGAAGAAAAAGGGATTAATATATATGGGATATTCTTGAAATCATTGGGAATATGCTTTGCAACATCTTTTGTTCTGATAATACTATATGCACTCATACTGTCGTTTACCAGTATGAGTGATTCTTCAATGAACATTACTGTGCAGATCATTATGATTTTAAGCATCGTAGTATCAAGTATCTTCGGAGGAAAGAAAATAGCCAGGAGGGGATGGCTGTTTGGTATAGTCCTGGGGTTTGTATTCATGCTGATGCTGGTGCCTTTGAACATGGGCTTTGGTCAGAGCTTCAGCCTTGACAAGTACTTTGCGGCTAAAATGCTTATGGGCAGCTCAGTTGGATTGATCGGAGGAATAATTGGCGTAAACCTCAATTAATATCAGATTTTACTTTTCCAAAAATCACTAATATGATATAATCTTAACGTGATAAAACATTGGAGGAGGAAACTAAATGAGACATATCAGAACTATAAACAGCAGATCATTGTGCGAAAGTGCTAAGAATGGCGGCTGCGGCGAATGCCAGAACTCGTGCCAGTCAGCATGCAAGACTTCCTGTACAGTAGCTAACCAGAAATGCGAAAATGTTGAGAACAGCAGAGTAAAACCATCAATTCTGCATAAGAACTCACTATAAGTTAATAATATTTATAGCAATTCTGTACATAGGCAGTAATATGTAGGAAGGCTTCAAAGCATACCTATATGTTACTGCTTTAAAACATTTAACGGAGGATATTATGATAAAAGCATACAAGCATTACAAGCCCAATATTGAAAAAGATGTTTTCATAGCGGAAAACAGTACTGTTATCGGCAGGTGCTTCATAGGTGAAGACTGCAGCATCTGGTATAATGCTGTCCTCAGAGCAGACATCAACGAAATAAGGATCGGAAGAGGTACAAACATTCAGGACGGCAGTATTGTTCACTGTGATCATGATTATCCAACCATTATAGAAGGAAATGTCACAGTGGGGCACAATGCGATCATTCATGGCTGCATAATAGGTAAGAACTGCCTTATAGGGATGGGAGCGACCATACTCGATGGAGCGACTATAGGAGACAACGTTATAGTCGGTGCGAATTCACTGCTTACCTCCGGCAAGACCATTCCTTCAGGGGTGTTGGTAATGGGGAGTCCCGCAAAGGTAGTAAGAGAGCTGACTCCTGAGGAGATAGAAGGGATAAGGAAATCGGTACTTGGATATATAAAGCTTTCAAAAGAGCATGCTGAGGGGATAGAATAGAGAAAACAGTAAATAATACATATGCAAGGCAATGTTCCTTCCACATTGACTAAGATTTGTAAAAGTTATATAATAACCATTGTGAAATTAAATAAGGGGGAGTTAACAAATGAAGTCAAAAAGCCTAGTAGTGTTTCTTGCAATAATTTTATTAATTTCATTTTTTGCGTACATAGCAGTCTATGGACTTAATATAGGGAAATACGAAATCCTACCCGTCAAGAACCTTATAAAGCTTGGTCTCGATCTAAGAGGCGGAGCAACAGTGCTTCTGCAGGCAAAGGATAATCCCAATGATCCGATAAATGATGAGAAGATGGCAAGAGCAGTTGCAACGATAAGAGAACGTATTGATGCTCTGGGAGTAACGGAGCCTGTTATCACAAGAGTGGGAGATGACAGGATAGAGGTGCAGCTTCCGGAAATACAGGATCCCCAAAGAGCTCTTGACTTGATAGGACAGACAGCACAGCTTGAATTCATCGAAGAAGAAACACAGCAGGTCATATTGACCGGTAATGATATAAAACAGGCGCAGGCAGAACGTGCGCCCAGCAGCAATGGAGTAGGGGAAGCACCGGTAGTATCCTTCGAGCTTTCACCTGAGGGTGCGAAGAAGTTTGCCGCTGCCACTGAAAGAAACATCGGTAAGATTATAGGTATTTACCTTGACAAGCAGCCCATATCCCTTCCGACAGTGCAGAGTGTGATTCCTGACGGAAAGGGAATAATCACTGGTTCTGCAACAATGGAAGAAGCAGGAGACCTGGCAACGCTTATCAGAGCCGGGGCACTTCCTGTTGAAATGGAGACTCTCTCGGTAACGGCAGTCGGACCTCAGCTTGGAGCAAACTCCTTTGAACAGAGTATTTCAGCCGGACAGATAGGCATATTGCTTGTATTATTATTCATGCTGGTATATTACAGACTTCCGGGTCTGGTTTCCGATATAGCTTTAGTACTTTATACGCTGATAGTGCTTACGGTACTTGCCGGCATAAAAGCCACACTTACGTTGCCTGGTATTGCAGGTATAATACTTTCAATAGGTATGGCAGTTGATGCAAATGTAATTATATTTGAGAGGATAAAAGAAGAAGTGCGTCTGGGCAAGACCCTGAGAGCGGCAATTGACTCGGGTTTCAGAAGAGCGTTTCTTACGATCCTGGACTCAAACGTAACCACTCTTATAGCTGCAGGAGTCCTGTTCTACTTCGGGACAGGTCCAATAAAGGGCTTCGCAGTAACACTGTCTATAGGTATACTTTCGAGTATGTTTACTGCAATTGTTATTACAAGATACCTGCTCAAGCTCTTGGTTTCAAGCAACCTTGTCAAGAACTTGAAGTTATTTGGTCTATAGGAGGGAAGCCCGATGAAAATAAGAGATTTTATGAAATACAGTAAGATGTGGTTTGGAATTTCGGGAGTAGTAATTGCAATTGGATTGATATTCATTCTAATAAACGGTCTGAATTTCGGCATTGACTTCACCGGAGGTTCGTCAATACAGGCGAATATAGGCAAGAGCTTTGAAATAGCCGACATCAGAAACATATCTGATAAGTTTGATAAGGAAGCGATTGTAACATACGCCGGACAGAACAGGGATATAGCCCTTATTAAGACTAAGGTAGCCTTGACTGTTGCACAGCAAGGTGAGGTAGTAAAGGCTTTTCAGGATAAGTTCGGCATACAGCAGACAAATATCCAGTTTGAAACAATAGGAGCTACCATAGGCAGTGAGCTTACAAGGCAGGCACTGCTGGCACTGCTGTTGGCAAACGTGGGAATACTTATATATGTTTCCTTCAGGTTTGAATGGAGGTTCGGGGTCGCAGCCATCCTTGCACTGGTGCATGATGTAATGATAATGCTGGTAGTTTATTCAATAGCACAGATTGCCATCAACGCAAGCTTTATCGCTGCCATACTGACAATAGTAGGTTATTCGATCAACGATACAATAGTCGTATTCGATAGGATCAGAGAAAACAAAAGGCACATGAAGAAGGTAGAACATAACAGCCTTGTAAACAACAGTATCTCGGAGACTATGGCAAGATCTATAAATACATCACTTACCACATTGCTTACAATATTAGCCTTATATATTCTCGGGGTACCGGCAATAAAAGATTTTGCTCTGCCCCTGGTAGTAGGTATAATTAGCGGTACATACTCTTCGATATTTATTGCGAGCCCCCTCTGGGTGGTGCTTGACAGGAAGCACGTTCTTAAAGGAGCTCATTAAGAATGGATTTTAAGGTAACGGTGTTTAACTGTTACCTTAAATTTTTTATGCGGATATAAAACAGTTGAAGTATATGGTAAAAAGCTATATATTAGTATTGTCGGGATCGACTGTCCAGTTAATATTAAGGGAGGTTTTGATATGCAGTTTATTATAGTCATTTCGATGATTATATCCATCCTTATCGCTTTTTTTGCAGTACAGAATGCAGGTGTGGTCGTGGTCAATTTGCTGTGGTATAAAGTGAGCATGTCACAGGCTGTAATAATTCTATGCTCTGCGCTTTTCGGAGTACTTATAATGTTGCCTTTTGACATAGCACGGACTATTAAATACAAGCTCAAGCTTATGGATCTGTCGGGAGAAAATAAAAGACTGAAGGAAGAGCTTAAGAAATGTGATTCTGAAAAAGAAAAGACTGTTCAGGAAATACTTCCGGCAGTTGATGATCAAAGCAAAGTCGATGAACAGCAGCAATAACAAAAAAATGTTTGGATAGGTATGTGATGAAATATTGAACAAAAGATGGACAACATATGATAAAAGCATGGAAAACCTTGAGCATATAATAGATGAGTTTCAGATATCCGAGTTAATGGCAAGGATTATGATCAACAGGGGTATTGATACCGTTCCGAAGGTTAGGGCTTTCCTGAACACAGGCCTTGAATCTCTTCATGACCCATATCTGTTAAAAGGGATGGATAAGGCAGTAAAGCGAATAGAAAAGGCAGTCAGATGCAAAGATAAAATATGTGTTTATGGTGACTATGATGTTGATGGGATTACTTCGACTGCGATCATGATAAGAGCAATAAAGAAACTCGGCGCCGATGCAGTGTATTACATACCGAACAGGATAGAAGAGGGCTATGGATTGAGCAAGGGCTCCATGAACAGGATCAGGGAGCTTGGAGTAAAGCTTATAGTTACTGTAGACTGTGGGATCAGGTCCAATGAGGTGATCGATTATGCAAAAAGCCTCGATATGGAGGTAATAGTAACGGATCATCATGAATGTGAGGGGGAATTGCCTGAGGCTTACTGTATTATCAATCCTCATCAGTGTGACTGCAGCTATCCCCATAAGGGTCTTGCAGGCGTAGGAGTTGCTTTCAAGCTGATAAGCGTACTGCTTGAAAGAGCTGGCAGCAAGGCTTTTGCAGAGGAGCTTCTGGACATTGTTTTAATTGGTACGGTAGCTGATGTGGTGCCGCTTTTGGATGAAAACCGTATAATAGTGAAATACGGCTTACTGAAAATAAAAGATACAAAAAATGAAGGAATAAAAGCACTTTTGGCTGTGTGCGGCTTAAGCGGTAAAGAGCTTAATACATATAATATCGCTTTCATGCTTGCCCCTAGAATAAATGCCGCCGGCAGAATTGCAGAAGCGACGGAATGTGTAGAGCTTCTGTTGACTGACAATGCTGCCAGAGCTATGGAAATAGCCAGAAAACTGGATTCGGACAACAGGGAACGGCAGGCAATAGAAAATGATATATTAAACAGTGCAGCTGCAATAATCGAAAAAACAGTCGATATTATGAAGGATAGAGTTCTGGTTCTCTGCGATGAGGCCTGGCATATAGGAGTTATTGGGATTGTGGCGTCAAGACTGGTTGACAGATTCCATCTTCCAACATTCATTATGTCGAAGGACGGAGAGCTGTGTAAGGGTTCTGCCAGAAGTATTCCCGGTTTTAATATTTTCGAAGCCATGTCAAGGCATGGTGAGCTTTTCGAAAAGTATGGGGGGCATGAGATGGCTGCAGGCTTCACTATAAAGGCTGAAAGAGTTGATGAGCTGCGGAAACGTATGACCCTTGAAGTTGATAGTGTGATGGGAAAGGACAGACCTCTTCCTGAAATTCTGGTAGACTACAGGCTTGTGCCTAAGGATATCACGTTGGACACCATAAGTCAGCTCAAACTGCTGGAACCCTATGGAACAGGCAATCCCAGCCCACTTTTTGTATACAGGGGACTGAAGGTTTTATCTTCCAGGGCAGTCGGTAACGAGCTCAAACATCTTTCACTTATGGTCTATGACGGAGTAAATGAAATAAAATGCATAGCTTTTAATTTGGGCAGTATGCAAAAAGTATTATCAATAAGCAAAAAAATTGATATAATATGTAGTGTTGAGAATAACACGTGGAACAACCAGGATAGTGTGCAGCTTAATATCAAGGATATCAGGCTTACAAAATAAAAGATGGGGGTACTACTTATGGATATGGAAAAGTATATAAGGACAATTGAGGATTTTCCGAAGGAAGGCATCAGCTTCAAGGATGTGACAACACTGCTCAAGGAAGGGGATGCTTTCAGATATGCTGTAAAATCCATCGCAGATAAGCTCAGGGAATTGAAGGTTGACCTGGTAGTAGGGCCGGAAGCCAGGGGATTCATATTTGGAGCGCCTGTGGCATATGAGCTTGGAGTAGGTTTTGTTCCTGTAAGGAAGCCAGGCAAGCTTCCGGCAGAGACAGTCCGCTACGAGTATGAGCTGGAATATGGAAAGGATGCTTTGGAAATCCACAGGGATGCAATAAAAAAAGGGGCAAGAGTTGCTGTGGTTGATGATCTTCTTGCAACAGGAGGCACCATCCTTTCTGCTGTGAAGCTGGTGGAACAGCTTGGAGGAGTAGTGGTGCATGTAGGTTTCCTCATTGAGCTGGAATTTTTGAACGGAAGAGATAATCTGAAAGGTTACAATGTAAGTTCAATTATCAAATATTAATTATTATAAGCGATAAATGTCAAATTTAATGTTTGAAAAATGTAGATAAATATACTAAAATAGATGTAATTAAATCAAAGCTGGTACAACCAGCTTTTTTGAGTATTATTTATAATATGCAGTGCAATAGCGTTCTAAAAGTTGGTGTTATTTATGTTACAGGAATTAATGGATATTATCAGAAGATATAACCCTGCCAATGATGCGGAAATCGTTGAGAGGGCTTATAATTATGCCGTAAAAGCCCATGATGGACAAAAGCGGGTTTCCGGGGAGGATTACATTATACATCCTCTTGAAGTGGCCAAAATTTTGGCTGAATTGAATATGGACAATGTCACAATAGCTGCCAGTATACTCCATGATGTCATAGAGGATACCAAATGTACCTATGAGGACTGCAGGAACCTTTTTGGTGAGGAGATAGCAATGCTTGTAGATGGAGTGACAAAATTAGGGAAGCTCGAGTACAAGACGAAAGAGGAGCAGCAGGCTGAAAGCCTCAGAAAAATGTTTATAGCCATGGCAAAGGATATCAGAGTGGTGCTTATAAAGCTTGCAGACAGGCTGCACAACATGCGCACCCTTAAATATATGCCTCCGGAAAAGCAGAGGGAAAAGGCCAAGGAGACAATGGAGATATACGCTCCTATAGCTCACAGACTGGGTATATCCAAGATAAAATGGGAGATGGAGGACCTGGCGCTAAGATACCTTGAACCTAAGGATTACTATGAGCTGGTGGACAAGGTTGCCAAAAAGAGAAAAGAACGCGAGGATGAAATCAACCATGTTATTCAGATATTAAAGGAGAAGTTCAAGGAAGTCGGGATAGAAGCCCATATAGAGGGAAGACCCAAAAGCTTCTATAGTATATACAGGAAAATGTACTATCAGAATAAGAGCTTTGAGCAGATATTCGACCTTACTGCAGTAAGGATAATTGTAGATACTGTAAAGGATTGCTATGGAGTGCTGGGTATAGTTCATACCCTGTGGAAGCCCATACCCGGAAGATTCAAGGATTATGTGGCAATGCCCAAGCCTAATATGTACCAGTCTCTTCATACTACGCTCCTTGGCTCGGATGGACAGCCCTTTGAAGTGCAGATAAGAACCTGGGAGATGCATAAGACATCTGAAATAGGTATAGCAGCGCATTGGAAGTACAAGGAGGGTAAGACCTCACAATCAGAGTTTGATGAGAAGCTGAAGTGGCTGAGGCAGATGCTTGAATGGCAGAACGAGATCAAAGACACCAGAGAGTTTATGGAAACCTTGAAGGTGGATTTATTTACCGATGAGGTATATGTATTCACACCAAAAGGCGACGTTGTTGATTTACCCGTTGATTCAACCCCTATTGATTTTGCATATAAGATACACAGTCAGATCGGTAACAGGTGTATAGGGGCTAAAATAAACGGAAGAATAGTACCTTTGGATTACAAGCTACAGAACGGGGATATCGTGGAGGTTATAACCTCCGCTGTCGCAAATGGACCGAGCCGGGACTGGCTGAAGATCGTAAAAAGCTCACAGGCTAAAAATAAAATAAGACAGTGGTTTAAAAAGGAAAAAAGAGAAGAGAATATTCAAAAGGGAAAAGAACTTCTGGAGAAAGAGATACGCAGGCATGGCTATACAGCTACACAGCTGGTAAGAGCCGAATGGATGGAGAGCATCTCCAAAAAATTCAGCCTCCACAGTGTTGATGATATGTATTCTTCCCTTGGCTATGGAGGCCTGACCCCAAATCAGGTAATAACCAAGCTCAAGGAAGAATTCAGAAAGACCCAGAAGCTTGAAGAGCGTGAAGAGGAAAGTATTGAGCGTCAGGTTGAAAAAGCCCAGGAAAGAAAGGCAAGGCATAATAGTACAGGGGTAAGGGTAAAGGGCGTTGAGAATATTATGATAAGGTTCTCAAAATGCTGTAATCCGGTGCCTGGCGATGAGATAGTAGGCTACATCACAAAAGGCAGAGGAGTGTCGGTGCACCAGAAGGATTGTCCGAATGTAGCCGACCTGATGAACGAAGAGGAAAGATTCATAGAGGTAGAATGGAATACGCAGACTAAAGTATCCTATAATGCCGATGTGGAGGTCAGAGCGACCGATAGAAAGGGACTGCTTGCAGAGATAACCAGCATTATAGATGAAAACAAGGTAAACATCAGCGCCTTCCATTCAAGGACAACAAAGGATAAAATGGCTATTATAAATTTCATATTGGAAATAAACGATATAGAACAACTTAATAAGCTGATAAGGAAATTCAGAAAAATAGAAGGCGTAATGGACGTATTCAGGGCGAAGCAATGACGCCCGAAGGGCGTCAGATTCGAGATTCGAGATACGAGATGCGAGAGTTAGGGCAGTGCTTCGAAGATATGCTTAATCTCGTAGCGTGAAACTCGAAACGCGTAACGATACTTTAGAGGAATACAGGAGGAATAATATGCGCGCAGTTATACAGAGGGTTAACAGTGGAAGTGTCACTGTTGATGGAAATATTGTCGGGAGCATTGGCAAGGGCTTTGTCGTTCTGCTTGGCGTAAGCGAGAAGGACACGGCGGAGGATGTGCTGTATATGGCCGACAAGATAGTGAATCTGAGGATATTTGAGGATGAAGCTGAGAAAATGAATCTTTCCCTGCTGGATATAAAGGGTGAGCTTCTGGTAGTTTCACAGTTTACATTGTATGGAGATTGCAGGAAGGGCAGAAGGCCCAATTTCATGAGTGCCGCAAGGCCGGAAAAGGCGGAAGAGCTGTATTTGGAACTGGTAAAGAAGTGCGGAGAAATGGGCGTAAAGACAAAAACAGGAACCTTCCAGGCATACATGAAGGTGAATATTGAAAATGACGGTCCTGTGACTGTTATAGTAGACAGTGAAAAGCTTATATAGATTTGAGGAGATGAATATATGGAGTTTAAAAGACTTCCTTTAGGAATATATCAGGCGAATTGCTATATTTTGCAGGATGAAAAGACAAAAGAAACGGCAGTTATAGATCCCGGAGGAGATTTTCCGGAAATAAAAAGCTATATTGAAGCCAATGGATTGAAGGTCCGGTATATCATTCTGACTCACGGACATGGAGATCATATTGGTGCTCTGAGAGAACTTTCAGATTACACCGGTGCCATAGTATGCATACACAGCGGGGATCATGAAATGCTCCTGAGCAGCAGAATGAATCTTACTGTTGAAATGGGCTATCCGCCTGTAGAGATGAGGGCAGACAGGCTTCTGAAGGATGGGGATGTCCTGGAGCTTGGTGATACAAAGCTTGCTGTCATCCATACACCCGGACACTCCAGGGGGGGGATTTGCATATATTGTGAGGGCAGCCTGTTTTCAGGAGATACATTGTTCGCATGCTCCATCGGCAGGACTGATCTGACGGGAGGCTCATTTGAAGAGCTTATTGCATCGATAAAAAACAAGCTTCTGGTTTTGCCGGATGATACGGCAGTATATCCCGGACATGGTCCATCCTCAAAAATACTGATTGAAAAAAAACGGAACCCCTTTTTGGAATAGAACCATATGTTTTGCACATTCTAAATATATTAAAAATGTTTGTGCAAAACATATGGGAGGTTTTTTCATGAATAAGTCTTCAAAGAAACTTATGGCAGAAAAGCATAAAAACAAGCTGCATCAGGAATATGGCGAGCTTATTGACATGATAGAATCGGGCATGGAGGATTATGAAATAGCAGAGGAGATCGGCATAACATCAAATCATGTTTCTGATATAAAGAAACAAATTTTCAATGATATGATTTAGGGGAAGCTATGATTGGAATCGTACTGGAAAACCATGACTTCTACAATGAGGCGGCAGATATAATAAGAATGTACTTCGGAAAGTGCGAAATAGAAAAAGTAGAGAGAGCTTTGGCGAACAGCCAAAGCTTTTTGCAGGAGAAGGATGTGCTTGTCACAAGCAGTCTGGAGCTTTCTGGGAGAAGCGGCAAATGCATCTCAAAATACAGGGATAAGCAAAGGCTTGAGGAAGCGGTAATGGAAGACGACGTAGAGCCAACGGATATAAAGGCTTTAAAGCGGCTGGTCAAAAAGTCCATGTACAAGCTATTATCCGCAGTATTCGAAAAGGAATTTCCGTGGGGCATACTTACAGGAATAAGGCCTGTGAAAATCGTTCATGAGCTTATGGATAAAGGGATTCCAACGGAAAATATTGCAGGCAGGCTTATGGGGGATTATCTCATGAGTGTGGACAGGGCACTGCTGGCGCTGGAAATAGCGGGCATTGAAAGGCCTTTCATATATCCTTTTGATGACAGGGTGGTAAGTATATACATAGGGATACCCTTCTGTCCCAGCAGGTGTCACTACTGTTCATTCACCTCCAATTCTATAAGTAAATACGGTGCTTATGTTGAGCCATATCTGGAAAGCCTGATGAAGGAAATGCAAAATGTAGCAGAGTATCTGGACAGTAAGGGCTGCAGGGTACAGTCCATATACATAGGCGGAGGCACACCCACAGCACTTGAAGCCGAGCAGCTTGACAGACTTTTGAAATGTACGGTTCAAAGCTTTGGGGAGGATTTCACTGAATTTACCTGTGAAGCAGGAAGACCGGATTCAATAACTGAGGAGAAGCTAAAAGTACTGCACCAAAACAATGTAAGCAGAATAAGCATCAATCCGCAGACCATGAATGATGAGACTTTGAAATGCATAGGGAGGGCACATGCTGCCGGACAGGTGGCAGATAGCTTCAGACAGGCAAGAAATGCAGGCTTCAGCAATATAAATGCCGACCTGATACTTGGACTTCCCGGTGAAGGTCTGGAGCAGCTGGCTTTTACACTGTCGGAAATAAAAAAGCTTGAGCCGGAGAATGTCACGGTACACACAATGGCAATAAAAAGAGCCTCCATATACAATGAAGGTTCATGGAATACAGCTGCTGCTGATGATGAGCATGTATCGGAAATGATGGAGTATGCCAAAGCCTGTCTCCGGGAAATGGGTCTGCACCCGTATTATTTATACAGGCAGAAGCACATGCTGCAGAATCTTGAGAATATAGGATTTTCAAAGAAAGGACATGAATGTATTTATAACATGCAGATTATGGAAGAGAAACAAACAATTGTTGCTTTCGGCGCAGATGCTGTGACCAAGATAGTGATAAACAGCGGGAACAGGATAGAGCGGCAGCATAATATAAAGGATGTAAAGCTATATATTGAGAAGATTAATGAAATGATAGACAATAAGATAGATATTTTGGAACAACTGTGGAAAACCTATTGACATAGGTGTAACACGATATTATAATATTACAATAATATACCAAATAAAAGTATATGGCTTTGAACGGGAAAGTAGACATTTGAAGCTAAACAGGGAGAGGATATCCGGCGCTGAGAGCGTCGTGACTGCAAGTATCCTTATAGTACAGAATGTTGAAGGACACCCGGGAGTCCCAGCCGCTGAAACTGTATCATAAAGATAGGCAGCTGCGTAATTCTGCGTTAAAGAAAAAAGATGGATTATCCAAACAGGGTGGCACCGCGGGATTATACCTCCCGTCCCTGACAATATGTCAGGGACGGGAGGTTTTTGTATTTTACCAAATTTAGGAGGCGGATTAATATGGCAAGAATAAACAGAACACACATGTGTGGTGAACTGAGCCTTGATAACCTGGGAGGAAAGGTGACTCTTACAGGCTGGGTTCAGAAAAGAAGGGATCTTGGAGGGCTTATTTTCATAGATCTGAGGGACAGAAGCGGTATAGTGCAATGTACTGTTAACAAGGATACAGTGCCTGAGGTTTTTCAGGAAGCTTTTAAGGTAAGAAGTGAATTTGTACTTGTTGTGAAGGGTGAAGTCGTACGCCGTGGAGAAGGTGCAATAAACACAAAAATGCCAACAGGCTATATTGAAATTGCCGTAAGCAGTCTTGAAATACTAAGCAAGGCTGAGACAACACCTATATACATAGAGGATGAGCTTAACGTATCTGAGCAGCTCAGGTTGAAATACAGATATCTGGACTTGAGACGCCCTTCCATGCAGAAGATGCTGTTCACCAGGCACAGGATTGCCAAGGTAGTAAGGGATTATATGGATCAGAACGGCTTTATTGAAGTGGAGACCCCAATACTCATAAAAACTTCTCCTGAAGGTGCAAGAGACTATCTGGTGCCAAGCCGTGTTCAGCCGGGAAATTTCTTTGCGCTGCCACAATCTCCACAGCTGTTCAAGCAGATACTTATGGTTGCCGGCTTCGACAGATACTTCCAGATCGCAAAGTGCTTCAGGGATGAAGACCTGAGAGCAGACAGACAGCCGGAGTTCACTCAGATTGATATGGAACTGTCCTTTGTGGAGAAGGAAGATGTTATGGAAATAAATGAAGGCCTGCTCAAGACTTTATTTAAGCAGGTGCTTGATGTTGAGATCCAGACCCCCTTTAAGATACTGACATACAAGGAAGCAATGGAGCGGTACGGTTCAGACAAGCCGGATACAAGGTTCGGCTTGGAGCTTAAGGAAATAGGGGATGTGGTTGCAAATTCGGAGTTCAAGGTATTTGCAGACACCCTCGCAAATGGCGGAATGGTAAAGGCGATTAACGCCGAAGGACTTGGAGAAAAGCTCAGCCGCAAAGAGATAGACAGTCTCGGTGAGTTTGTAAAAACCTACAGGGCAAAAGGCCTTGCATGGATAAATATAACTTCTGAAGGTGTAAAATCACCGATAGCCAAGTTCCTAAAGGAAGAGGAGCTGAACGGAATAATTGAAAGAACCGGTGGAAAACTAGGAGATATAATATTTATTGTCTCAGATAAAGCAAAGGTTGTTTATGATTCCCTGGGACAGCTGAGGCTGGAGCTGGCAAAACGTTTTGGACTTGTTGACAACAGCAGGTTTGACCTTTTATGGGTAACAGAGTTCCCGCTGCTTGACTTCGATGAGGAAGAAAACAGGTATGTGGCAATGCATCACCCATTTACATGCCCGATGGATGATGACCTGGAGCTTCTGGACACTGATCCGCTTAAGGTCAGGGCAAAGGCTTATGACTGTGTATTGAACGGCTATGAGCTTGGAGGAGGAAGTATAAGGATACACAGGCAGGAGCTTCAGGAAAAGATGTTCGGTCTCCTGGGCTTCAGTAAGGAACAGGCATGGAGCAAATTCGGATATCTGCTGGAGGCTTTCAAATACGGCACACCTCCTCATGGAGGACTAGCTTTTGGCCTTGACAGAATAGTAATGCTGTTTACTGGTACAGACAACATAAAAGACGTAATTGCATTCCCCAAAACACAGACAGCAAGCTGTCTCATGACCAATGCTCCTTCCCCTGCGGATCCGAAGCAGTTGGAGGAGCTGCATATCACAGTAAAAGAATAATTATGATAATATGATATAGCTTGACACGAACCTGCTCTGCCGTAAATTAAAAAGGGCAGAGCAGGGCTTTTTGGAGGTATTTTATGAATCAGTTTTCCAGAACAGAGCTTTTGATCGGGAAAGAGGGAATAGAGAAGCTGGCAAAAAGCACAGTCGCAATCTTCGGTATCGGGGGAGTAGGCTCATACACGGCCGAGGCATTATGCAGATGTGGTATTGGCAGGCTGGTGCTCGTAGATTATGATGATATTTGCCTTACCAATATCAACAGGCAGATCCATGCAACAAGAAAGACTGTCGGCAGACCGAAGGTAGAGGCAATGAAGGAGAGACTGCTGGAGATAAACCCTAATGCAGATATAATCATACACAAGGAGCTTTATAATGAAGAAACCTCCGATACGCTGCTCAGGCCAGGATATGATTATGTGGTTGACGCTATTGATATGGTAAGCTCTAAGATAAGCCTTATAATGAAGTGTATAGATATGAACATAGCGGTGATAAGCTGTATGGGAGCTGGCAACAAGCTCGATCCGACCAAGCTTGAGATCACGGATATATATAAAACCTCAGTATGTCCTCTAGCAAAGGTCATGCGGTACGAGCTCAGAAAAAGAGGAGTGAAGAAGCTGAAGGTGGTATACTCGAAGGAGGAGATCATTACCCCTATGAAGGATGTGGCAGATTGCAAGACAAATTGCATATGCAGCAATAAGGAAACGGCCAACTGTACAAAACGGAGGCAGATCCCCGGAAGCGTATCCTTTGTTCCATCAGCAGCCGGCCTTGCAATTGCATCAGCTGTGGTAAGGGATATATTAGGGCTGAAGTAGGGCTCTGGAGTTTGCCGCGGGCCACGGGCTGTAAGCGGAGCTTCGAAGACTTTGCTTAAGCACGAGTCACGGAGCACGTGGCATAAGGGTCAATAAAAAATTAAAATTATTAAATATACCTATTGACAAAATAGAATGATGTAATATAATGAAAATATACCGGTACGGGGTATAGGAGGGGATGAATTGGATAACAAGGAAGTCAGTAAAGACGATATACTTAACCGGATGAAGAAGATTGAGGGACAGGCTAAAGGAATACAAAAAATGATAGAGGAAGACAAATGCTGCGGAGACATAATGGTCCAGATTTCTGCCATCAGGTCTGCAATAAACCGGGTTGGGGGACTCATTATGGATAGATACATCAAGGAGTGCCTCAAAGAATCCCTTAAGAGTAATAAAAGTGATGAAAGCATTGAAGAAGTAATTGAAACAATTGTAAAATACGTGAAGTAAAAGGGATGATTCAGGAAGATGAAAGAAATAGGGAAAGTAATAAAAGTGGAAGAGGACCAGGCAACGATCATGATCAGGAGAGGCACAGCCTGTGGAGAGTGCGGAGCCTGTCAGGTGGGAAGGGAAAAGCTTGAGATGATGATGACGGCAGACAACAGTGTGGGAGCCCAGGTCGGTGATGAAGTGGAAATAGATCTTGAAAACATGAATTTCATGACCGCGATGCTTATTGCTTATGGATTTCCGCTTATAGCATTGATTGCCGGAATATTCGGGGGATATTACGGTATGCTGGCTCTTGGTCTGAACGACAGCACTGCCCAGGCACTGGGCGCAATACTGGGTCTCGTTGCATTAGCCGCCTCTTATGCAGTCATACGGTATAAGGAAGAGTCAATCAAAAAATTAAGGAAATTTAAGCCGGTCATAGTAGGAATTAAGACAAAAGACAGTATTTAACGGCATCTATGAATTGGTTTAGTAATTTATTAATTATCTAAATGGATAAAATAAAAATATGTCGTGAAGCTGAATGTTAATTAAAAATGCAGCTGATTTTTGAAAGGAGTATTTATTAGTGAGTAAGAATATAAAAATAGTTAATCAGAAAAATTTTGATAATGAAGTGTTAAAGGCAAACAAGCCAGTATTGGTAGACTTCTGGGCAGCATGGTGCGGTCCGTGCAGGATGGTGGCTCCGGTCATCGACCAGTTGGCTGATGAATACGAAGGAAAGCTTGAGATAGCAAAGGTAAACGTTGACGAAAACCCTGAGCTTGCAGGCAAGTATGACATTATGAGCATACCATCGGTATTTCTGTTCAACAATGGAAGTAAGGTGGATGGAGTAATTGGTGCAAGACCCAAACAGATATTTGACGATATGTTAAAAAAGCATATATAAATATCAGAAGCACTTATGAGCAATTATAAGTGCTTCTAATATTTATATTAGGAAATGTAATGTAGTAAAGTGACAGTATGGCTTTATTGGTATATGTTTCTATGTTATGATTAATTCTAATCGATTATTAAGCGGTCACATATTAAGGGATAATACTATATATATAATAAAACAGGAGGAAAAACATATGAAACTTGATACTATCAAAACCTTTGACGGAGAAATTGCTGAAGCGATTTTAAAGGAACTAGACAGGGAAAGAGACAAGATAGAGCTTATAGCCTCGGAAAATTTCGTATCTCCTGCTGTAATGGAAGCTCTTGGTACAGTGCTCACGAACAAATATGCCGAAGGATACCCTGGCAAAAGGTACTATGGAGGCTGCGAATATGTCGATATAGTTGAGAATATTGCCAGAGATAGAATGAAAGCTCTGTTTGGAGCAGAACACGCAAATGTTCAGCCACATTCCGGTTCCAGTGCAAATGAAGCAGTATATTTTACAGTACTTGAGCCTGGAGATGTTGTTATGGGAATGAACCTGTCCCATGGAGGGCACCTTACCCATGGAAGTCCTGTAAATATCTCAGGAAAGTATTATAAATTCATTCATTATGGAGTTTCTGAAAGCACAGGCAGGATCGATTATGATAATGTCAGGGCAATAGCTAAGGAAAGCAAGCCAAAGCTCATTGTGGCAGGTGCAAGTGCGTATGCAAGAGCTATAGACTTCAAAGCCTTTAAAGATATAGCAGACGAGGTAGGAGCGCTTCTGATGGTGGATATGGCACATATTGCCGGTATTGTTGCTGTGGGACTGCATCAAAGCCCGGTGCCCTATGCGGATTTTGTGACTACAACGACCCATAAGACCTTAAGGGGGCCAAGAGGTGGAGCGATACTCTGCAAACAGGAATATGCAAAGGCGATAGACAAGTCTATTTTCCCGGGAATGCAGGGGGGACCGCTGATGCATACCATTGCAGCAAAGGCGGTATGCTTCAAGGAAGCTATGAGTGATGAATTCAAGGTATACATCAAACAGGTACTGAAGAATGCTGCTGTACTGGCTGATGCATTAATAGCAAATGGGATTGATATAGTTTCGGGCGGAACAGATAATCACCTTATGCTGCTTGATCTTAGAAACAAGAATATAACCGGTAAGGATGCAGAGCATCTCCTCGATGATATAGGAATAACTACTAATAAGAATACAATTCCCCTTGATCCCCAGAGTCCTTTCATAACCAGCGGACTGAGGGTAGGTACGGCTGCTGTGACTACAAGAGGCTTCAAGGAAGAGGACATGAAGGAGATAGCGGACATAATCGCCCTGGCTATTACAAAGCCGGATTCAAAGGCAGAATGCAGCAGCAGGGTAAAAACGCTGTGCAGCAAGTATCCATTGTATCCGGAATTTAAGTAGGGGCGATTCATGAATCGCCCGTACAGGCTTCGAAGGGTTGCTCAAATCCGCGCAACCCGAAACGCGTAATGCGCAACGGGATCTGTCAGGAATACCCGGAATCATTACCCATTACCCATTGCCTATTGCCCATCCAATAATATAATTGCTATAATAAAGATATGTCCAATATGAATATCATTGGCCATATCTTTTTCATTCAGTGAGGTAATCATATGACGATGAATCTGATTTACAAGTCAATTATCGACACCATATTAAAGAATATAGATATCGGGATAAATGTAGTTGATGAGACAGGCAGGACCATCATCTACAATGAGGCTATGGCCGATCTGGAGGGGTTGGATGTCAACGAGGTCATGGGCAAAAGCATACTGGATATTTTCCCGAGCCTGACTCCGGAAACCAGCACCATGCTTACGGTGCTCAAAACCGGCAAGCCTATATATAACCGTTCTCAGACATATTTGAACAACAAAGGAAAACAAATAAATACAGTAAACAGTACTATACCCATTATGATCGCTCCGGGAAAGCATGGGGCATTGGAAATGGCAAAGAATATCACGAAGGAAAAGGAGCTTTCCGATAAGCTGGTATACCTGCAGCAGGAGCTGGCAAGCAAGGATATCGATGATAAGAACCTTAAAGGCTACACCTTCAGGAACCTGATCGGAGAGGATGAGAAATTCCATAGCACCATTGAAATAGCAAGAAAGGCGGCTCTGTCCTCCTCTACGGTATTAATATACGGTGAAACAGGTACGGGGAAGGAGCTTTTTGCGCAGAGCATACACAATGAGAGCAGCAGAAAGCACAAGCCGTTTATAGCGCAGAATTGTGCGGCTCTGCCTGAGTCTCTGCTTGAAGGGATACTTTTCGGAACAGTGAAAGGAAGCTTCACCGGCGCAATAAACAGGCCTGGCCTGTTTGAACAGGCAAACGGCGGCACGCTGCTGCTGGATGAAATAAACTCCATGGGCCAGCAGCTCCAGGCCAAGCTTCTGAGAGTACTTCAGGAAGGGTATGTAAGAAGAGTCGGAGGTCTTTCCGACATTCCTATTGATGTCAGGATACTGGCAACAACAAATGAAAGCCATTCAAACATCCTGCAGAAAGGGATCTTAAGAAAGGACCTGTATTACAGGCTGAACGTAATATCAGTGAATATCCCTTCACTGAGGGAAAGAAAAAGTGACATAACTCTTCTGACGGAGTATTTCATTAAAAAATACAACAGCATACTCCAGAAGGACGTATGGTATGTTTCAAATGAGGTAAAGGAAGCTTTCCAGCATTATGAATGGCCGGGCAATGTAAGGGAGCTGGAGAACATAATAGAAAGTGCAATAAACATGATCAACAGCGGGCACATCATAAAGCCCGAGCATATTTCACCCGATATGCACCAGCTGTTATTCAAATCCACCAGAAAAATGCACGGTCTGCATCTGGATGAAGACCAGCCTTTGGACAAAGTACTGGAGGAGGTTGAAAAGTCGCTGATAATGGAGGCTTTGCAGCAATGTGACAATAATATATCCCGGAGCGCGGATAGGCTTGGAATAAAGCGCCAGACCCTGCAGCACAAGCTGAAGAGGTATGGGATAAAGCTGTAGGAGATTTAAATTTTAGTTTCCTGTTTTTATTTGACAAAGTAGAAAATTGGAGCAAGCATGTCATAGCCACGTATACGTATACAGAAATTGATGGCACTAGTTCACTACGCCTAAGAAAATCCTAGCGCCTTAAAATGGTCATCCTTGACCTTTAAGGCTTGCTTCGGCATCCGTGCCTCGCATACGGATGTTTCAAAGGCTCCGTTCACAAGAGCCATTCACAATTTCTGTATAAGTTTACTTAGGCTATGACACGCTTGCTCCTTAGTTTGTTTTTATTCTACAGAAGTTGAAGCCCACTATAGTTTAATAAACACTGGCTTCCTATTCTTAAATATCGTATAATACTTGAAGCCCATATCCGAAAGCATTTCGCCGGCTTCTTTGAATCTGTAGCCTAGTGTGTCGGGACTGTGGGAATCTGAGCCTATGGTGACTATTTCGCCTCCTAACTGCTTATACAGCCTGAGTATTTCCGGCAGGGGATGGAAGGAGGAAAGTCCGTAGCGAAGGCCTGAGGTGTTGACCTCTATTCCTTTATGTGCGCGTATAAGGCTTTTAAGCGCATTTTGTATTTGCTCCCTGTACTGCTCGTAGGAGAAGCTTTCACTGTCCCTGATATAACGCCTGACGCCATCCAGATGCCCCAGCACGTCAAAATTGCTGAAACTTTCAATACACAGCTGCATTTCCATGAAATAGTTCGTGACAGCCATATCATCCGTCGGCATAGATTTAAGAAAGCCGTCCAGATACATATCCGTCTTATTTACACAGTGTATGGAGCCAATTATAAAATCATAGCTCCTGTCCCTGATCAGCTCCTGGTTATCAGCCAGTGTGTGCGGCTGCAAACCCAGCTCCACGCCGGCGAATATTTCGAAGTTCCCTGGCAATGAAGCCCTGATATTGCTTATCTCACTGATATAGTCCCCGTAGGAAAAATCAAAGCTGGCCTGGGGGTTTTCGTAATCAAGATCAATATGATCAGTGAAGCATATTCCGGACAAGCCTATATTTTTTCCCTTCCGTGCCATCGAAAGCATGGATGCGCTTGAATCAGTGGAATAGTGTGAATGGGTGTGAAAATCGTACATAATCATATCTCCTTATGGTGTATATAAAAATAATCACGTGACAAATAATACATACAAGACAATTCTATGATTTGTAAAGAATAAAGTCAACCGGGAGAGCTGGAAATATAAAGATTGTTGTGCATTCTTCCACTAGTGCAAAGAATTTTGCATATATATTTATTTTTATCCAAAATAGCCATATGTAAAATAAAAAAAGATATAGCTGCAGCAATTAATGCGCAAATAAATTTGCATTAATGCAAAAGTATTTGCGTTTAATCAACCTGTTATATTATTCTGAATTCTGCAATTATTGGAGTGTGACAAAGCAAGCCAGTAAAATCAAGGCGTTTGAATTTGGTTAAATCATTTTTATGCAGCTTCGTTTTGGCACGGAGCTTGCTAAATATAATAGCAAGTGACTCTAATTATGATTAGGAGGTTTAACTTAATGAGAAAAGAAAATGTAAAGGTAATTATCTGGGGCTTAGGCGCTATGGGCGGTGGAATCGCAGATATGCTTCTCAAAAAGAAAGGCGTGGAAATCGTTGGTGCCGTTGGGCGTGGAGCTAAAATCGGCAAGAGCATGTATGACTTCATAAAGACTGAAAGAGGCAGCAGACCGGATGTAAAAATCGGTGCCCTGGAAGATGTGGTAAAAGAAAATGCGGCTGATGTTGTTCTTATTTGTACAGATTCCTTTACTAGAAATGCATTTGACAAGATAAAATACTGTCTGGAAAGAAAGATAAATGTCATATCCAGTGCAGAGGAAATGGCATATCCGAAAGCTCAGGAGCCTGAACTTGCAAAGGAACTGGATAAGATTGCAAAGGCTAATGGTGTGACAGTACTTGGAACAGGTATAAACCCCGGACTTATGATGGATCTTCTTGTTGTAATTTTCACAGGTGCATGCGAGGAAGTGGAGCATATTACTGCCAGACGTGTAAACAGTCTGTCTCCTTTCGGACCTGCTGTTATGGAAGAGCAGGGCATAGGCATAACAGTCGATGAGTTCAAGAAGGGTGTTGAAACAGGAAAGCTTGCAGGGCATGTAGGTTTTGCGGAATCCATAGGAATGATATCGGATGCTATAGGCTGGAAGCTCAGCGATTTCAAACAGAGCATGGAACCAATAGTAACTGAGGTTGACAGAAAGTCGCCCTACGGCTTTGCAAAAGCAGGCGACGTAGCAGGCTGCGCAATGAAAGGCTATGGTTACGTTGACGGTGAGCTCAAGATAGAAATGGATCATCCGCAGCAGATCGAGCCGCAGCTTGCCGGTGTAGAAACAGGAGATTATGTAATAATAAAGGGTACACCAAACGTGAATATGGCCAACAAACCGGAAATACCCGGTGGAATAGGCACAATTGCAATGTGCGTGAATATGATTCCACATGTTATAAATGCAAGACCGGGCCTGAAGACTATGATAGATCTTCCGGTACCAAGAGCAATTATGGGCGACATGAGGGAAATGATAGAAGAATAGAAGCAGAAACCGAGGGACATAGGGTTTATGGGATTACATAAATATGTCCCTCATAAAATGTTGAAGCAATATTACCAGCATGATTCATAATAGGAAAAGGAGTCGAAAACAGGTGGAAAATGTAAAAGTAGCAATTTGGGGATTTGGAGCGATGGGAAGCGGTATGGCAAGAATGCTTCTCACAAAACAGGGAGTGGATATAGTCGGTGTATGCGACATGCATCCTGAGAGAGTAGACAGAAGCATTTATGAAGTATTGAATGTAGCAAGGGAAAACAGACAGGAAGTAATAATAAAAGGCAACATTGATGATGTAATATCTGAAGGAAGCTGTGACGTATGCCTTTGTGCGACTGATTCTTATACAGAAAGGGCATTTCCGAAGCTGAAGCATGTACTGGATAAGAAGATAAATGTAATATCAACGGCAGAGGAAATGGCATATCCACAGGCACAAAACCCTGCTCTTGCTGCTGAATTGGACAGGATAGCACGTGAAAACGGTGTGACTGTACTTGGAACGGGCATAAATCCAGGTCTTATTATGGATTTGCTGGTCGTATGCCTTACAGGCTGCATGACAGATGTAGAGCATATAGAGGCAAAAAGAGTAAACAGCCTTTCACCCTTCGGACCTGCGGTAATGGAAGAGCAAGGAGTCGGCATAACTGTTCCAGAGTTTGAGGAAGGCGTTAAGAACGGAACACTTGCAGGTCACGTCGGATTTGCTGAGTCTGTAAGGATGATAGGTGATGCAATAGGCTGGGAGGTAAACAAATTTGAACAGCAGATGAAGCCTATTGTTACAACAGTGGACAGGAAATCCCCTTATGGGTTTGCAGCCGCAGGCAATGTTGCGGGAGTGAACATGACCGGTCAGGGTTATGTAAATGATGAGGTAAAGATCGATATGATACATCCGCAGCAGATTGAGCCGGAGCTGGAGGGGACACATACAGGAGATTATATAACAATAAAGGGCACCCCGGAGGTGAATATGGTAATAAAGCCTGAGGTGCATGGCGGCCTGGGAACCATAGCAATGTGCGTAAATATGATCCCACAGGTCATTAATTCCGAACCCGGCTTAAAAAGCATGATAGACCTGCCGGTGCCAAGAGCGGTAATGGGTGATATGAGAAAGTTCATAAAGAGGAAATAAAGGAGTGTTGTAAAATGAGCTCGGCAAAAAAAGGAGACTGGGTGCAGATACACCAGATCGTCCTTAAACCTGAGGAGAGAGCTCCGCAGGTTCCGGAGGACACTAAGAAGGTGCCCCTGGAGCTTTGGGTAAAGGGTATAGCTCTCCGTGATGCAAAAATAGGCACAATAGTTGAAATCAAAACCACTACGGGAAGAAAGGTCAAAGGAGAGCTTATAGCAGTCAATCCAAGATATAAGCATGACTTTGGTGAATTTGTACCCGAGCTTCTGAAGGTGGATATGCAGCTTAAGGAAATCCTCTTTGGAGGTGATTCAAATGAGTAAAGATATGTCCTACGCAGCGGTGATGGGAAGAAAAAATGAGATAATGAAACGGGCAATAGGTATTGATTACAGTGTATTCGAATCAGGAGGCATTTCCTTTGATTATGAGAGAATGATGAGGGAAGCAGGGTATACCCTGGAAGAGATGCAGAAAATACAGGCAGAAACCGGTGTAGGCAATACTCCTATAATGGAGCTCAGGAATCTTACGGAGCTGGCAAGGAAAATAGCTCCGAAAGGAAAAGGTGCAAGGATATTCATAAAGGATGAAGCCGCAAATCCATCCGGAAGCTTTAAGGCAAGAAGAGCGGCTACAGCCATATATCATGCCAGGAAACATGGCTACAAAGGCGTAGTAACAGCTACCAGCGGCAACTATGGGGCTGCAGTGGCATCACAGGCTGCGAAAAGGGGCCTTAAGTGTATTGTGGTACAGGAATGCTATGACAGCAGGATGATAGGACAGCCGGAGATACTTGAAAAGCAGCGTGCCTGTGAGGCTTACGGGGCAGAGGTCGTTCAGCTTACAGTGGGACCGGAGCTTTTCTACACCTTCCTTACATTACTTGAGGATACAGGGTATTTCAATGCGTCACTATATACTCCTTTTGGAATTGCAGGAGTGGAGACTCTGGGCTATGAGCTTGCAATGCAGTTCAGGGAGAAGCTTGGCAAGGACCCGGATAAGGTAGTCATTACAAATGCCGGAGGCGGAAATGTTACCGGAACAGCAAGGGGACTTATAAAAGCAGGGGCAAAGGATGTTGAAGTGGTTGGAGCAAGTGTTGACCTTTCAGGACTTCACATGGCTTCAGACAAGGATTTTAACAGAAAATCCTTTACAACAGGACATACTGGCTTCGGTATACCATTTGCAACCTGGCCTGACAGGGCGGACGTTCCAAGAAACGCAGCAAGGCCTTTAAGATACCTGGACAGATATGTACTGGTAAAGCAGGGCGAGGTATTCTACATCACTGAAGCGTTATCAGTACTTGAGGGTCTGGAAAGAGGGCCTGCAGGGAACACATCCCTGACTGCAGCCTTCGCACTGGCACAGGAAATGGATAGAGATCAGGTGATAGTGGTACAGGAAACCGAATATACAGGTGCAGGGAAGCATCCTATGCCGCAGCTCAGCTTCGCAAAACAGAATGGCATTGAAATATTGTTCGGCAATCCTGACCGTGAAGAACCGGGCAAGAATATAATACTTCCGGCTCATCCGTCAGATATAAAGGTCAGAGACTTTGATATAGACAAAGCAAGAGTATCATATGTGAAGAACTGCATTAACAATAATAAGGCAACAGAAATTTCAAAAGAAGATTTTGACTTCATTGTAAAGGATGCAAAAGCTGATAACAAGCTTGTAGAAGATACACTCAGGGAATTGAACGTGAAAATTATATAATGGAGGGATAGGAATGAAACGTGCGGATGATTACGAGGTAAGGAGAAAGCACCTTGCTGGCCTTACTGACGAAGAGTTGAAAAAGAAATTCTGGGAGCTTGCAGAAAAGGTTGTTGAGCCAATGCTTGAGCTTGGTTACATGAATACAACACCTGCGATAGAAAGAAGCATCCTCCTGAGAATGGGCTTCTCAAGCCTGGAGGTAAAACCAATCGTCGAAGGCGTTATTAAGAAAGGGCTTATGGGCAAAGGCGCCGGAAACGTAGTATGGAGACTTTCCAAGAAGCTTGGTGTTTCCGTAAGGGAAGCAGGCCTTGGCCTTTCAGAGGGAAAATACTGGGACGAAGTCGACGCATTGTTTTAAAGGAGGGGAAGCATATGAAACTGGATCCAAATAAGAAGATAGATATTAAGGAACTCTTAAAGGACCTTGAAAGCTACAGACCAAGAAGAAGAGGCTGGCATTGGAGAGACGGAAGGAATGAGAAGAGAAATATAGGAGATTTTGAGTTTCATGAGACCTCCGAAAGCCTGAAGAACTCTGTTCCCCTGCCGGGAAGCCGTGGTTTCAATTATATCGATCCGCAGCCGGACTGTGTTGTAACTACAGAGATAGCTTCCGGAAGGTTTGAAGACGATATCAGAAGAATGAGAATGGCTGCCTGGCACGGAGCCGACCACATAATGGTCATAAGAACTGCAGGACAGTCACACATTGACTCACTTATTGAAGGTACAACACAGGGTATTGGTGGCATTGCCGTAACAAGGAAACAGTGCAGGGCAACAAGAAAAGCCCTTGATATGATAGAGGATGAAGTAGGCAGACCGATCAATTTCCATTCATATATTTCCGGTGTAGCAGGTCCTGACATAGCTGTAATGTTTGCAGAAGAAGGAGTCAACGGCGCCCATCAGGACCCGCAGTACAATGTATTGTACAGAAACGTAAACATGGTAAGAAGCTTTGCCGATGCATGCGAAGCAAAGAAGATAATGTCCTGGGCCGGAATACTGCAGATAGATGGAGCACACAATGCCAACGCAACCGCTATGAAAGCCTGGAAGGTACGTCCAGAGCTAATGGTTCAGCATGCAATAAACAGCATATTTTCAAGAAAGGTCGGCATGAAGCCGGAGAACATAGCACTTTCGACAGTGCCTCCAACAGCACCGCCTGCTCCGCGTATGAGGCTTGACCTGCCTTACGCAGTTGCTCTCCGCGACTTCTTCAGCGAATACAAGATGAGGGCGCAGCAGAACACAAAATATATGGAATCGGACATGAGGGAAGCAACGGTAACTCATACTCTGGACCTTATGATTTCAAGATTGACAAGCGCCGATATTCAATCAACCATAACGCCGGATGAAGGAAGAAATGTGCCGTGGCATTACAACAATATCGCGGCAATAAGCACAGCCAAACAGGCTTTGAACGGTATGGACGGACTCCGTGAAATGGTGAAGCTGGATAGAAGCGGACCTCTTGGCAAGGAAGTAAGAGAGCTCAAGGAAAGAGCAGTTCTCTTCATGGAAGAGATACTTGAGGTAGGCGGCTACTTCAAGGCCGTTGAAAACGGCTTCTTCATAGACAGCGGCTACTATCCTGAAAGAAACGGTGACGGCATTCCAAGACAGATCGACGGCGGCATAGGTGTTGGAATGATATTTGAAAGGGATAAGGATTACTTTGCTCCTGTATCCGTTCACTACGGCTACAACAAAATACCGGCAGAGTGCAAGAAGGCTTCTGACGCCATAGGCGGAGATACCTTTGAGGATCCTTCGAAGATAATATATGTTGATGAGCTTGATGAGTACGATAATGTCAATACAAGACTTAAAGAGCTTGACAAATATTATGATACAACAGTTGTAAAGCCGGAGGTTGAATGGAGAGCAGACGGAATAGTTGCAACAACAATATTCCTTCCATTAGATGAAAGAACAGCTGAGTTTGCAGCTATAAAATGCGGTGAAAAGCTTGGACTGGAAGATGTGACAGTAGTTCATAAACAGGCTATGCATCCCTCCGAGGGTACCCTGGTAGAGATTAAAGGTAAAGTGAAGTTTGACATTAATGTAAATGAGCTTGTCATACCGGAAAAGGTTCCTGTTATGTCAGATGAGGAGATCAGAGCTGATATCTCTGCAAAACCAATGTTTGTCGTAGCTGCGACAGTAGGAAACGACGAACACTCCGTAGGTATGAAGGAAACTCTGGATATCAAGCACGGAGGAATAGAGAAGTACGGTATAAAATACCTGTATCTCGGAACCTCCTGTCCGGTTGAAAAGCTTGTTGACGCAGCTATTGAGACAAATGCCGATGCAATACTTGCCAGCACTATAATCACCCATGATGATGTCCATACAAAGAACATGAGGAAGATACATGAGCTTTGTATAGAAAAGGGTATAAGAGATAAAGTTATGATCATTGTCGGCGGTACTCAGGTAACAAATGAGATAGCTGTAGAAGCCGGTATGGATGCAGGCTTCGGCAGAGGCACCCATGGTAATGATGTAGCCAGCTTCCTCGTTAAGAGAAGAAGGGAAAAGCAGAACAATGAAAATTAATGTACTGGTGGCTGAAATAGGCAGCACCACTACAGTAGTAAATGCATTTGACGGGATAATGAGCCCTTGTCCGAAGTTCATCGGACAAGGGCAAGCTCCTACTACGGTATTGAACGGCGATGTAACTGTAGGGCTTAGAGGTGCTGTAGAGGACCTTAAGAATAATCTGGGAGTAACTGAGCTTAATTGGAATGAATTCCTGGCAACAAGCAGCGCAGCCGGTGGGCTCAGAATGACGGTTCACGGACTTGTGTATGATATGACGGTCAGGGCTGCAAAGGAGGCTGCACTTGGTGCCGGGGCGATAATAAAGCACGTGACTGCAGGGAAGCTCAGAAGAACTGACTTAAAGAAAATTGAGGATATAAGACCGAATATCATATTGGTTGCAGGGGGAGTTGACTACGGGGAAAGGGATACCGCCCTTCATAATTTTGAAATGATATCCTCAATGGGACTTAATATTCCTGTAATATATGCAGGAAATATTGAAAATCATGATGAGATAAGGCTTATTGCGGAAGAAACAGACACAAGGCTTTATATAGTTGATAATGTATACCCGAAAGTGGATATGTTAAATGTAGAACCAACCAGGAAGGTCATCCAGGAGGTTTTTGAAGAGCACATAATACATGCCCCTGGAATGAGCACGGTCAGGGATATGGTAAAAGGACCGATCATACCTACACCGGGAGCTGTAATGGAAGCAGCAAAGCTGCTTAAGGAGCATCTGGGAGACATTGTGGTGTTTGATGTCGGCGGAGCGACTACCGATGTACATTCTGTTACTGAAGGCTCAGAGGAGATAAATCTCATGCTGATAAGCCCTGAGCCTGTGGCAAAGAGAACTGTCGAGGGTGATCTGGGTGTGTATGTGAATCTCAACCATATAGTTGAAAAGATAGGTCTGGAGAATCTGAAAAAGGAATTCCCCGACGCAGAAGAGCTTATAAAGAATACAAAGCCGATTCCTGAGACGGACAGGGAAAAGCAGTTCATTGAAAGGCTGACCAGGGAAGCCGTGCTTACATCCCTTGAGCGCCATGCGGGCAGGCTCAGACATCTTTATGGCCCCTCAGGGAAGAAAATAGTGGCAGAAGGTAAGGACCTTACAAATATTAAATATGTTATTGGAACCGGAGGAGCTCTGACCAGATTGCCCAACAGGGTCGAAATACTGAAGGCAGTGGGGCAGCACAGTAAAGGGACTGAGCTGTATCCAGGAAAGGAAGCCAATATATTGATCGATAATCACTATATAATGGCTTCATTGGGAGTACTCTCCAAAAGGTTCCCTGAAGCCGCCCTGGAGCTGATGAAGCAGAGTATGCAAATCTAGCTTTGCTGGATTTGCAGTTGCTAGTCACTCTAGTCACTGGTCACTAGAAATAGAGCGAGGCTTCGAAGGCCGACATAACCTAGCGACTAGCGACTATGACCAGCAACTGTAGATTTAATCGAAGGTGAGGGATATTATTATGCGTTATCCTGCTGTTAGAGTAGATACAAAAAAGCTGACTCACAATACAAAGGTACTTGTGGAGAAGTGCAGCAAGCTCGGTATTGATGTGGTTCCCGTAACCAAGGTTTATTGCGGCATGCCCGAAGTTGCCGGGGCATCAGTGGCTGCAGGTGTAAAAATGCTTGCTGATTCCCGGATCGAGAATATAATAAAGCTGAAGGCTATAGATGTACCGAAGGTGCTGCTCAGGATTCCGATGCTGTCACAGGTGGATGAGATAGTTGAATATGTTGATATAAGTCTTAATTCAGAGTATGAAGTAATTAAAGCCCTTTCGGAGAAAGCTCTGGAGAAAGGCAAGATTCATAAAATAATACTCATGGTTGACCTGGGCGACCTCAGAGAAGGCGAGTGGAGTGAGACAGCAGTTGAATTTGTTGGTAAAATAATTAATCTTAAGGGTGTAAAGCTTGCTGGTGTCGGAACCAACCTGACCTGCTACGGAGCAGTCATACCAAGCAAGGAGAATCTGGGATTATTGGTTTCTGTTGCAGAAGAGATAGAAAGAAAATATGATATCAAGCTGGATATTATCTCAGGAGGAAATTCGAGCAGCCTTCATCTGTTGGAGAAGAAGGAGGTTCCGGGCAGAATCAACCAGCTGAGATTGGGTGAGGCTATAGTTTTAGGCAATGAGACTGCTTATGGAGGCAGAATTTCCGGTACCTATGCCGATGTTTTCACTTATGTGGCAGAGATAATTGAATTGAAGGAAAAGCCATCTGTCCCTGTCGGAGAGACCGGAGTCGATGCTTTTGGTGAAAAGCCGGTATATACAGACAGAGGTATCAGAAAAAGGGCAATACTTGCTACCGGGAGACAGGATGTAAGGCCTGATGGCATCAGTCCGAGGGATAAGGATGCTATAGTCCTGGGCGCAAGCAGTGACCATCTTATTATTGATGTAAGCGACTGCAAGAAGGACTACAAAACAGGCGACATCATGGAATTCGATATGAGCTACGGCGCAATGCTTGCAGCATTCACATCGGAATATGTTGATAAGGTGATAGAATAGAATTATATGAAGCTGCTGTTGGGAAACCAGCAGCGGTTTTTTTGTTTTTTGGCACATGGCGCGTGGCTCGAGGCATGTGGTTTTAGTTGGGGCTTCGAAGCTGTTATAGACAATCAATAACCGCCCCTGCAGAGGAACGCATGTAATGCGTTCCCTACATTCCGCAGCCACGAAACCACATAACGACAATTTAACTTTAACTTTACTACTATTTGTTATACAATGTAATTTAGGAGGTGAGATTACATTTGAAAAGAGGGATTGCAGCATCGGTCATATTTCTTGTAGTATTTGCGCTGCTTGCAACTGTCAATGGTTTCTGTGCAGATGATAGAAGCTATTATATGAGCAGCTTCAAAGTGAACGCACAATTGGACAGTTCAGGGAATATGGACGTTCTGGAGGAAATCACCTATGAGTTTGACGGCAGCTTCAGAGGGGTGTATAGAACCCTGAAGACTGCAGGCAGTGATGGTATTGAAGCTATCGAGATATTCAAGCAGCAGAACAGCAGACTATATCAGTTTGTGCAGGATGACTCGGAAGCGGAAAATTCATTTCAGCTCATTGATGAGGGAGATGGCGTCAGGCTTAAGATATTCTCCACTGCAGAAGATGAAAGAAGAACCTTTGCCATAAGATACAAAGTATTAAATGTGGCTTCAAAATATAATGATACCGGAGAGCTGTACTGGAAATTCATGGGGGAAGATACCGATGTAAAAATCGAGAATTTTGATTTGAAAATAACTCTTCCTGAGGGTGCGGCAAAAGATCAGATAAAGGTATTCGGCCATGGGCCTCTTTCCGGTGTATCTGAAATTGTAGATTCCCGGATAGTGGGCTTGAAGGTTGACAAGCTTCTGCCCCACAATTATCTAGAGGCCAGAGTACTTTTTCCGACAGGCCTTATTAAGGATTCGAAAAAGATCGTGGCTAAAGAAGCACTTTCCTCTATATTGTCAGAGGAAAAGGGGTACGCAGATGAAGCTAATGCGAAAAGGACAAAAGCAAGAGCGGCAGTCGGATTTTCCTTTGTCTACATATTTTTTGAATTATTGCTGATTGTATATCTGTACTTCAAATATGATAAAGAGTACAAGGCAGAATTTGTGGGGGAATATATGCGGGAGCTTCCCGTCAACTATTCGCCGGCTGTTCTTTCAGTGCTCTGGAACTTCGGGAAGGTTAATCCAAGGGACATAACCGCTACAATAATGGATCTCGTAAGAAGGAAATTCCTTAAGCTTAATGTGGAGCAGCGGGAGATCAATGGGATCATAAAGCACAAGATAGAGAACGAATACGTTTTTGAATTGAATAAGGAGTCTGACTATAAAGCTTTGTCCGTCCATGAGCAATATCTTGTTGATTGGCTGATAACAACTATAGGAGACGGAGACAGGGTATCCCTGAAGGAAATAGAGCAGTTTTCAAAGACCTTGAAAGGAGCGGAAAGCTTCAAGGCAGATTATGATGCCTGGACAGGATATGTGAAAACAGAAGCAGAAAGGCTTTCCTTTTTTGACAGGAACACAATGAAGGGTCAGATATCCGGGGTCATTATTGCTGTTATAGGAATGGTGTATGGTGGGTTCACAGCTGCAGTGCACGGTAATATTGCCGGATTTGTTGCACTCATGATAGCCTCATTTGTCTTACTGATATACTCCCTGCTGATACGAAGGAGATCAAGGTCCGGGGTGGAACAGTACAAAAAGTGGAAGGCTTTCAGAAGATTCCTTAAGCACTTCAGCCGGCTTGACAAGGCAGAACTGCCTTCAGTGATTCTTTGGGAGCATTTCCTTGTATATGCAATAACCCTTGGTGTGGCTAAGGAGGTTATAAGCCAGCTGAGAGTGGTGTTCAGGGAAGACGACTTCAAGAATTCGGCCCTGACGTATATGTATTTTGGGCATTATGGTCATGTTTACAGCTATTTTGACACCATAGACAATGTGACAGATACTATGGTGAAAACTACTGAATCAGTTTACACACAGGCAGTGTCGAAGCTGTCTTCAGGCAGCGGAAGCGGAGGAGGCTTCTCCGGCGGCGGAGGAGGAGGCGGCGGTGGTGGAGCCGGCGCATTCTAGTCAGGCTTTGCTGCCATAAGCGGCAAAGCTCAGAAGAGAAGGTGTATGAGAGTTATGAAGGAGGTAGAAAACAGATGCAAATTGTAATTTTTGCTGTACTGCTGCTGATAATATTGTATGTGATAAGCAGTTACAATGGTCTTATAGTAAAAAGGAACAGGGTGAGAAATTCATGGGCACAGATAGATGTGCAGCTGAAGAAAAGGTTTGACCTTGTCCCTAACCTTGTTGAGACTGTAAAAGGCTATGCGAAACATGAGGCGGGAACCCTGGAGGCAGTTGTAAAAGCAAGGAATCAGTACATAAGCGCAGGAACCCCTGAAGAAATGATGAAAGCAAATACAGAAATGACAGGTGCATTAAGCCGGCTGTTTGCAGTTGCTGAAAGCTATCCCGACCTGAAGGCCAATGCAAACTTTATTGAGCTTCAGGGTGAGCTGTCGGAACTGGAAGAGAAGATTGCTTATGCAAGGCAATTCTACAATGATACAGTGATGATATTCAACAATGCAATACAGATGTTTCCATCAAATATAGTGGCAGGCTTGTTCGGCTTCAAGGAAGAGCCCTACTTTAAGGCCGATGAAGCTGAAAGACAGAATGTGAAGGTACAGTTTTAAAATTACTGGTGCGAGGTGCGAGGATTCAAGCCAGGCTTCGAAGACCTGACTTAAGCCCCGAACCTCGAACCCCGTACCCCGTACCTGAATAGATAGCAATACTACATATATTATAGGCAGGTAATTACTAATGAGAAATGACATGTTTAGCCTCTTCGACATGAACAGGGAGCAGGAGATGAAGAAGGAGAGCCCTCTTGCTTTGAGGATGAGACCGGAGACCCTCGAGGATTTTGTCGGGCAGGAGGATATTGTAGCCCCTGGGAAGCTGCTTTACCGTGCAATAAAGGCGGATAAGCTGACCTCTCTGATTTTCTTCGGCCCTCCCGGCACGGGGAAGACAACATTGGCCAAAATAATTGCAAACACTACAAAATCTTATTTTGAGCAGCTTAATGCAGTTACTTCAGGGGTGGGAGACATACGGAGAGTGGTGGAGGAAGCAAAGAACCGTAAGGGAATGTATGGTCAGCGGACGATTCTTTTTATAGATGAAATACACCGTTTTAACAAAGCCCAGCAGGATGCAATGCTTCCATATGTTGAAGACGGCACTGTGATACTTATTGGCGCGACCACTGAAAACCCGTATTTTGAGGTAAATGACGCTCTTATTTCAAGGTCCACTATTTTCAGGCTGAAGTCTCTTACTGAAGAAGCCATAAGAAAATTGGTGGAAAGATGCATAAAAGATGAGAAGAAAGGGCTTGGCTCATATAATATTGTGATAGATGAAGAGGCCATGACACATATTGCCAATATTGCAAACGGGGATGCCAGAGCTGCACTTAATGCAGTTGAACTGGCCGCTCTGACAACAGAAAGGAGCAGCGACGGCAAGATCCATATCGATTTGAAGACTGCGGAGGAATGCATACAGAAAAGGGCGGTAAACTACGAAAAGAAAGGTGAAAACCACTATGATACCATATCCGCCTTTATAAAAAGCATGAGAGGCTCGGATCCTGATGCAGTACTGCACTATCTGGCGAAAATGCTTTATGCCGGCGAAGATCCAAAATTCATAGCAAGAAGGATAATAATATGCTCATCTGAAGATGTGGGAAATGCCGACCCGAACGCACTGGTGGTAGCGGTTTCAGCTGCAAATGCCGTACAGATGATAGGGATGCCGGAAGCTCAGATAATACTTTCACAGGCTGCCTTGTATGTGGCCTGCGCACCTAAGAGCAATTCTGCCGTGGCCGGAATCGGCAAGGCCATGAAGGATGTTGAGAACAAAAGGACGGGCGCTGTACCGCTGCACCTTAGAAATGACGCTTTCAAAGGCGCCAGGGATTGGGGCTATGGAATGGAATATAAGTATCCCCACGACTTTGAGGGCAACTATGTTGAGCAGCAATACCTGCCTGATGAGATCAAGGACGCAGAGTACTATTTTCCGTCGGACAACGGCTGTGAAAAGAAGACAAGGGAATTGCCCAGGCTGAAGGATAGAAAAAAATAAATGTAAACACAAAAATCCGTATATTTAAAATAAATATATGGATTTTTTTTATAAACAAACTGTAACAAAAAAAGGTACAAGTCATAATATGCTATTGGAAGAGGACAAACCGGTTTTGATTCTCCGCTTCAAGTGAGAAAGGAGGTGAGATTATGGAATATGTAAAAATGCCTGAACTTCTTTCACCGGACGTAGTAAAGACTTTAGCAGGAAATATGGGAGCAGTCAAAAACATGCTGGAAGCCGATGCAGTTTCACCGCGCAATGGCGGCCACGGGGACAATGATGATATTTGCTGCCCCAAAAAGGTAAAGTTCATAATATTCTTGTGCAATGTTCCGATTTGGAACATCAATGCAGTAGCTGCAGAAGATGATCATCACAGGAAAGCTTAATAAGTCTGTTCTATAATATGCAGGCTCTTCAGCCGGGTATAGGAAGTCCGGGCTTTCTATACCTGTTATACATAAAGCAGCCTATAAAAAGTGAGGTGAAAAAAATGGAAAATATTATAATGCCTGAAATAATGACTCCGGCTTTTGTAGAATTATTGGCGTCAAAGCCGGAACTACTGGAGCAGCTCATGGGAACACGGCCGGATGAGGAAATAATAAAAGGAAAGAATGTTGAGCTCAATAGCTACGACATGCCCCAAGATCTGAAATTTCTCTTCTGCAATGTTACCATAAAGCTTTACAATTCGGAAAATGCTGACTGGGAAGCTCTCGGTACCGAAGATGCAAATGAGGATATATGTGCTGACGAATCAGTAAAAAATGATTTACAGATGCCATTGGATAAGGAGGGCATAAGGACTGTTACAGACGGAATAAGGGTTATAGAACAACAGTTGGCCAAAAGGAACAGGCAGGTGGAGGGGTTATCAAAAGAAGTGGAAAAGCTTAAGGAAAAGTCGATAATACTTGAAACCAGGATGAAAGAAACAAAAAATACTTTAAAGCTTTTTCTTAAAGAGTTTTTCAACAGAAAACTTTCTTACAGGTATAAATCGAATGTAAACTACTTAGCTGCGAGTCTTGACAATCAGAACAAGCTTTTGGCCGACAAGACCTGGCTGCTTGAACAGGAGAAAAAAAACAGGGATGCACTGGCAGAAAAGAGAAGGTATCTAATAAAACTTATTATGAAATATGTGGAGGAGAATTCTATTTAAAGAATTCTCCCAGCTTTTTAATGAGGCCATTACTTCTGTAAGGGGTTCCATCCTGACCCGCAAAGTCCGGAGTTATATATGCCTGCTTTTCGCTGCTCACCGGCTCATCCTTTGCTTTAGCTTCCTGTGGAGTATCCCCGGTATTTTTATTAGCCGGCGGTTTTCCGATGAAAGTAGTTATGTTTTCCTGCTTGATAGCCAGATTGTCATAATTTGGAGTTTTTTCATTTTTCATAAACTTTTCCTTAAAGCTGCTCTTATTGAGTGATGTATGGACTAATGCTTCATTTGCAGTTGTTATTGGACTTGGGGGAAGCAGTTCTTCCGGTTCCCCCCAATAGCCCTTGTTAACCAAATTCCTGCCCTCCAGATTATCTATCCTGCTGTTAAGGAATTTTACATTGTCAGAAAGATCTTTTATTTGGTCCAGAATCTGTTTAAGATAATCATTGGTTTCCGTAGTGACTGAGTTAATCAGCTTTTCCTTTGCCTTCTCCTCGAGGGAGCTCATGGAGGCGTG
>DASPLL010000009.1:0-4509 GCA_035627615.1 Clostridia bacterium
GGCATGCGTGCCTCGGGTTGCCGGAAGCATTTGCTCTGGAGTAAGGCAGGGCAACCACACCCCTTCACCGGGAGCGGAGCTCCGCCAGGGGGAAGGGCTCTGACAGTCCGGTTCAGTGGCGTCGTGAGTGCGAAACCGTTATATGACATGCGGTGGAGAATTTTTCTTTATAAGTACACTCTATTATTTAACTTAGCATAAAAACAAGGGGGTTAATTTTATGACAAATGCAAAAAGGTATAAAACAACCAAATGGTTAATAGTTATAGCGGCATTGGTTATTGCCTTTGTTTTCTACTCTCAGGGTATGAGTAAAGAAATGCCAGAAGCTGAGAAAGAATACTTAGACAGTGTACTAAGTAAGATAACCTCTGAAAGTACAAGGCAAGATGTTATTGCTTTATTAGGGGAGCCAGATAGGGATTTGGGAATGAAAGTAAATTGGATGGTATTAATAGATGGTAATGAAAGCAGGATTGGTGTTTACTTTGATGCTACTACAGGAAAAGCAACACGAGTTAATTTTGATGGTGGTACCGGAAGATTCTACTATAGAAGGGAATTAAATTAGTTATGGGATTATTACCAACAATTATAATGAATGTAGCATTGCTAGCAGTGTTTTTTATATCTGGTAAGAACATGTCATTTAAACTGATAGAGAAAAAGATGTTAAGAGCAGTGGTTATTTCCGTTATATTTTCTTCTCTTGGAATTCTTAATATTTATTTGATAGATATAAATTTTTCATTGTGGGAAATGATAGTGCTCATTACTCTAAACTTAACTGTAATTATTGGTTCAGTAGGAATTTATAAAAAGAATTGGAAGTTAGCAATAATTGCTTTCTTTTCTGTTTTTTTAAGTATAGTTTTCGATAATAACATTGATAAGAACAGTGTGATGCCAATTGTAATTTTAATTACATATATTAGATCAATTATGTATCTAGAATTGTTTTGGGATGGGATTATTGGAATATATGTTTACTATAAGAAAGCTAATGCTGAAAATGTAAATATGTTAAATGATTGATCTAGTAATGACCATTAATTAAAAGCAATGCATGACGTTTGTTTTGTTATAAGGTATCGTTTCAATGTTGCTATGCCTTCGAAGCCCACCGCACATCACATAACAATGCGCTCACGCTGCGGCACGGCGGGTAAGGACAAGGAGCATGCGTGCCTTAGGTTGCCGGATGCATTTGCTTTGGAGCGGGAGCAGGGCAACCACACCCCTTCACCGGGAGCAAAGCTCCGCCAGGGGGAAGGTCTCTGAGGGTCCGATTCAGTGGTGTCGTGAGTGCGGAACCGTTATACGCCATACCATGCAAATATTTTGAAAGCGGGAAATTTAGGTATAAATCAGGATATAAATCCTTTGCTTATGATATAATAGTAGTAAAGAAAGTAAAGAAAGTAAAGAAAGTAAAGAATTAATTTGAAGGAGGATTTATATATGGAACTTGCAAGAATTTCATCAAAAGGACAGATAACAATCCCAAAAGAAGTGCGAAAAAAACTGAACCTTAAAGAAGGAGATAAGGTTTTATTTATCGAGGAGGATGGCAAAGTAGTTATTACTAATGCATCATACATGGCATTTAAAGAAATACAACAAGCTATGCAAGGAGAAGCAGAGAAGCAGGGCCTTTCATCTGAAGAGGATGTTAACAAGTTAATTAAAGAAATAAGAAAAGAAATGTGGGAGGAAAAGCATGAGGATAATGATTGATACAAATATTATCATATCCGCAATTCTTTTTCCAAATTCTTCACCATCAAAATTCATTGAAGAAGTCACTTCCAAACATAGCATTGTACTTTGTTCTCATATTATTGATGAATTGCACAGAGTTTTCAACAGAAAGTTTAAGGATAAGCTATTATATTTAGAAAAATTCCTATCGAAGTTTTCGTTTGAACTTGTTTACACACCCCAAGATATCGAAATAGATAAGTATCCTGATATAAGAGATGTAGCAGATCTACCAATTCTTGTTTCGGCAATTGTGGAAGATGTAGATGTAATTGTTACGGGTGACAAAGATTTTTTTGACGTAGAGATTGAGAAGCCGGAGATAATAACGGTTAAAGAATACTTCGAAAGATACAATTGATTATGTATGCAGGGCTTCGCGGGGGCATGGTACGGCGCATAACAAAGCCCTCACGCTGCGGCATGGCGGGTAAGGACAGGAAGAATGCGTGCCTTGGGTTGCCGGATGCACTTGCTTTGAAGTGGGAGCAGGGCAACCACACCTCTTCGCCGGGAGCGGAGCTCCGCCAGGGGGACAGGCTCTGAGGGTCCGGTTCAGGGGCGTCGTGAGTGCGGAAACGTTAGGCGAAATAATCACAATATCATGGGTCAGATTTATCATAAAAATAATCCTATGTGATTAAATTAAAGGAGATTATATATGAAAGTATATATTAGTGCTGATATTGAAGGTATTACTGGCATTGTAAATTGGGATGAAGCAACAAGATGGAAACCTGACTATCCACCATTCAGTGATGAAATGACAAAAGAAGTTCAAGCTGCATGTGAGGGTGCTAATAATGCAGGAGTTGAAGAAATATGGATAAAGGATGCTCATGGGGTCGGAAGAAATTTGAGTTTTTCTGGACTTCCGATTAACACGAAATTAATACGTTCTTTTAGTGGACATCCCTTTTGCATGATGCAAGAGATAGACAATACTTTTGATGCTGCTCTGATGATTGGATATCACTCATTTGCAGGAACAGATGAAAATCCATTAGCGCATACTTTAGAAACAGAGTTGTCATATATAAAAATTAATGATGAACTAGCAAGTGAATTTCTTATTAATGCCTATACTGCGTCCTATGTAGGAGTGCCTGTTGTATTTGTGTCAGGGGATGCTGGGATCTGTAAACATGTAAAGCAAATCAATAAAAATATAAGCACAGTTGAGTTAAACAAAGGAATTGGAGACTCAATAATTAGCATTCATCCCCAGTTAGCCTTTAGTAACATAAAGGAAGCGGTTGAAGATAGCCTAAAAGGAGACCTGAATAAATGCAGAATATCATTACCTGAATGGTTCAAAGTTGAATTATCATTTGCTAATCATACGAAAGCTTACAAAGCTTCGTTTTATCCAGATATGAGAAAAGTATCAGCTACGAATGTATTATATGAGACAGAGGATTATTTCGAGGTTTTAAGAATGCTATCCTTCGTAGTCTAGAATTTTCAGGGTCATTTGTGATTACTCCGCATAACAATGCCCTCACGCTGCGGCACGGCGGGACGGAGCAAGAAGCGGGCGTGCCTTGGATTGCCGGAGGCATCAGCTCTGGAGCTGGAGCAGGGCAACCACACCCCTTCACCGGGAGCGGAGCTCCGCCAGGGGGGAGGGCTTTGCGGGTCCGGTTCAGTGGTGTCGTGAGTGCGAAACCGTTATACGCCATCGAAAGCAGTGACCACGGTATCGTGCTGCGGATTTAAGAAGAGGAACTGAGAAGCGACATTATTATATTTATTTAAAAAAATAAACTTAAGAATTTTTATATTTTCTACAAAAGATTAAAAAGGGGGCACAAGTAATGAAAAGGCTAATTTATATGGTATTATGCATAATTGTCCTGTTTGCCTTTACGGCGTGTTCAAACGATGCATCTACGCAATCGAGTAAAACGACAGCATCAAGTGAGACAACTACTACACCAAGCAATACAGCAATCACGGGAGAACCTATAGAATTCATCGATGAAGCCTTTGAAGCAAAGGTGCGAAAGGCGTTGAACAAGCCTGAAGGAGATATTACCATAGAGGAAGCGGCGGCTGTCATATCTCTCGATGTGAGCAATGAGCACTTTGAAAAAAAAGATGGCGATATCAAAGACATTAGCGATATTAAGTATTTTACAGCCTTAGAGGAGTTGAATATTTCCTTTAACGAAATCAGCGATTTAGCCCCTCTTGCCGAAATAAAAACCCTTAGAACTTTAGTTTTTAACGGTATTAAGGCAAGAGACTTATCTCCGTTAAAGGATTTAACAAACATGGTTTGTTTAGTATTCTGTTGGAATGCCGGCGGATCGGACATCGGGTTCGAAAATCTGGATGCCTTATCAAACATGAAAAACCTTGAAAATATTGACGCAAAAAATGCCGGCATCAAGGATATATCCGTTCTATCAAATCTGACGAAACTTTGGGATATTCAACTTTGCGATAATCAAATTACAGATATTACTCCTCTTGCAAATTTGAAAAACTTAAAAATTGTATTACTTGGAAATAATCCCGTTACAGATTTTAGTCCATTAAATGATGTTTATGAAAATTTGGAAGGCAAAGATTTTGAAATCAAATAATGAACTTCGCCAAATGAACATAGCACTAAACCGCTGGCGCGGTGGTTTTCACAATCAGATACGTTTTTCTAAATCTGCAGCAAATTCGGCAGATTTTGCCTTTCTCCGTTACAATGGAATTATCACTTTTAAGGAGATGATTCCATGACAAACGAAG
>DASPLL010000010.1:0-3834 GCA_035627615.1 Clostridia bacterium
GGCATGCGTGCCTCGGGTTGCCGGAAGCATTTGCTCTGGAGTAAGGCAGGGCAACCACACCCCTTCACCGGGAGCGGAGCTCCGCCAGGGGGAAGGGCTCTGACAGTCCGGTTCAGTGGCGTCGTGAGTGCGAAACCGTTAGCTGAAATCGGACGCAGATTTCATTAGATAGCAAAAGCAAAACTTTGTTTTATATAAGGAGAGAGTATGGGCCTTAGAGATTTGGGTATTCCAAGAGAGAGTATAGAACAAATAGCAGCTGCTTGTAAGAAATTATATCTAAAGAGTAGAACCCTAGATGTTTCTCATGACCAGCAAGATTTGTTACTGAATAATATAATCGAAGAACTTATCAAAGATGCTTCTACTAAGCTTTCGAATGAAGGAAAGTTACCAAAAGAAAATAGTATTAGTCTTGAAGAATATCAAGAAAAGGTAATAGCTGAAACTAAAAAGCTAATTGACAAAAATAGAAAGAAGCTAGACTTGGAAGCTAGTTATTTATCATTGAAAGAGCTTCAGGGTAGCGCAAATTTATTAATGCAATATGAAAAAGACAATATAGTGCAAGAAGAAAGAGAACCTAGCATCGACTTTGTGATAGATTGCTTGAAGAATATGAATGGGGAAACTAATTCATTTTGCATATTGTCTGATAATACTATAAGCTACATTCAGTGTGCAGGTTCAACTGATAGGTTGGCTATAGAATATAGAAAATATGAAGGTATAGAATTCAAGCACTACATAATAGGGCATAAAAAGCTGTTCAAAAATGAAACTACTGTTTATTTCAGCGGTAGGAATATGCCTGTTAAGACGAACGAGATTTTTAACTTAGTTGGTGCAATAGAAATGTTCGAGAGTTTCTATAATAAAAAAGGTATACCTAAAGGATATGCACTCAGAAATGTTAGTAATAAAATGAATCCAAGATAATTCAGTTTACAAATACATTTTCAGAAGCAAGGCTACGTGGGGCGTCCGACATCAGCTAACAATGCCCTCACGCTGCGGCACGACGGGAAAGGGCAGGAAGCGTGCGTGCCTTGGGTTGCCGGATGCATTTGCCTTGGAGCGGGAGCAGGGCAACCACACCCCTTCACCGGGTGGCGAGCACCGCTAGGGGGAAGGGCTCTGTTGGTCCGGTTCAGAGGTGTCGTGAGTGCGAGACCGTTATACGCAATTCGAAAAATGTGCAGCATATGCTATTGAAAAAATGAGGCGATAAAGATGGACAATTCTATTGAAATAATAAAATTATTCAATGAAAAAGCTGATAAACTTAGTCGACTTAGCTTTACAAACACAATCCTTAATACAAAATCCTCTTTTAGCCTAACATTTATGGAAGGTGAGCAATTAAGTGCGGAAAGAATTGGACCTAGCCAAGAAGCAATAGATGCTTTTGTATTAACATTGAGGTTTTTCATACAGAACAATGAGCCAATATCTTTAAAAAATATGGATGACCTGTATTCAAACTTACCAATTGATTCAAACCTAAAAACTATCATTAGGAGCACAAGAAGTGAACTGAGAGAATACTTGGATGGAATTTCTCCTGTTATGTTAAATGGAGAGAGATTGATAAGGAGAGAGATATTTGATGTATTTCTCTGGGGAGGGTTAGCTCATTCTGATAAAAAGGATGAGTTTGAAAGTTGGCATAATTTTAATGCACTATACACCATGCTGGAAGACCAATTTGTTCAGATACTAATTGAAGTATTAAACACAATCTTTTATATTAGAGATTTGAATAACATTGCCATTGGACAACTGGAATATAATATTTAAAGGAAAGCAGCGGTAATTTTTCGAACTGCGTATAACAATGCCCTCACGCTGCGGCACGAAGGGCAGGTGCAGGAGGCATACGTGCCTTGGGTTGCCGGATGCATTTGCTTTGGAGTAGTGTCAGAGCAACCACACCCCTTCACCGGGAGCGAGCTCCGCCAGGTGGACAGGCTCTGCGGGTCCGGTTCAGAGGTGTCGTGAGTGCGGAACCGTTATACGAAAGGTCGAGCAGTTATAGGATTTTGATAGTTAGATAAAAAATATCATGAGGTGAGATGAATGGCGATTTTTAAGTTCTATCAAATCTACAGAAGCATTAAAGAAGTTGTTGGTGAAGATATCGCTCAGAAGGTTTTTCCTGAATACGCGACACTTCCTAATAAAATGCCTGCAGATAAGCAAGCACGGTTAGGAAAAATGATAATGGATAGAATGGATGCGGAGATGGATAGGGAGACTGTAGTCAAGATAAGACAAAGGCACACTTGCAATCTATCAAAAGAACAAATTGCCAAGATAAATGAACTCAAGCAGAAGGCTAAGGATCTCAATGAGGTCATACAACAATATTCTGAGTTTCTATCACCTGGTTCTGTGAGGAGAAATGGTGATATGCTTCATGTATCTTTTGGTTTAGACAGATGTATTTGCGGGATGTTTAGAAAGATTGAGACATATGAGATTATGCCAAAATCCTGGTGTGAATGCTGTAATGGACACGTTATTAAAATGTACAGTATGATCTGTGATAAGCCAGTCAAGTCAGAAATTGTAGAAACTATAGCCTGCGGTGGAAGTGATTGTATTTTTGAGATATCAATTTAGATTTGTAAGGGTAGGTCTCTGGAGGCTCGACCCTACGTATAACAATGCGCTCACGCTGCGGCACGGCGGGTAAGGACAAGAAGCGTACGTGCCTTGGGTTGCCGGATGCATTTGCTTTGGAGCTGGAGCAGGGCAACCACACCCCTTCACCGGGAGCGGAGCTCTGCCAGGGGAAGGTCTCTGAGGGTCCGATTCAGTGGTGTCGTGAGTGCGGAACCGTTATCTGACATATGGTGCAGATTGTTTGTTTAAGAAGTACAATTATTATAACTGCATATATGTAGAATATAGAGAAGCAAAGATTAAAAGGGTGATATAAAATAACTAGTATCATTTTAAATAGTAAGGTGGGGTTAACTTGTATATTAAACCATTATCTGAAAGCGAACAAATAGCATTGAAGCAAAGATTCAATAGAATAAAAGAATTACAAGAACAAGGCATATGCTTCGGATGCTATAACTTTAAAACAGGAGATATATTCCCTGATGAAGGTTTAATTTTTTATGAGGATGGCAAAGTAAGGTGTCAATTTGAAAAATATCCAAGAGCAACTGGTCAGACAGTAATAGTATCAAAGGAACATTACGAAGACATTTCTGAAATGCCTCTTGAATTGGGTACTCACATATTAAAAATATCAAATTTAATAATAAAGTTGCATAAAGAAATTATAGGTGCAGAAAAAGTATACTTGTGTACAGTTTGTGATGGTAAAAGAAACCATTTACATTTTTCGCTTTTCCCACGATTAAAAGGAGAGACGATTGGCTTTGGAAACTTTGTCAAAGAAGATGGAATCATAATGGATTATCATGAAACAGTAGAAATATATAAGCAAAAAATGAAAGAATTAATATAACTCAAGAAAAATCAATAACATTTAATTTACAACTTTCTTATAATGTGCAAACTCCTATGCGGAGTTTGTTGGGTATTTAAACCCGAAAGAGACAATATATACATAATCGACTCACGTCAGGTTCCGGATACCGGAGACGGTAAACCAATGTATTCGGGCAAGGCTCTGCAAGGCACCATACGTCAGATAACAAAGCCCTCACGCTGCGGCACGTGAGTCGGGGCAAGGCGCAATGCGTGCCTTGGGTTGCAGATGCCATGTAAGCGTCAAAGATACCATCACATAGTGTAGAAGGAACGAAAGGAGTACAATCACAATAAGAATGGTTGAAAAAGTTGAATAAGTAA
>DASPLL010000011.1:0-34384 GCA_035627615.1 Clostridia bacterium
TTCTTCGTTTGTCATGGAATCATCTCCTTAAAAGTGATAATTCCATTGTAACGGAGAAAGGCAAAATCTGCCGAATTTGCTGCAGATTTAGAAAAACGTATCTGATTGTGAAAACCACCGCGCCAGCGGTTTAGTGCTATATGAATAATGGGAACCTGAATTGACATTATTTAAATTTCAAACAACATACCATCAAATGAGACCATAAATCCATTCTTCTCTATTCCCTTACAAAGCTCCTCATGCGTGCTATTGCACACATGTGCAAAGTGATGGCTTACAAAAACTGTATTATCATCAGAAGTCCCATTTTTATAGAATCGTTCTTTCACCTTAAGATTTTCGGAAAAATCCATATGACTATTATCTTTTCCATTTGAAGTGAGTCCATAAGTACAATCTAAGAAAACAAGGTCAAGATGCATACCTTTTAAATACTCGAAGGTCTCATCCGGATAATAACCGGAATCATTGCCGAATAATATCCGTTTTCCCCCTTTTTCAACTACATATATATAACATTTCTCATTTTTCATGTGTCTTGCTAGTAAAGTATGAATTTTATAATTATCCTTGTATAATGGCACAAACTCAGTTGGTGTATTAAATTCAATTTTATTTTTTACCTCATCCGATGGCTTTCCGCGGCCCATTTGATCGTATATTTCCTTAATTGCAGGTGTTGAATATACATTCAATATGTTTTCGTCTATCACAGTCGCATAAAACCCTCCCCTATAACGGAATATTGTTGGGTTGTAATGATCTATATGTGAATGTGTTATCAACAGGTATTTCATTTTTGATAGAATTATTTTCTCATTTAATGAGTGGCAAAAGGTATCATCTCCGAAATCAATCATCATATCACCATCCACATAAAATTGCGAACGGGTTCTAATATTCTTTCCTCCTGTCTCACGAGCTTTTTTACATGAGTCACAGTTACAGAATATTGCCGGAAACCCTTCCGAAGCTCCGGAACCTAATACTTTTATTCTCATTTTTGTCCCCCCTGATTTACAGTTGACTACCCAAAACAATTTGCATTATATAATAGCGTTATAGCGTTCAGGTGCCGGGTGCATAGGTTATTAGGTTATTGAGATTAACAAATATAATAACCTAATAACCTCGGAGCTTGGCACCTATCCCCATTATCAATTCAGTGAATAAGTTCTTTTGTTCTGTACCTGTTACCACATTCTATTATTACTTGGAACTGTTGCCACCTCCGCAGCCTTTTCCCTCAAACTTGAAATTATATTACTCCACACATTATCAGCACTCATTTTGATCACTCCTCAAATCAACTTCACATTATTAGCCTAATCGACATTATATAAACCCTGATACCTAGCCAAAATTATGAAAAACATATATCACTCCGATATATATTAAATTCTACTATCTAACCAAAACTCCTCCAAACTTTACAAAATATTCCGAATATATGTTGAAAAAATACAAAAGGCTACAAGCTTTGCCTTGTTGCTTAAAAACGCACTAATGCATACCCAATGGTTCCACCACTTTGCTTTAGAAAATATGCCTCCTAACATTCAGCCCTTCGCCGGTCAAGCCAACGCTGCCAAGCATTATGACCCCCGCCATCTTCTCATCATAATTGTTTCAATCACCCCCCGCTTCAGACTTGCACTGTCAAGAACCTGCCCATGCCGCGCGCACCATATAAAAACCGTGCAGAATCAATTATTCTGCACGGTTTTACTTTTCTCCCTATTTCAAGCCTGCTGCTGTTCTGATGTTTGCCTGATGTCCGGCGTCCACTTCACCGTCTTTGTGTCTGGTGCTGTTCAGGAAGTGTATATCGAAATGTCCGTCTATCCCATTATTCTTTATCCAGTCATAATTCGTTCCTGCTCCGTAGTCGCCGCTTCTCCAGCTTGTCCATACACCGGCCGCAGCTTTGTCGTTGCCTGCATGAGGCATGCTGCTCATGCTTGCGGCGATCTTTCTTCCATTGTACTTTACAAGTACCGGTCTTTTTGTCCAGCTGAGGCTTCCGCCCCAGATTTCCTTCATTATCTTTGTATCTTCAGCAGTTAATGTTTCACAGTCAGCATGATTTGCACCTGTTGTACGTCTTACAGAAAATGATTTTCCTGTTTTGATGTCATACACCTCAAAATTGGCTCCTATAGGTATCACATACTGTGCTTCAGTCCACCAGTCCAATGCTTCTCCATACTGAGGTCCCGGTGTGCTTTTCACAGGCACGTTGTGTACGGGAACTTTTACGATATCGCCGATATTAGGCCAGTCTGACTGGCTCTTATTATTTGCATTCAGCAATTCAGTAAGCGGGATTCCGAACTTGTCGGAAATGCTCCAGTAAGTGTCCCCTTTTACCACTGTATAATTCTTATATGTTATGTAGGGCTTTGTTGGTGTTGACGGTGCCGTTGGTGCCGGTGCAGTTCCTGTACCACCAAAAGGTATTTTTATTTTTTGACCGATATACAGATAGGAATTTGCGTTAGCTCCGTTCAATGCCAATACGTCATTGATATTGACGCCATACTTCTGGCTGACCTTCCAATACGTTTCACCCGATACAACAGTATGAGTAAAATACTGGGGAACCACAATTTTCTGTCCGATATTCAGTATTGTGCTCTGAGTCGCATTGTTTGCCGCCATGAGATTAGTTATAGGCACATTCACCTTCTGACTGATCTTCCAGTATGTATCACCGCTCTGAACCGTATAGGTAGATGACAGTGCATATATACCAGTAGTACTACCAATTATTATGCTTGTACAAAGAATTCCTGAGATTAAAAGCTTTTTAAACATCATAAAATGACCTCCCACCTTATTTTCATTATTGTGCTTTTATTACTAGGTTTACATAAATTATTCGACACTAGTATCAAAAACCATTTATGTAAATAATGGCGGAGGATTGAAATCATTGTGTAATAAATCTGCTCCTGCTGCCCCTATAGTACAAAACCAACTTGTGCAGCGCTCTTGAGCAGGCAATGTACAGCAGCCTTCTGTCAAGACTGGTACAATAGTTCCTGTCCGAGGCATCATGAACTATCACAGCATCAAACTCCAGGCCTTTTGCCAGGTATGAAGGAATCACCACTACCCCCTTCTCTATCCGGCCATTCTCATCAGCAACAAGCTTTACATCTGCCAGAGCTTTGATTTTATTGTACAGCTCATATGAAGCTGTTGAAGTCTTGCATACAACAGCAACAGTTTCAAACCCCTCCGATAGACACTCTGCGATGCGGTCCACTATAGCGGCTTCCATTTTTGCCTCATCAGGCAGACAGCAGACCAACGGCTCTTCTCCATGTCTTTCGAAAGGGATCATATCCTGCGGCTGTTTAAGTATCCCTTGTGAAAACGCACTGATTTCCTGCGAAGATCTGTAGCTCTTATTCAGGAAAAGCTGCACCGATCTATTCTTTCCTAAGATTTTATCGATTTGCTCATAGAGAGCCAGCTCCCCATCCTTGCCGATAGCCTGGCAAATATCGCCCAATACAGTAAACCGGCTCTTCCCGAACAACAGTCTGAAGACCATGTATTGCAAAGGGGAATAATCCTGGGCCTCATCTATGACCACCTGTCTTATTTCATTGAAGGACTCGCTGCCTTCAAGGCTTAGCTTCAGGTAAAGAAGCGGAGCACAGTCCTCGTATTCGATATAACCCTTTTGAAGGTTTATGCGGGTGGTCTCCAATATGGCCTCAATATCCTGCGGCAGCTCCAGTCCGTGGGCCAGCTCAAAAAAGAGCTTTTTATCCTCAAACAGCAGCCGGTAGATCTCCATGTAATCTACTTCAGTAAAACTCCTCACTTTTTTCTGCAGCTTTCCGGATTCCTTCATGGACAGCAAGCGTCCGAAGGCCTTGTAATCAAACTCATGACCCTCAAGCTTCCGTACCAGCCCTACGATTTTTGCGACTCTTTCCCTCTGTATTGGATGAACTCTGTCAAATATGATTTTCTCAAGTCTTTTCAGTCTTTTTGCTGTTGTACCGGTTATTTTGCCGTTCAGGAATAAATTCCTCAGAACCTGCTTTGACTCAATCAACTTACCATCATAATAGACATCCTCAAAAGCAATCACATTGCTTTCGTAGTGCTTTATTACCCTATCCAGCAGCTTTGCGAAGGCTGCAGAGTCCTTGAACTCCATCCTCCGCCTTTTAAACAGACTTTCTGATTCATCTGAGGTAATAAGATATTCAAGCTGCTCATTCCTTTTTTCTATGTTTCCCCTGCCTTCAAGCAAGCCTTCGCAAAGCTCTCCAAAGGTCATCTGTCCGACAGCTTCCTCACCCAGCTCGGGTATGACCCCCGAGATATAGCTGCTGAAAATCTCGTTGGGTGAGACAATAAGAATGTTGTTGGAGCTCAATCTGTTGTTCAAGCCCTGATAGAGCAGATAGACAATACGGTGCAGTGCTATTGAGGTCTTCCCGCTCCCTGCAACCCCCTGGACAATAAGCAGTTCATTTTCCGTATCCCTTATGATGACATTCTGTTCCTTCTGGATGGTCTCCACGATATTCCTCATCCTTGAGGACGTGCTGCGGCTCAATGCCTTCTGGAGCATCTCATCATCTATCTTAAGGCTGCTGTCAAAAAAATAAAGCAGCTTACCCTCCAGGATCTTGTACTGTCTTTTCAAAAGCACCTTACCTGCTACTATGCCCCCCGGAGTATCATACTCCGCATCACCCAGTTCATATTCATAATAAATGCTGGAAATCGGCGCCCTCCAATTATATACAATCACACTATGGGACCCTGCATCGATAACACTGTGAATACCGACATATATTTTCTCCCGCTCCTCTTGATCTTCCTCGCAAAAATCAAATCTCCCGAAATATGGAGATTGCAGTACTCTCTTATACTTACCGATCTGCCTTATGGTACTTGCATAGCTTGCTGTCTGCCCTCCAAGGCTTGAAAGGTACTGACTTATCTCAGTGAGCTTTTCAAAATCCGTTGAGAAATGTGCAGTATTCTCCCACATCTCTTTTCTGAGCTTTATCAGCTCAGCCTTTCTGCCGTCCAGCAGTTCAAGCTCCTTGCCAAGCTCCTGCCTTACATGCCTCAATGTATCCTCCAAATACTCCTGTTCCTCAGCACAATCCTGGTGAAATGCTTCCATAGAAAACTTCCTCCCTATATATGAAAAATTAAACCGATTCCAACCGGAACCGGCTTAACCCCGACCACATACTTATTTTTCGCGGGCTGTAGTGTATATATTCAGTTAAGGAATATAAATTCCAGGGCACAGCTGCAATTTATCGTTATAAGGTCTTCAAATACTCCGACAGCTTCTCCAGGCCTTCTTCAAGTACCTCAGTCGAACAGGCATAGCCTATCCTTGCACACTTCTCCAGCTTGAAGCAGGAGCCCGGAGTCAGCAGTACCCCATATTTTTTCATCAATTTAACACAGAACTCCCTCGAAGACATGTCAAAATCATAGTAAAGCAGCGCAGTTGTGCCTGCTTGCGGCTTTATGTAGGAAATATGCATCTCCTTGCTCACCCATTTGTCCAGAATAGCCAGATTCCGTCTCACCATGCTCCTGTTTCTTTCCAGCAGTTTGTCCGCATTCTTCAGTGCCAGTCCTGCAAATACCTCATCAAGCATTCCGCAGCTTATAGTATTGTAATCCCTATGTTCAAAGCACTTTGCTATTATGTCCTCCGAAGCGGCTATCCAGCCCAGCCTGAGTCCTGCCAGGGAGAATACCTTGGACATGCTGCCGACACTTATACCCTTCTCATAGATATCTACAATTGACTTATTGCAGCCTTCCTCCTGGGACAATCCTCTATATACCTCATCGCACAGCACGTAAGCGTCAACACTTCTTGCAATTTCAGCAATCTCTCTCAGCATCTCCTCCGGTATGAGAGCTCCGGAGGGATTGTTGGGATTATTTATACAAATCACCTTTGTATTATTGTTCACCATACCTTTGAGTTCCCCCAGGTCAGGCAGGAAGTTGTTCTCCGGTCTGAGCTTCAATAGCTTCACATCCGCGCCGAAGGATTCGGGTATAGAATACAGCTGTTGATATGTAGGAAGCACCGATATCACCCTGTCTTCCGGCTCTACCAGCGTGTAGAGCACCAGGTGGTTGGCTCCTATGGCTCCGTGAGTCGTGAGAATATTCCCGGGAGTCATTTTTTCATACAGACGACATATCCCATCCTTAAATTCAGGAGCACCGGAAATATGCCCGTAAGTCAGCCTTTTGTCAAGTACCCCTTTCATAAACTCTCCGGAATCCTCTCCCGATAGTTCCAGCAGTTCATTCAAAGTGATGGAATGGACGCAGGTTTCACCTATATTGTATACTGCATCATCCTCAAATTCGTTCATCCACTGCTCTACTTTAAACGGCTTAATCTTCATAGTTTTTCCTCCCCCTATAAATCTACTTCTGTTTCATATCCCCCGCTTAGTCATATTCCATCCAATTCTTATCTTTATTATAAATATATTATCAATACCGCTCTTGTTAATCAATACTTGTGAGAGCAGCAACATGATCACCTACAGAGTTCTTCCTTTTTTTGTCCAACCCCTGAACAAACCGAATATAAGCAGCTTCCCATTCGGATGATGCATTAAATTTATCCATATCAATTTTGGATAGCTCATATGAATTGCTTCTCAGCTCATCATCAAAAATTGTTTTTGCCAATACAGCCAGTTCCGTGTCGCCAAGTGCGGCAAAAACAGCCTCAAACTCATCTCCGAACAAGCAATCTGCGCTAAGAACATCTATGAAATCTTCCAGGGACCGTACACCCGTTATTATCATATTTACTTTATCGTAAACATCAGTACAATCCATTAATCTATGGACTATAAGCCTGAAGCTTTCATCGCTCAATCTTTCCGATTCTATGAATGCACTGCCCCCGCTTTGGGATTTCCCCTCAGCTGAAACCATCACAATATTATTGAGGTTGTCACTCTTAACAGCGTTCAGGACTCTCAACGCAAAGCCGTTGATATATCTGTATATATATTCCACAAGCTCCGGCCGGTCGATATGAAGGTCGGTAATAAGTCTTACAGCTGCTGTATCAAGGATATTCTTCATCTGTAGATAGTCTGTACCTGCAAGCTTTCTCCGGATTACCTCAAATTGAGCTCCTGTAATCATCAATTCCTTTGCTTCCTTACCCGAAAGAAGGGAAAAAATCGAGTTGTTCACCAATATCTCAAATAAATTCACAGGCGATTCCTTATAATCAATTTTACACGTTCTACCGTAAACAGCAAGTGTTTTATAAATATCCTTTTCCTCAAAAAGTCTGCAAAACTGAGTTTCTATATCCAAATGCGTCAAATAATTCCTTATATAAAAAACTCCCCTGACATTCATATCATCAAAAACCAAAGGATAATCAAAAGAACCTGCTGTATCATGTGCACCAAACATAATACTGTAATGCTCAAAAAATTCAGGAATATCTTCTGTTACCGAAGTATTATATACCTCCAGGGGAACATCCAGTTTGTTCCTCACTATATCCTGGCAGAGCTGCCTTGCTTCCTTGAAAACCCGCTCTACAATTTCGACGCCCTTACCATATATATCCTTTATATTCTCCGACTTTAGAACTGTGATGCCCGCTTCAGGATCTGCAAAGCAACCGGTATAGGCATCAATGGAGTAGTAAATCGAATTAAGCAGGCTCTCTGCTGTCTCAGTCCTGACTGAAGTACTATCACCCTTTGTATAGCGCATGATCAGGTCCTTCAATATAAGCATCACCTGCTCCTGTATGCCATATACCCTCTGCCTGTCGATAAGTCCGGCCCGGAAGCCCTCTTTAAGAAGCGATAGCGTATATTGGTTCGGATCCAGGTTTTCACTTCTTATTGGTGTATATCTTGTGATATCATGTCCTGTCATCATCTCCCCCCTTCCATTAAGCAATCATTCATCCGGCGCTTGAGCCTGTATTCCCTGATGAATGCTTCAAGCTCCCTTCCCCGCAGCAGCTCTATTGAGCCTCCGCAGGAATCATTGAGCAGTCCGGTAATTATTTCTATCAGATTATCATCACCTATTTCATCCTCCGTCTCGTTTTTCAGGTAATAGAAGACCTCCTGCAGCTCCTTTATAGAAGCTGCATATTCCTCCTGGCTGATAAAGGGCGAAGCACTGAAGCTGCGAATAAGCTTCCTGGTAGCCTCCATATCCAGTTCGACCCTTCCATAGCTGTGCAAAAGCTGATTCCTTACTTCTACAAGCTCTGCTGCCTCTTCCGCCGTAAGTATCAACCCATATTTTTCAGTCTCTTCATTGGTCTTGAGCATTTCACTGACCTGAAGCTCCTTCATTAATGAGCCCATGGAATTGAAAATGCTTGGTAAAGTCATACCGATCCTCCCCTTTGACAAAATAAATATTAAAGATTTTAAAAAAGTTTCAAAAACCTATTGACATTTCGCTTCAATTGTGTCATAATATAATTGGATTTTTGTGTTTTCATGACATTATACTTCTGCTTTTAGATTTTGTCAATATAATACTGGTATTTTTTGATGATAAAAAAGCTAGACATTCAACCTAATGTCTAGCTTTTGTTTTTTACAATGACTCTATATCATCCCATGTCTCCTGAATCAGCAGTATGTACGCCAATGCATCCGCCTGTTCCCCGGTGTCGATATAAGCTTCTACTTTAGCGAGATTCTCTTCAATTTCATGCACATAATCATGATCAATTTCAACCTGGATCCAAGGCTTCACCCTTTGCCAGGTTTTTTTTGCCGCTTCGAGGTTTTCATCCGCATTCTTCCAGTCTTTATTACGGATGGCGTTCTCAAGCTGTGAGAGCTGCTCAGAAAAATGTACTTTCCTATCAAGAGGCTTCACCAATAGGGTACAAGAACATAAGCTTATTAATACAGCTGCTATCAAAATAAAGATGCCGGATTGCTTTACCATGCGGAATCCTCAACCTTTCTAATTTTTAGTAGATATAATATAGTATGGCCTATCTCCTTTCAAATCAACAAAGAGATTCCCGCTTGTGTCCAATTGTGCTAACGATATTTCACCGATGTCTTTTATATTCTGTTTGTCCAGCTGGTGCTGCAGCCATGCTTTGGAAAGCTTGAGGGACTGAAGGGCATCAGTTAATAAAGTTCCGTCCATTATCAAGTTGGTAGGTAAACCGTCATACTGGGTGGTAATAAATAAATCTTCAGGCGTCAGCGGCTGCTTTGGGGACTTTTTCTGTATGCTGATTTTACCACCTGCTTCAAACAGGGCAAATTCAACATCAGAAATATTAAAGACCCCCTGAGTTCGAAGTTCGGAAATAAGCCCATCTATCGGAATGCGTATCTTTCGGAGATTCTCCTCAAGGATTTTGCCGTTTTCAATAACCACCGTCGCCTCCCCTTCTACAATCTTGCGCACCCATACATTATGCACGCCTACGTATGCAAGCATAATTGCCAGTGCGGTCCAGACCGTCATTCCTGCCAGAGTAGCAGTCATGTTTTCATCTACCTGTACCGAGAGTGTTGATGCTATGGAGCCGATAGTGATTCCAAGCACATAATCGAAGAAGGTAAGCTGTGCAACCTGCTGCTTGCCTATTAACCTTATAAGCAGCAGTAATACAAAAAAGGAAATAATGGAGCGAATGATAACAACAAAAATTATAGGCATTTTAACCTCCTAAAACTTTACGGACCTGGACTTCAGAATGTTGAATGCAACAAATATAGTATCTCAAGTGGTATACTGGTTTATTCCATAAATTAAGGAATATTAAGGCTATACTGAATAATTTACAAATATTTACACATTTTTTTTTGCATAAATCACTACTCAAAAGCAAAACTAAGGACTGAAACGGAGGAATTATTTATGACTGTAGCATCACAAGTCAAGCAAGTTCTTGCCGCACTGAAGGGCAGTCAAGGAACCCTCAGGCTGTACGCAGCCCAGACTCAGGAGGAAGAAACCAGAGCAGTATACGATGAGGCTGTGGATACAACAACAGAAATCATTCGTGACCTGGAAAAAAGATTATCGGTATTAGAGTATCAGGAACCGCAATACAAAGGAAACTAAATGAGGTATCAATATGGAGACATGGGTACAAGTTCTAATCAGGTCAGTTGCAATATTTATTTTATTGCTTGCTGCAGTAAGATTCATGGGCAAAAGAAGCATAGCCCGGATAACCCCTTTTCATGCTGTCAGCTATATCGTTATAGCGGTACTTGCAGCACTCGTCTCAGCAAATGCTTTAATCAACCCTGTACTCGGATTTATTTCTCTAGGGGTTTGGGTCATCGGTACTATTGCCCTGGAGTATCTGGCTCTGAAAAGCAAATGGGTGCATGACTTGATTTATGGAAAGGAAACCGTCTTGATAAAGCATGGCAGGGTTATGGAACAAAGCCTGCTGAAGGCAAGGTTGACAGGCGAGGAGCTTCTGAGGGCGCTGCGGGCGAAGAATGCGTTTTCTTTGGCCGATGTTGAGTTTGCAGTACTGGAAACTACCGGAGATATCAGCGTATTTATGAAGTCCGACAAAAAACCGGCCACAGCTCGTGACCTGGAAATTAAAACCGCACCACTGACAGAGCCGCAGACGGTCATACTGGATGGTAATATTCTCAACGAACCGCTGGCTTCTCTGGGTCTCAACAGGGAATGGCTGGGGACTCAGCTGGAAAAGCTGGGAGTATCTCTGGATAATGTCTTTATTGCACAGGTGGATTCTTCCGGGGAGCTTTATGTGGACCTTTTTGATGATTCCGTACAGAACCCGCAGCCCAAGGTAAAGGAAATGCTTTACGCCGGTCTGGAAAAAGGCCAGGCGGACCTTTCAGCATTTGCTCTGCAGACTCAGGATGAAAACGCAAAGAAAATGTATAATAAAAATGCAAAGAAACTGGAAGACCTGCTGAAAATGCTTAAACCATATTTGTTAAAATAGAAGGTGCTATTTGTGTCAAGTAAAAAAAAGAAAAAGCTATCCCCCGTACAGCAGCAATATCAAGACTTTGCTAAAGCAAGAGAACCTCAAAGGCCAATATTCAGCAACTGTGTAAAGGCTTTTTTTTCCGGTGGTATTATCTGTACGATAGGGCAGGGGATACAGTGGTTTTTCATGACCTATTTCAAATTTGACGAAATAACCTCAGGAAGCCCGACTGTTGCCGTACTAATTTTTATTTCTGTTTCGCTTACCTGCTTCGGGGTATATGACCATCTGGCACAATGGGGAGGGGCAGGCACTGCAGTACCGGTTACAGGCTTTGCCAATACTATTGCCTCAGCTGCTCTTGAGCATAAAAGTGAAGGCTTTGTCCTGGGTGTCGGTGGAAATATGTTCAAGCTGGCAGGACCGGTTATTGTGTATGGTGTTTTTTCGGCTTTTGTTGTTGCATTAGTAAAAGTCATAATAAAAATGTTAGGTGGGATGTAGATGCTGCAAGGCCATCAAACCTGGGTTTTTGAATCCAAACCGATAATATCAGGTTCTGCGGCTGTAGGCGGACCCTTTGAGGCACAAGGAGGATTGGCAAAGGATTTCGATCTGCTACATGATGATCTCTGGCTTGGACAGGACAGCTATGAAAAGGCAGAAAAAAAGCTGTTGGAGCAAGCATGTGAGACAGCAATAAAAAAGGCCGGCTTAAAAAAGGAAGATGTTCAGTTCTTCTTAAGCGGAGATTTGATAAATCAGATTATACCCAGCAGCTTTACGGCACGGACGCTGGCGGTTCCCTATCTGGGGATATACGGCGCCTGCTCCAGCTCCATGGAAGGCTTGGCTATAGCTTCTCTGATTGTTGATACCGGCTTTGCACAGAATGCACTTGTCGGTACCTCCAGTCATAATGCCGCTTCAGAAAAACAGTACAGATACCCTACGGAATATGGCGCACAAAAGCCTCCGACTGCGCAGTGGACAGTTACAGGAGCCGGTGCTGCACTTGTATCCGCCGGTGGAGACGGCCCCCGTGTTGTTGCGGCGACCGTCGGGCGCGTGGTGGATATGGGACTTTCCGATCCTTTCAATATGGGAGCGGCAATGGCGCCGGCAGCTGTTGACACGATAGAGGCGCACTTCAGAGATTTGAAGGTGGATGCTTCCCACTATGATTTAATCGCAACCGGTGACCTGGGCAGAGTCGGACACAGGATAGCAGGAGATCTTCTGAAGAAGCATGGAGTGATAATACCAGAGGAGAAGCTGACAGACTGCGGAATTCTGATGTATAAGGAGAGCCAGCCGGTTTTTGCCGGGGCAAGCGGCTGTGCCTGTGCAGCCACAACGACTTACGGGCATCTGCTCAACCGGCTGAGGAAAAGGGAGCTTGGCAGAATTCTTGTTATAGCAACCGGAGCACTGCTTTCCCCGATGTCATACCAGCAGAAGGAATCAATTCCCTGCGTAGCCCACGCAGTTTCCATAGAAATTTAAGAAGGAGATGTCATATTGGATAAATTCATTTGGGCATTTATAATAGGTGGATTAATATGCGTTTTAGGACAGCTCCTGATGGACGGACTGAAGCTGACACCAGCCCATACCATGTGTACTTTGGTCGTGGCCGGCTCCATACTTGGAGGCTTTGGCCTGTACGATAAACTGGTAAAGTTTGCAGGAGCAGGTGCCTCAGTCCCAATAAGCAGCTTCGGCAACCAGCTGGTAAAAGGTGCTTTGCAGGAAGCTGGGCGTACAGGGCTTGTAGGTGTACTGACAGGTATTTTTGAGATTACCAGTGCAGGGATATCCTCTGCTATCATATTTGGTTTTATTGCAGCCTTAGTCTTTAGACCAAAAGGCTAAAACATAGCTCTATTTGAAAGGAGGTTGAAAAATGACAGTAGGGACACAGCTACAGCAAGCTATCGCTTCAGTTCAAAGCGCTGCAGCCAGCATGAAGACCTTTTCCCTGGAAACACAGGATCAGCAGGCAAAGCAGACTTTCGAGCAGCTGGCACAGACACTGGACAGTGCAGCCATTACACTAAAGGGAAGACAGCAATACGTTGAGCAGCAAGAGCCGCAATACAAGCAGCAATAGGCAGAAATTGAGCTGAAAAGTTATTCTATTCAGCTCTTTTTTTGTGAGTAGTGCATACCATGACTTATTTAATAAGTGGGGAATTTCTTTTGTAGCTTTCTTCTATTTCATTGCACATAAATATACGTATTAGAAGAAACGGCGTCTGCGTCTGCGTCTGAAAAAACGCCTTAGGAGTAATAGGAGAAGAACAGAACCAAGCAATCCCCTAAAGCCTTGATTTCCATATCCTAAATAGCTGCCGGACATATCGTATAACCTATTGCCGCTGTAATATCCAATGGGAATACCATCCATACCATAAACATATCCGTTACCTACATATGCCATAGGGTTGGAATATTGGTCATAAATCATAGTACCATCCGTATAACCGGCAACACGGTTCCAACCGTCATAAATTACATCGTCATCAACATAACCCTGAAGCCTGCCTTGTGAATCAAATACATGTTCCATAAGTTCACCCCCTTTTCATTATTTATGCTCTATATGTCAAAGAAATTTTATTCCCCTATCATTATTATGTAGCGTGTACATTTTTTGTTAATATCGCATTGAGCATTAGAATATCTTTGCTGGATATATTTAGTAATATTATATTTTTCCTCTTATTATTTCTTTTATCGTTACTTCCGGGTTATGATACCGCTTTCTGTTTATTGTCTGTGCCGAGTACTGAATAGCTTCTCTCGGACACCATTGAATACATGCGAGACAATGCTCACAATTGCCCTGCCATTCAGGTTTCTGATCCTTCATCTTGATATTCCCTACAGGGCATATCCTCTCACAGGTATTGCATCCGTTACACTTTTCATTAACGGTGAAATTCCTGTCAAGGGTCGGGAATTGTGACAGCTTCGACTTATAGACTGATTCACCTATCCGGTTTATGATGAAATTGTTTTTTTCTATGCCGCTTTGTTTCTGCTCTTTGATCTCCTGTATAATAGACCTTACCTTCTCCTTTTCTTTTAAAAACATGCTTTCCTGTTTTTTGACCGGGAATGCTCCGTACTTTACAATGTAATTCCCCGGCATCGGAATTGAAAAGCCTGCATTTAGCGTTATTCCCTTCGCCTCCAGCTGTTTTTGCACCTCGAGCAATGTACCGGCAGGAAGAGCGCCGCAGGTACATATTGCAAACATATACCTGATTTTACCAGGGTCCAGTTTTTTTATGAAATCAGAAATGATCCGCGGTATCCCGCAATAATATACCGGGAAGACCACCCCGATATTGTCCGCCTCCAGGTCAAGCTGTTCATTTATCACCTGAGGAATGGAAAAGAGCTGCGCGCCGGGAAGCCCTGCAGCAATGTCCTTTGCAACGGCAAGACAGTTTCCCGTTGCTGAGAAATAAAACAGATTCGTTTTCATTTTTTCACCCCTTATGAATTTTTAATGGAATGTGATATAAGCGGTCAAGGCATCATATCCTCAATACTCCTTATCCTAACGTTCTAACGAATAGATTTATCGTTTGAATATTAGCCGTAGTAAAAAGCAAGCTTAACTTGCTTTTATATACCTATGCTTTCATACCGTTTAAAATCAAATCCAATATGATCTCAATATGTTTTTTTATGTCCACATAGCCTTTTGCCCGTTCATCATCCATCATGTTAAGCGGACATTGATTGTTCATGATGGCATCCATCGTATTAAAAATAGTTTTTGCGATAAGCTGTTCATCACAAGGCGCAAACTCACCGCAGTGCACCCCTTGCTGTATCATTTCGGCAACAGCCGCGATGTCCTCATTGATAATCCGGTAGTATATTTCATGGGTCTCACGGGCTATTCCATCTGAAAAATCTGCACCGGACTTAAACATTGACGATATCTCCTGGCTAAAATCAATTTCATTCAATATGAAAAAGAGGATTTTGTCCTTATACATAATGAGCTGTTCCAGTTTTTTATGAGTACTATCTGCGTATTCCAACCTGGTATCTTCTACGACTGCTTTGAACAATGCCAGTTTATCCTTGTAATGATAATAAAGGCTGGCTTTGTTAAGACCGACGGCACGGCCGATATCACTCATTGTACTCTTGCCGTATCCGTATTGTGCGAAAATCCGTTTTGCTGCTTCAAGTACTTCATGTTTTTTATCTCCCAAATATAACACCTCTTATCAAACATTCTACCATATCGTTTGATAGCTGTCAATTTCTCTTATGGAATTTACTCCCAATGAAGCAGTCTTTTTTCCCCTTCAAGCTTTGCTATTTCGCTGATATCCTGGCTGACCTCCAGGATACCTCTGTAATTGCCTTCCGGATCCCTCAGGGCAAAGTACTGTATCAGTATCTTTTTTCCCTTGATATTGATCCAGAATATTGCGCTGTCTTTCCTGCCGGCTTTGAAGGCCTCAATTATCTCATGGACCTTATGGACACTTTCAGGGGGATGGCATTTTGCCACATCCCTTCCTATGACTGCAGGGGACCTTGGGAATATCCTGTCCTTTGGCCTAGTGTAGAACCTCACCCTGTCGTTCTCATCAACAAAGGTCATATCCACAGGCATGGTATTGAATATCATAAGAATCTGTTCAAGGCTAAGGTCTCCGGTCTCTGTCGTGAGCATACAGCCATCCTTATGATCTGCAATGAACTCATTCATTTTTTCCGCTTCATTCTTTTCCTCAGCTATCTGTACGGTTTTTTTTATGAATGGGAATCCATATTCCAGGCTCTGCCTCTGCATTTCCTTCCAATCATTTTCATCAATTACTTCACTGGCGGCCGGGAAAAGGATCAGCTCTTCCTTTTTCACCAGCCCGTGCATGGCAAAAAACAGGCTTCCCAGTTGGGCATTAAGCTCCGCCTCAGTATAACTATCAGCTTCAAGTCCTTCAATTGTCTTTTTCAGAATCGACCTCGCTTCATCATGTAGTGCCCACATTATTGCCAGACCGTCAAACCTCTCCAGCTTTTTTTCCATGTAAGGAAACAGGATGTTTTCCTTCTTCAGATAGTGCTGATTGAATTCCATTAGCTCACGGATACCGGGAAGCAACTCCCTTTTTCTAGCCCGGAAATCCTTTTCCCTGAGTATCTCTTTTATGTTTTCAAGCTTTTTTACCAGCCCCTGGTTTTCCTGCATAAGAATGCCCATGAAGCTGTTTTCTTCAGGTTTTCTCCAGGAATAGCCGATCAGGCTCTTATAGAACACATTTATGACCTTGTCAAGAAAAACAAGTATTTCTTTGGCTTCTGCACCTTTTTTGAACAGGCGGTAGAAAATCTCAAAAACCTCCTGCGGAGTGACCTGCTCAATATCCTCCCTGTATTTAAAGTAAAGCTCCTTACCATCTTCCCTGTTCATAATACCTTGTACATATTCCATAAGATTTTCAATCCTGTGGCCGTCCGTTTTCATAGAACTTCTCCTCTCCAGTAAATTACATTAGTGGTGGTTCTCTGTTAGTATACACCATAATCCGATATACAATAAACAGTTCTCTTAGGTATCCGGCACTTTTATCAGCAAACCTTTTCCATTTATATCACAGGTTTTGTATTGTATAATAAAGTAAAATGATATTTGACTGGGAGGGACGCCTTTGAATATTTCAAAATTTATTACCGGAATTGTAATAGCAGCAATGCTGTTTCCCGGAGGTTCTGTACCGTTATATGCTGCAAATGAGCCTGCCGGAGCCGAACCGGCTTCTGAAAAGAGTAATCTGCTTAATAGCACTACCGTTGAGAGGCATTGGGTATATAACGAGCTTGCAGCCTTTAAACAGCTCATGCTTCCTGTAATCCTCAGTAATTCAACTACTGAGAAAAATAAAAATGTCTTGAAGCAATATATATTTAATGAAGCACAGTTGGATGAGGCAATACTTATAGACCACTGGGCTTTCCTGCTCGGAGAAGTACTACAGCTTCCTATTGAAAAAAAGGACCAATTGTTGGCCATGTATGCCTATGGCCTTTCTACGGGTGATGGGATAAAAAGAGAAGATGCCGTGGGAGGACTGTTTAAGCTCCTGACCTTTGATTTTCTGAGCGGACAGATAAGTGCAGCAGAGCTGGAACCCGCCAATGTCTTGAAGGATGTTGACAGTATTAGTGAACGGCAACGGGTCCTGGTCCGGAAAGTATACTGCGAAGGCATACTGGATGCTACAGTGAAGGATATGTTCAGGCCTGGAGACCCTCTTATGGTTGCAGAAGCAGTTTCAATGCTGTATAGGGTAATGGAAAAGTATGATATTGACCTGAGTGATACCGTTAATAAAAATGATGCTCTTAACCCGCAGCAGCATTGGGCGGATAGAGAATTCGAGACTGCCATTAATGAGGTAAACGAAAAAGCTGAACGAATCAAAGGTGTCCAGCAGATAATCCGAAAAACAGGTGCCGATGGATCAGTGAGTCTTCTGGATTCAGCTATCACAATTGATAAATGGAACGAGCTTCTGCTTTATATTCTGGAGCTGGAAAAAACCAAGTACGAGAAGGACTTCCTTGAAGCTTATACATATGGACTTACAAGGGACAAATACATTACCCGCGCCAGTGCGGCTGCAGGAATGGTAAAGCTGCTGCATGCCGCAGAGCTTGTAGAATGGCGTGATGCGACAGAAGAAGAAAAAGCTGCTGCTGCTTCATATTTCACTGATTATGCTAAAGTATGGGATCAGAGCAAATTCTCTATAGCATTTGCAGAAGGCCTGATTAAAGGATATGAAAATTGCAGTTTCAGGCCTGAACAGCCTTTAACCAACGGAGAAGCATTGGCTTTAATGCTCAGGATAATAGACAAATATAATTAGGACTATGATATTCAGGGAGTAAAATTTTTATGTGGCTTTACTATTTAGCTCTGGCATTAACGGTAGTATCATCGGTATTCTATCACATCATACAGAAATCAACGCCCGCAGACGTTAATCCCATCATTTCGATTTTCATTACATATGCTGCGGCAATTTCTCTATGTGTTCTTGCTTACCCATTTTTCCGGTCTGAAGACGGCTTTATCCTGTCCTTCAAAAAACTGAACTGGACCAGCTATGCGCTTGGCCTGGCGATCTTCGGCATCGAATTGGGCTTCCTGCTGGCATACAGGGCCGGCTGGAACATAAGTCTGGCTAATATAATATCAGCAGTTGCGGTCACCCTGGTGTTAATACTGGCCGGCATCACTATCTACCATGAGAAGCTGACGGCAGTAAATTGTGCAGGACTGCTGCTGTGCCTGATTGGTATAGTGCTGATAAAAATATAATGCTGTAAAGTAAAAATTCCTAATAGGTCAGGTCCTATCAGGAATTTTTATTTTATGCCAAACCCATCTTCATGCTGTCAAGCTGTTTTCTTATATCCTGCAAGGTACCGGATTCAGATTCATTTCCCCTGCCTGTCCCATCATCTGAAAGTGTGTCTATAAGGCATGCTATAAGTAACTTGTATTGCTTAACAGCCTTCATAGCCTTCCTCGCAGCACCATAGCTGAATTCTACATGGTCCTCCTGGTTCCCCTTTGTTGGGATCGAGTCGGCACTGGCCGGCAGACAAAGGGCTTTTATTTCTCTGACCAGGGAAGCCGCGAACATTCTTTGCTTTCTTGCTGCGTATTTTTCACTACCTGATCGGCAGATCATTTCATAGATGAATACAGCTTTTTCTGAGATAAGAACATTTAAGAGATCAAGGACGAATCCTACCTGTGTGTTACTGCAATTACATCCCATTACCGGCTCATAATTTCCATCACTGACTTCAAAAAGAAGCGGGTTGTCACAGGATACATTATTCTCAAAATCAACAATTCCCGATATGTATTCGAAGGAACGCTCTATTGCTGAGTATACTTTCTTTTTTGAGTCTACCTGGTATTTTTCATCAACATCAAAAGACTTTTCTATCTCCTTTTGAAGGTTCATGAGCCGCCTCATATTATAGCAGGCAAATACCGCTATTGCCTGAGTCATAGTGGAACCGTTCATCTGTGCCAGGACTTCCTTGCATTCCAGCGGAAAGACCGGCACGAGCCCTGCTTCCTTGAAGCATTCCTTCGCTTTTTTGCGCTCCCCCTGATAAAATGCTTCCGCCTCCTCCAGGCCTGCAACAACCATCGCATTTTGAGCCAGAGGCCCCAAATCACTCAATCCCGTTGATCCCAGTTCCAGAACAACCGGTGAAATGCCTTTATTGAATATATCCAGCATCCTCCGGATCAACTCCGGTCTGACTGCTGAATATCCCCTGCACAGGACATTTGCCCTGATCAGTAGGGAAGCTCTTGTTATGTCAGGGTCTATAACAGCTCCCAGACCTACTGCATGGGGATATGGTATGGTCTTGTTCCATTCCCTATGGTCCTCCGGTGATAAGGCGGTATCCTTAAGATTTCCGAGTCCTGTATTAACCCCATATACAACCGGCGCATCCCTCTCAAGCCACTTTCTTATCTGGTTCCTGCTGCTTTCACATCTTTTTACTGCCTCCGGTGAAATACATACGGTGCCTAACTCACCCTTTACCGCCGATATAATATCTTCTATTGTCAGATTGTAGCCGTCTATATAGTATTTTTGCATATCCATCACATCCCTTCCTTACATTAACTTTCCTACAGCCTCTTCAACTGCGTTCAGGACAATACTCTCTCTTACAAGCCTGTCTGACTCGACCATATCCGGTACGGCAAACCTGTTGGACCTGGTTACCTTTATATGCTTTCTGAATTCTGTGAGGGCTGCTTTTGACCCGGCTCCGAATTCAAAATCTACAAGCCTGTCCTTGGCAAGATCCATACCCTGTGCTGCCATCAGCAGCTCGACAGCAAGTATCTTATCCAGCAGGGAAATTACCTCTATGGTCTTGAGGGCTGAGCTATATGTTGTACAAATGTATTCTTTACTTACAGGATCTATAGTTGAATAAGCTGTACATGGCATAGACAGTAATTTCAGCTCCCCAAGCACCGCAGTTGCAGATGCCTGTATAACAGGGAACCCGTGGTTAAAACCGGGGTTTTCCCCAACCAGGTTCATTGGCAGCCCATAGGTCAGATTTGTATCGGTCAGTCTGAAGCTCCTTCTTTCACTGATGTTTCCCAGATCGATCAGAGCGGTTATCATAAGGTCTATTGAATAGCCGATAACCGGGTTGATCCTGTGGGAAATTGAATTTATCTCATTCTTCAGGTTCTCCTTCAGCCATTGAATGGTATCCCGGACCCCTCCATGAGTCTGCGGTACAGCTCTTATGCATATCGCATCCTGGCACCTGGGGCCATGATCACCGCCATAGACGATGCGGGCTTTTTCGGTTGTAAATTCACTGCCTTCAATGACCCTTCTTATATTCTCTGCGCTTATGATCTGGTTGGGGAACGGTCTTCCCAGTTCATGGAGCCTTTTATCAAAAGCACCCGTCTCACCGCGGATGGCCTCAAGATTCATCGCTGTACACACATCTGCCGTCTTAGCCAGTTTTTCCGCTTCCTTGAGGGCTAAAACTGTTACAGCCGTAGATATGCAGCAAAGATTCGTTATAAAGGTTATCTCTTCTATGGTATACTCATATCTATCCAATCCTGCAGCTTCAAGAACCCTTACTGTAGAGGAGGACTCTCCATTGAAAAAGCAAAGGGTATTTTCATCTCCCTCAAGGGCCAATGCAAGCTCACTCATTGCAGATAATTCTGTCTTGTTCATTTTATGGATGCAAGGAAAAATGCCGTTGTTTATATAGCACAGTATCCTTTCAACGAGTGCTGTGCCTAATATATGAGAATATTTCAGGCTTTCATTCAATAGAAGATATAGGCTTAACATTCCTATTCCCTTTGGCAAAAGCTCACCGCGGCACTCAGCATATGCCTGGGGAATATCCAAAGGCATTGTCTGTGACTTTCCACCCGGTATCAGGGATTCCCTCAGCATAAATAGTTCCTCATCAAGTTGTCCCGCCTCTCCTTCCAGTACCTTTACCTCATAAAGCCTGCCTTCCAGGACAGAAAATAGATCCTCGAGCTTCAGGTTCGCTCCATTAAGACATAATGCAGTTTTCATATACGACCTCCTAGTTTTTTCAATATAAAAAACACTGAGCACCTATATTATTGCAATTTCAATGCCAATTTTACCATTCGATCAAACCTTGATATTAGTTGATTCTGCGGCTTAATAATTTACCAGGGAGGATCTGAGTGCAAATATTTTTTGCACTCAGATCCTCCCGATATGGTTTCTATTTAATGCAAATAATTTATGCAATGCAAATATTATTTGCTATAATAATAGTAGAATCATACTAAAGAGAATTGGAGATGTTCTGCATGCATTCCCTCTTACAAAAAATCCTGAATGAAATCAAACTAGCCGTCATTATTTTGGATTCAAATGAAAACATAATATATGCGAATCAACATGCCGGCAATTTGTTTGAAGGCAGCACCAATATCGAAGGGGAAATCGCCCACATTTTGAAGGCTGATATTGATCACAAAAAAGGAGAGAAAATAGAATGCAATAGTAAAATTCTATTGCCTTCATGGACCCCTATCACAATCGGCAAAAGGCACTACACCCTGTTTTGTTTTGAGGATTGTACATACAAGGAGGAACTTGAGGAGCTCAATTACTGCTTCTCCACCATATTGAACTCAATTAATGAAGGGGTGCTGCTTGTAGATTCTGACGGTATGATAAGGTTTTATAATAACCAGTTGAGGGATTTTGAAGGCTTAAGTCCCGATATGCTTCTGGGAAAGCACATTACTGAAGTCTATAAGGTAAATGCCCTGGAGAGCGAGCATCTTACCGTACTGAAAACCAAATCGCCCATCATAGACCGGTATCAGAAATATAAGACTGTGCAGAACAGGGAAGTACATCTTGTAGCAAGTACATACCCTATTCTGAAAAGCGGAAGGATCATATCCACCTATTCGATCAGCAGAAACTTAAGCAAGGTCAAGGAACTGCTGGATAATACAAAATTACTTCAGAAGGACTTTACTCCTATTGTTGAAAATCTGATAGCTGATGAAGCAAATAATAACACCCGCTATTCCCTGGACAGCATTGTCGGAAATAGTCCGGAGATCAGAAGTCTTATTGAAAAAGCGAGACGTGCAGCCCATGTTCTGTCCCCGTTACTGATATATGGTGAAACAGGAACCGGGAAAGAGCTTTTCGTGCAAGGAATCCACAATGAAAACAGTATCACAAGAAATCATCCCTTTATAGCCATTAACTGTGCGGCTATCCCTGAATCACTTCTGGAAAGCCTTCTTTTCGGAACTGTCCAGGGAGCTTTCACAGGGTCCAGGAACACAACAGGACTTATAGAGCAGGCAGATTACGGAACTTTATTCCTTGACGAAATAAATTCCATGCCACTTGGTTTACAGGCAAAGCTGCTCCGCGTACTGCAGGAAAATAAATATAGAAAGCTGGGAGGAAAGGAGGAGCTGCCTGTTAATTGCCGTATAATCAGCTCAACGAACATAGCTCCCTCTGAATGTGTGAAAAAATCTTTAATTCGAAAAGACTTATATTATAGACTATCAGTAATCTCTTTTACAATACCTCCTTTAAGAGACAGGCCTGAAGATATACTCACATTAGCAGATCATTTCATAAAGCTTTTCTCTATGAAATACGGCAGGCCCATAATTCCAGTTTCGGATAAGCTTAAAGCTGCATTCTTGAAATATGACTGGCCTGGAAATGTACGTGAACTGGAGCATATCATCGAATCAACCGTTACAATGATAGACGATGAGAATACAATACTGCCCGGCCATCTGCCATCTGACATGATTTCAAAGCTGCAGATAAAAGAGGAATCCAAAACTGCTACACTGGCGGAAATACTTTTAGAGGCTGAAACAAAGGCCATTTCTGACACTCTTGAAGAGTACTGCTGGAATATCTCAAAATCCGCAGCAGCACTTGGAATTTCACGCCAGAATCTTCAATACAGGATACGTAAGCTTTCCATCAACAGACACAAAAGCTGAAGCAGCCCCCTGCTGCTTCAGCTTTTTCACAACCTTCTACTCCATACCTGATTTCAGGGCTTCACTCATAGGAATATTCTTGACTTTTTTCCTGCACATCAGCTTTGACAGCTCATAGGAAAGCATCACAACAGCAAACCCGATCAGAATATACGGCAGATCGATCCTCATGGGCGGCAAAGTCAGACCAATACTGTTTTCAAGCGATTGAGTCAATACCCCTATTGCTGAAAAAGTCAAGGGTATGCCAATGATATAACCTATAACAACGACGATGGTTGAGCTATTAAGGATCAAAGAATTGATTTCCTTCTTACGATAACCGAAAACCTTCATGAGGGAAATGATGTTCTTATTCTCCTCAACGATCAGCGAGGTTACAACATATATGACAATCATTCCGATTATAAACGCTATAGCCGCAAGGACACCGATCATTGATTGCGTAGGCGCTATAGCCTCTTTAACTCCGGCGAGCTTCTCTTCCAGAGTTATTACACTGTATGTCTGGTCTTCAGGAATATCCAGGGGCACATTACTAAAGGCTCCGGTATAGCTTCCAACCGGCATTTCAAATTTCTCATTATATTCCACCAGCGGCATGAAGATAAATTTGCCCGCATAGGTATCCGCGATGCTGTCGATCTTCAGGTCAAATATGCGCCCATCCAGCTTCCTGACGATGTTTACGGTATCGCCTTGCTTTAGCTTCAGCTGATTGGCAAGAGGCTTAGTTATAATTACCTGATCTGTACTCAACCTGGCGCCGGATTCATCTGCAAGAGTAACCATAGTAGAGTCAGGCATAATGCCACAGATGTAAAAATCTCTTTTTTCTTCACCCGACCGCAGGAATAACGCTGCTGAGCCGGGCTCGGCGCCTTCCGGCAGCGGATCATAGCGCAGGCTGTCAAACTTATACTCATACTTGAAAGGATAAACACTTGCCACGCTGCCTTCTGAAAGAAGGTAATCAAAACCACTTCTGAGGGTGAAACCCCAAAGCAAAAGCATTGTTGCTGCGGTAATGCCGGCAAAAAGGAAAGTGAGCCGCGATAGACTTCTAAGCTGTCCTCTGATTTTGAACTTTGCTGCAAATTTAAGTTTTTCCAGCTTGAGCCCACGCTCTAAAAAATTGACCTTGTTCTTTTCTTTCTTACCTCTCATCAACTCCACCGGCGAATGCTTCAGCTCTTTCCGGATTACAAAGTAACTGCTGCAGCCGAGGAAGAAAACTGGTAGGAGAAGGCTCAGGATCATCATTCCCGGGTTGAGGTCTATTCCAGTCAGCGGTATAATAAAGGCACTAAGCATAAATGTTGCCATTGAACGTACCGGGAATGTACCAAGCACCGTCCCGATAGTGCCTCCTATAATAGCTATCAATAACGGGAATATCAGATAATGACGATAGATTTCCTTCCTTCTATATCCTAATGCATATAATGCACCGATAATCGTTGACTCACGGTTGATCATCCTCGAAATGACACCGCAGACCATAATGCTCGCCAACAGCATAATCCCGGCCGGTATGCCCTTACTCACAATATTGATGATATCAACCTCTGCAGCGACTATATTGACCCGCTTATTATCTTCGATGTCCGTCCACTGTACGATATCAATACCACTGCTTGCAAGCAGCTCTTTAAACTCAACTGATTGAGTATTGGAGTTTTGCGCAGTTTGATTGAACTTCACCGCATAGAAGCTGCTTCCTCTGCCAAGGGCTGCAAAATCCTCACGGCTTATGACTGCTATTCCAAAACCCGGCGGCGGCATCATGTCCATTTCTGACTGCACCGGATAGATATAGTTCGGCAATGTCACAAAACCGCAAATTGTAAAGGATTTATCCGATATCCTCAGTTCATCGCCTATTTGATAGTCGTTTGCAGCAGCAAAAGTAGGGCTGATGAGTATGTCGCCGCTTCTGCTTAATTCTTTGCCATCGAGGATTGCCGGGAGGTTTACCCTGTCATTCCGGCTGAAGATACGCAGGGTTTCCTTTTCTGAAAGCTTATAGTCGAAGGTTTTACCTTCTTCAATCATTACATTGGCTGCCGACTCAAGCTCCTGCAAGCTGTCGATTTTTTTGTCTGTTGTGAAGGTCGCATCTTCCTGCACAAATCCGTTTTGAAATTCATCTGCCAGCCGCTCAAAATTACCTGCAAACTGGCTCATTAAGGTAAATGTAAAGCAACTGAAAACAATCAGCAGAATCGATCCGATATACTGTGCTTTGTTTTCCAGCAAAACACGTTTGATCCTCTTATTAATCGACATTACCATTCAATCCTTTCCGCCGGAACAGTCATCTGATTAACAGACTCTTCCACGATTTCCCCGCTCCGCAGCTTGAATACCCTGTTCGCCATAGCGGCGATCGCAGCATTATGGGTTATCATCAAAATGGTTGTTCCGTATTTTTTGTTCACCTGCTCCAGGAGCTGCAATATACTGCGGGATGTATAATAATCAAGTGCACCGGTCGGCTCATCACATAGCAGCAGCTTCGGATTCTTGACAATAGCCCTGGCGATTGAGACCCTCTGCTGCTCACCGCCAGAAAGCTCCCTGGGGAAGCGGTGCTTTTTATCCTGCATTTCCACTGCAACTAAAACTTCATCAGTGTTCAGCGGCGATTTGCTTATGTTGGAAACAACTTCAATGTTTTCCCCTACCGTAAGGTTGGGAACCAGGTTATAGAACTGGAAGACGAAACCGATGTCCCCACGTCTATAATCGGTCAGCTTGTTATCATTCAAATTGTTTATCTCGACCCCGTCAATGATGACCTTGCCGCCGTCACCCCGGTCAATCCCGCCTATGATATTCATAAGTGTGGACTTCCCTGAACCCGATGGCCCAAGGATGACCCCGATTTCTCCCTTTTCCAGCTTCATCCCGATTCCCTTTAAAACTTTATTTCTTACTGTGCCCGATATATAACTTTTCTTCAAGTTTGAAACATCAATAAACATTTTATTGTTCCTCCTTTTTGTAGAAACATCGTTTCAATATGTCAAAATAGTCATCCCATTCTTTAAGCAGCTCCATATCAATAGTTTCAAAGGAGTTCACTTTATCCCTCTGCTGTTCTGCAAAGCTTAGTATCGTCCAGTTAATGATATTCAACGTTTTCTGAATATCAATATCATCACGGAATTTTGTCATATCTATATTTTCGTATCCTCTTCCGATACCGCTTTCAATCAGGTACTCACCCATTTTATCAATTTCTGTTTTCACTTCAACTGCATCTTCTCTGGCAGTAGTCTTAAGAAAATCAAATGCCTGTGGAAATTTTTTCATGATTTTTAACTTAATCAGCCCAATTTCCCTCATCCTCTCAAAAAGATCTGTTTTATTCCAATCCACCTCATCATAAATTTTATCAATGACCTCAACCACATAATCAATTAAGAACAAATACAAATCCCTTTTACTGTTAAAATAGTTGAATAATGATCCTTTAGATATTCCTGCTTCCTTGATGATCTCGTTTGTAGAAGCCTTATCATAGCCGTTCCGTGCAAATTCCTTGAGAGCTGCATTGATAATGCGTTCTCTTTTCTCCTGATCCAAAGCAATAAATTTTGAATTTATGATAATCACCTCACTTGTTTTTTGTTTTAGAAATAGTGTGACCACCCCGGTCATTTTTAATTATATAATAAAATGACCAGAGTGGTCAATATAACATTTATGCTGTTTTTACTTAATTTAGCGCTTCATCCTACTCTCTCTAAATCAAGTATCAATTACCTAGAAAAATGAGAGCTGATCGTAGCCATATCCTCGCTTATAACTATCAATGATGTCCTTCATCCTGTAAAGAATGCCATACCTTTCGCACTCTTCGCCGAACAACTGCCAAAGCTGCTTTGCCTCGGTTGAACGGCACTCATAGGCATTGCCGAACTGCTTTATGTATTTCTCTTTAAGGCTGGGAAAAAGCTCATCAAGCTTATTGTAATACCATTCCCTCTGATTCTGCCTCAAGGTCACACCGAAAGCAGGGTAAATGAATCTTGCTCCACTTTTAAAGGCAGAACTCACTATCCCCTTGATATTTTCCTCATTATCCTCCAGGAAAGGTAATACGGGCATGAGCAGTATCCCCGCAAATATCCCTTTTCCTGAAAGCTCTGAAATGACCTCAAACCTTCTTGATGACAGCGGTGCATTCGGCTCAATTTTTTTACTCAGCCCATCCTCACAGGTGGTGATGGTGATCTTGATCAATACAGGCGAATGACTTTGTATTGACTTTAAAACATCCGTATCCCTTGTAACCAGATCACTTTTCGTGGCAATGGAAACGCCAAAACGATACCTGTCGATCAGCTCCAGAGCACCTCTTGTCAAACGATATTCCTTTTCAAAAGGATTATACGGGTCGCTCATTGCACCTGTACCGACGACACCTTTTTTACGCTTTGACTTTAGCTCCCGCTCTATCAAAGCCAGGGCATTCTCCTTTGCCCTTACCTCGTCAAAATTATCCACTCTGTAGCATTCACTGCGGCTGTCGCAGTAAATACAGCCGTGACAACAGCCTTTGTAAATATTCATGTTGTAGTTGTTGCCGAACCAGGAATTGCCTTCGGTGTAGCCCGAAATGATTGATTTTGCAGGAATGTACTTCATAATAAACCTCTTTATATTAGAATCTGTATAGCTATATTATAGCACTCAAATATGACACCATTATGTCATATTAGCCCAATTTCATGTATTCTCACAATTTCCAGCAGGGATTACATGAGAAAAACCCTGCCGCCGGCTTTTTTGTCCGGTTTCAGGGTTTATCAATATCCTGCCGACTTTACATTATTCACTATGGAATTGATATGTCATTAGCTTTAAAGCTTTTCAGAACCTTAATTATATCTTTTATATCTGCCGTAGGAGAAGAATAGCCGTAGATCACTCCGCCATCCTCCCACGACAAGTATGCATGAAGTTTACTATCCCTGCTGATATTTACATGTCCGTTTCCGCTTATGATAAATGTATTGCTCTTCCATAATGAAGCGAATTCTTTCAGATATTTGATTGTCTCCTCCAGATCAGTGTGTACGGAGTTGCTATCCTGGTATTTGAACGTCCATTTCCCCTGTTTCCATGATATACTGCTGCCGTTACCTTCATTGAATGCAGTAACCCCCTGGATCAGTGTAAGCCGTGGACTGCTTTTGGGTAAGGTCCACTCAGGGAACGTCATTCCCTCCTGAAGCTTCTCAGCACTGAATGATCCAGCGAACCTTTCAGGGAATTTCGGCCCGTTTTTCTGTAGATCCGCTTCCTTATCATTGAAGGCAACCGGATACTCAGCATGGTACGCCTCTGCTCTGTAGCCCTCCGGCGATCGTTCAGCCTCAAAATAGTAGTATTTTGAGCCGTTATAATCATTACCTGAAATACTGCCTTCTTCCTTTTGAATATAATCCCCGGCGTTTCTGTCATATTCAGCAAAAGGTTCCCAGATATGAGGTATTGCTGCAGGGATACCGGCCGTTTTCTGCAGTCTTGAAGCAATGTTCCTGTTTACTGGAGTTGATTGCGTACTGCCATACTCAAAACTATTCATAATGTCTTTTATGGCCTTTCCTTCAAAGGTTCCCCGGATATAGCAGCTATAACGTATTTCATCCTTATCCCAGGTTATCCAGGTATTATACATATTTCCTTCAACAATCTCAACATGCCCGTTCTCCGCTGCAGGAAGCGGAATATCCTTCCACTCCGAGGCCAATTCCTTAAGCTTATCCATTGAATTGCTGCTGCCGTTAAACTCCATGAGCCAATTCCCCTGCTTCCACCAGACACCTGCACCTTGATCAGTCCTATAGCCTTTAACCTCAGGAATCAATACGAACTGCTCCGCATCTTCCGGAATATCATAATGGTACCTTACCGGGATCATATCCCCAGTAATCCTTTGCCCGCTGATGTAGCCGTATTCACGGTATCCAAAAGGTATATCCTTCTGACCGAAAAATACCGACCGGCTTACAGGCACAGGAGCATCAACAGTATAAATGCTTATGTAATATCGATCAGAGCCGCTGTCTGTAAAAAAGCTGTAATTCACTGCGTTCTCCTGAGTTTTAGTTTCTGTTGCCACAGCTTCCTGACCACTATCGTATTCTTTTATCGGCGGCCAGGCCCCGGGGGTTTTAACCGTAAGCTGCGTTACTTCCTTAATCCATGCTATAACATTGGAAAAGGCAGGCATGGCCTGTGCATATACAGAAGGTATCTGCACAAGTGATATCACGAATACAACTGCAACAAATGAGGCTGAAAGAGAAAGCTTTATTCCATGACACCTGCTAGTTAGCTTTATGTTGCCGATACTATCCAGTACACGCTGTTTTAAGCCCTGACGGAATGTTATCTCCTTCAATATGTTTCACCCCCGGTTATTAGTCATACCTTTTAATATTATCATATATTTGACGACTTAAATAGCCGAAGGACTCCAATAGCTGCAAAATCCCCTATGGTAATTTAATCCAAAGGGACAAGGGAACAGGTACCTTGTCCCTATCCCCTGACTACAATATTTCTACATACCCTTCTGTTCCGTTCACTCTGATCCTTTGACCGTCTTTTATCAGTTTTGTGGCATTCTCCACATTCGCAGCTCAGCCATGTTCCATTCCAATCATCTCTTTCCCCCCAAATTAAAGCAGGCATGCCTAAGCAGCTCCAATCAAGAAAAATGCTCCCTTTACAACATTACTGCAAAGGGAGCATTTTATTAGTTTTCATCCGTTTTTCTAACAAGGGGCTGATAAATATTTTGTATATTATTTTCTATCTCTTTTCCAGTATTCAGTTTCAATTCCAATATCTTCAGATACAAATCTGGCGCCGCCGGTCTTGTTATAATTATCCAATGCCGCAAAAATGATCTTTGATCCTAAGAGCAGTATTGGTACATTGGCATATACAACCATGATGTTTACAAAGTCTGAAATGTACCACAGGTTCCCTAGTTCAAGGCCTGCGAGCACTGTTAATACGCCAAAAGGAACAAATACCAGAGAGCCTACTATACGTATCCCAAATATGAACTTTTTGCTTCTGGTAATAAAGTTTCCTGAAATCTCAGAGAAAAGTATCAATCCAACCAGAGTAGTGAATGCAAATAGTGCATAGCATGCGGATAAAACAGCCTTAACAACAGAATCCAATGCAGTTCCGGGTATAAGATGCTGAATTGAGGCTAAGTATACCGTAAGCTTGGCATCTTTAATAGCATCCCATGCAACTCCGGCCTCACCGGTCCAAACATGAGCCATAACTACTAAGAAGCCTGTCATGGAACAGATTATCATAGTATCAAGAAAAACTCCAATGGCCTGTACAAATCCCTGATCACAGGGATGCTCATTTTCCGCAACGGCTGCAGCCATTGTTATAGTACCCTGGCCGGCTTCATTTGACATAAGTCCACGCTTGATACCCTGTGACAATGCCACGCCAAAGGCTCCTCCGAATATCGCATCAGGCGTAAAAGCTCCGGCAATAACAACCTTGAAAAAGTATGGTATAAGATTAAAGTTAATTATTATGATTACTGAAATTATTATAGTATACACAATTGCCATAATCGGTACCATTACGTCTGTAACCGAGGTAACACGCCTGAGTCCCCCAAGAGCTGTGACTGCAACTGTTATTATCAGTATGATACCGATTGCATAGTATACTCCGGATGTCCTTTCGAAAGTAGTGCCTGCCACGGTATCGGCTATAGACCCCAAAGCAGTGAACATATGGAAAGTCTGTCCCGGTATGCTGAATACTGCATATATTATAAATATCCATGACAACAATATCCCTGCCCATCTCTTGTTTCCGTAAATTCTCTTGCCGTAAAAGGGAAGGCCTCCGACAAACTCATTACCTTCTTTCTCTTTGAATATCTGTGCGAGAACAGCTTCTGCAAAGGCTGTTGCCATTCCGAAAAAAGCGGATACCCACATCCAGAATACTGCACCGGGTCCCCCTACAGAAATGGCTCCCGTTACACCCATGATATTACCCGGCCCAATTCTCATGGCAGAGCTTAGTAAAAATGCAGTTAAGGGACTTACCCCTGTCTCTACGGTCTTTTTCTGCACCAAAATATTTATACCCTTTTTAAATTTCGTACATTGTACAAAGCCGGTCTTGAAGGTGATATAAATACCGGCGCCCATAAGCAGAAGAATTGCCAATGAAAACTTGCCAAGAACAGGAATACTTGAATACCATCCCAGATTAGTCGGGAAATCCCACATGAAGTCAGCTATTGGAACAATAAATTGAAAGAAATTGTTAATCGCCTCAAAAATACCATTCATTAAAATACCTCCTATTATTTAATATCGACACTTGATATATCGGAGTTATATGAGCGCCTCTGCCTTCATGCTCATGTCCCGCATGGATCGATTTGCTGCTGAATCCCATTCCCTTTATGTCCATTCTATTCAACCTCCATTACCTTTTAGAATATTTTCTGAAGCTTTACTGGAAGCTTTTTGAACACGCTTCATTAACTGCTTTTTCGATTCTTTCCAGCCCTTCTTTTACGACAGCTCTTGGACATGCGATATTCATTCTGACATATCCGCTGCCCTCTTTTCCGAACCAAATCCCTCCATCCACCGCAAGCCTGGCATTATTGATCATAAAGGCGTTCAGCGTCTCATCGTCCAGACCGAGCTCACTGCAATCCATCCATACAAGATAAGTTCCTTCAGGTTTGTTAGGCTTTATTTTTGGTATATTCGACCTGCAGTAATCTATTACAAACTCAATATTGCCTTTCAGGTACTCCAATAACTGATTGAGCCACTCCTCCCCCTCCCTGTAGGCAGCGTCAACCGCCACCAGGCTGAAACAATTATTCCGCTTAATATCAAGAATACCCAGTATTTTTTCAAATTTAACATAATCCTTTCTATCAGGAAAGACCGCAAACGAGGACTGCAGTCCTGCTATATTGAAGGTTTTGGTTGCCGACATGCAGGTTATTGAATTCTGATTAAAATCTTCTGATATTGAAGCAAATGGTGTATACTTCATGTCTCCGTATACCATATCTCCATGTATTTCGTCAGATATTACCCTGATATTTTTTCTTATACATATCTCCCCGAGCCTCAGAAGCTCTTCTTTGGTCCATACTCTGCCTACCGGGTTATGAGGATTGCACAGGATCAGATATTTAACCTTATCATCGATTTTGTCCTCCAGATCCTCATAGTCCATTACATAATTCTCTCCAACCTTCTTCAGCGGATTATATACCAGCTCTCTGTCATTATCCCTGACTGCATCAAAAAATGGATAGTATACCGGCGGTTGTATGATAATCTTGTCTCCGGGCTTTGTGAATTCCCTGAGTATAATATTTAAAGTTGTAACCACCCCCGGGCTATGAATTACCCAGTCCTTCCTTATATCCCAGCCATACCTCCTTTTATACCAGTCGATCATGTGCTCATAAAAGGCTTCAGACCTGGAAGTATAGCCATAGATCCCCTGATCCGCCCTGTTTTTAATTGCATCGACAATAGGCTTTGCTGATTGAAAGTCCATGTCCGCAATCCACATAGGCAGCAGACCGTCTCTACCAAATTTCGCACTTAATTCATCATACTTTGCAGAATAATTTTTTCTCCTATCGATTATTTGATCGAAATCGTATTTCATTTTATCCTCCCTGCTCTATTTTTCGCTTCACTTTCTTTATATGCAACTTATATGCTAATCATTATTCATAGATTAACTGACGGATATGGGCTTTGAAAATACAAAAAAATACAAACGGGTTAAATCGCCGGCTAATTTCACCATTCGCACCTAAAACCGACAATAGGATATGAATTATCGCTCTTTTATAACAATTGATCTTAACTCTATTATATTTCACAATATTACAGTAGTATACAGCTTACTCCGTCTTACCGGTGATAGGCTGTCCGGCCAGCCCATACAGCATTAAATCATATAATTCTTTCAACAAATCCTTGTTACTATTCTTCAGCATTTCAGGCTGCTGAACTACATTTTGATACATTTTTAGATAAAGCATAGCCGCTTCAATAGAAAGCTCTCTGCGTATATACCCTTCCCTTCGCCCTTTCTCAATAAATTGGCCTACGATATAAGGATATCTGTGTTTATAAAAATCATCTGTCAGTTTTTTTATCTCCGGATCGATATCAAGCAATGCTCTTAGAAGAAGCTCCAGATTGGTTTGATCAATGATATCATCCTTAAATGATACGGCACGCTTTATTAATTCGGGAAAAGGCAGGTCGGTTTCCCATAGTTCTTCTTTTGCTTTCAAGCCGCTTTCAAGGAGGTTTATGACTGTATCTTTTATCAGGCCTTCCTTGCTACCGAAATAATTGTAAATACTGGCAGGCGCAACCCCTGCCTTTTGAGCAATCTCATTTATACTGGTTTTATCTGTACCGTACATGCAAAAGAGCTCTAATGCGGCAGTGCGTATTTTATCTTTTTTTAACTCTGTTCTGCGTTCATATCCGTTCATTTGTTTTCACCTCATCATAATAATACTAGAAGTTTTATAATGAGTCAATATAACATATATAAAACTTATTGACAAAAACTTCCTCTTTAGATATTATATATATAGTATAGCAATTTATTATAAAACATATAAACTAGGGGGACTGTACATGAATGTAATTCATATTCAAAAGCTGACTAAGTCCTTTGGAACGACTCAGGCATTAAGGGGAATTGATCTCACAGTAAAGCAAGGGGAAGTACACGGATTTATTGGCCCCAACGGTGCTGGAAAGTCTACTACTATCCGTATCCTGCTGGGGATTTTGCGAAAAACGTCAGGAGAAGTCACACTGCTTGGCGGAGATCCCTGGCAGGATGCTGTTGCACTGCATCGCCGGCTTCTCTATGTCCCTGGTGATGTTACCCTGTGGCCTGATCTATCCGGAGGTGAAATCATTGACCTTCTAGGGCGACTGCATGGAGGGCTTGACGTTTCCCGGAAAAAACAGCTGCTGGAACGCTTTCAGCTTGATCCGACCAAAAAGAGCATTACTTATTCCAAAGGGAACCGGCAGAAGGTAGCTTTGGTGGCAGCCTTTTCCTGTGAAGCGGAATTGTATCTTCTGGATGAGCCTACCTCAGGCCTTGACCCCCTGATGGAAACGGTCTTCCAGGAATGCGTGGAGGAAGTAAAAAAAGCCGGCAAGACAGTTTTCCTTTCAAGCCAT
>DASPLL010000012.1:0-61587 GCA_035627615.1 Clostridia bacterium
AGTGGAGGAAACAATTCTACTTCCTCCTCCGTGCTCTGTAGTATATCTATATATTTTCAGATTAAGTATAGCCAAAACGAAAACTCGCTAGACACTTTCATTACGATTTGTGCCTGAGCGAAGCGAAAGGAATGTGAGTTAGAATGAATAAATGTAAAAAGATAGACTGTCAGTCAAATAGAGATGGCGTATGCCTTGGAAATTGGGCTGAATGCCCGGAACAAAAGCCTGGCTTCAATATTGATATAAGGATCATAAGTCTCAGCATCATAATAATATTACTGATAGCATCAATGATGAGCAGAAACATCCATATTAGCAAGCTCGAGGATCATCTGAATGCTTTAAGCCAACAGATAACAGCAGAGCATGCAGCAAAGGAGGTTCCGGAAGTCTACAAGGGCCAATATACTATATTCCAATACACTCAAAATGGTTGGTCGAATCACATGTATGTCACTGAGTTCTCCAAGGAGGATGGTTTTCTATATTACAAGCTGAAGGATCATCCGGATGAATATATGTTTATAAAGGCAGAGGAATTCCTTCCAGTACCGGGATGGGTTGAAGGCACTGATGATCTGATGGAATATGGCTTCTGGGAGCCGATAGAGTTTGAGTTTTAGGTGCGCTTGATGAATATAAGGAGGGTAAAAGAATATGTCTTTAAAGCTTGTAATACTTATAGTATCCCTTATAATTCTTTGGCCGATTGCAGTTAAGCTTCATCATAAATGGAGACAGCGACTACCAATATGTGAAATTTGCGATCATAAGCTGGATGCACGCATTAAGTTTGGCAAAGGGCAAAGGTGGTACTGCACAAAAGTAGAGGAGTACTGCAGTGAACCTGGGCGAACTGTTTATAAAAGTATCTGTGGCATACCAAGAATAAAGACAAGCCCTGTATGGTGTCCTAAGAGAAAAAGGCAGTCACTGTTTAATACAAAGGAGGGTTATTGATGGCACATACATGCCCGGTATGTGGAGCAACATGCCACTGCAATGGAGATATAGACGATTTATGTTTGGATTTTCCGGAGGATGTTGAGGCTTGCATCCATTGCGATGATGAATATGACTATGAAGAAGAATTTGGCTGCCTCGAGGATGAATTCGACTGTGATACTGTAGAGGGCGGCTGCGGCTGCTGTCCTTTTGATACACCTATTTGTGCAAGCCAGTTTGAAGAGGATAGCTACACAAGCTTAATAGAATGCTCAACAAAGGAAGTGATAAAGTGACTTATAAACATTGGGAGTTATTACTATATATGTTCAGACAACAAAATTCAATAATCGGTAAAGTTTATAAACATCAGTGTAACAAGACTCTTTTAAAAACCTGTATTAAGAATGGTTGGGTAGAAGAATATGACAATGACTATGTTCGGGTTACTGAAAAGGGTATGAGAGATGCTGCCGAAACAATATCACCATTGTATAAATATAATTATAGTCCATAAGGCATAACGCTGTTGCACATTCCATAATCATTGCGAAAGGAGGTCAAGGTCATGGATGAATCAAAATTAAGATCTGCAATTGAATATTTTGAAGATGCTATTAGGGAAAGTGATGAAATAATAGAAGACTGCAGCGAAGACTTAAAGGCTGAACTGATCAATCAAAAGAAGCATTTTGAGACTGCAGTAGAAGCCATGAAAGATGTACTTGCCACACAGAAATTATGGCATTAGATATGATCATTGCATTAAGGGGAGGTGGTGCTTTTGCCACTACTAAATTATACGACATCCATTGATGTACATAAGACATTGGGTGAAATCCAGAAAATGCTTGTGGAGCATGGTGCCCGGAAACTGATGTCAGAGTATGCATCAGATGGCCATATCAATAACCTGAGCTTTACGATTAATACTCCTGGAGGTGAGATCGGTATGCGATTGCCGGCTGATGTTGATGCTGTATATGAGACATTAAAGCAGCAGAAAAAAGCCGGCAAGATAAAGGTTAATTGTGATTATGCCCAAGCTGAGAGGGTTGCTTGGAGAATAGTGAAGGACTGGGTAGAGGCTCAGATGGCTATCTTGGAGAGCAAGATGGTCACATTTCAGCAGGTATTTTTTCAATATCAGCTCAACAGTGAGGGAAAGACACTGTATGAAGCATATGTCCTGAAGCAGCTGGGCAGCGGAGAGTGAAAGGAGAGAGGTTTATGTTATCGAAGGAAGAAGCTTTGAAGATTGAATCACTAGATGTATTAATGGATGAGCTTAAAGAACATGTGAAGGTTAGGAACAAAATGAGCGGAGCTTTATATTGGAATATACTTAATGATGAATGCTGCTCTATAGCCAATAAATGCGTTAATCTCGGTGGAGATAAGCAAGTGATTAGTCATATTCTGGGACCAGGATCACATTATTAAGGATGTTCAGTATGATAATTCAGGTAGCTCCAGTGATAGATTATTCTGTCAGGAGCCTATGTGTAAAACCTTATCCGGGACACCCAAAGGGATGCCCCAATTACAACCATAAAGATGGCTGCCCTCCGGGAGCTGCTCCATATGACGAAGTATATGACTTTAGCAAGCCGGTGTATGCCATCTTCAACAAGTTTGATTTCAAGGCTCACACCGATAACATGCGTAGATTGCATCCGGAATGGTCCGAGCGACAGGTGCGCTGCTGTCTATATTGGCAGTCTGGATCCAGAAAGCAATTATCCCAGGAAATAAAGAAATTCATGTATGAGCATAGAGGCTACAGAGTTGAAACCTGCCCGGAGGCAATGGGAGTAAATGTGACGGCTACAGCGGCAAATGCCGGAATCATACTCGAGTGGCCACCGGAAACAGTAACATACCAGGTTGCTCTGGCTGCAATTGAGCGCAAATGCCGCGTCTGTGGATGTACCTGGTTCCATGCATGCCCAGGAGGCTGCTACTGGGTAGATAATGATTTGTGCAGCTCATGTATAGACATATAAAATTTGAAAGGGTGATAAAAATGGCTAAGAAAAAGATCATAGTATATGAAGGTGACAAGCAGCTGCAGCTGATAGATTTTGATGGCGGCTACAATATTACTGTCGTCGATGATGAAGGATACCTGAAGCACTACAGGAATATCGGCAACGGCCGCTTCGGAGAAAAGTTCTGGATCAAGGGAGATATTTATGGACAGATTGCTGAGCAGCTCGTGGACAAGTTCCCGGAGCTGCGGCATATTAATCCGAACAGGATCCTCTTCCTGGAGGATACTGAGTTCAAAGAAAAGGATAGTACTCACAGAAACAACAAATGGAGGGCCAGGATCAGCAAGGCAAACAAGCAGCTGGAGGCCATGTTCGGATATGAGTATGTGCTTACTACCAGGACCTATTATGTTGAGCCCATGGACAATGCGAAGATTACTGCTCTTATATATCATCAGCTCAGGCGCATTGATGAAGATGGGAAGCTCCAAAGGTATGATATTGAAGACTGGGAAAACATGATAGCCACCCTGGGAGCTGACTGGGGTACCAAGATGGCCAACATTGCAGACATATTGGCTGATGACTTCAAGGGCTGGAGGGATATGAGCAAGACGCAGATCAGCATGTTCGAAGGTGATAATGTTATTCCTTTAAGCAAAGCAAAATAAGTCAGGCCTGAGGAGAAAGGTGGTGGTAGCAATTGAAACAGTCAAAGAAAAAGCCCAAAGTATCCGATGAGATCGAAAAGATTATTAATGATGCTGCCCAGGTCGCGGCTCTTGCTGCAGTCAGACAGTGCTTGAGTGAACAGGACCGGAAGAATAGAAATTTCGCCTTCAGGAATACGAAGCTGCTGCTTGAAAACTATCAGGATCTTAAAAAGCACGTTTACCATGCAAAGGATAGCGCTGCAGATATTGAGGAAACAAACGATGATGAGCTGATGGATACTGAAGAGACTATGGGTAATGATTACAATACTGATTTATTGGACCTTGAGCCTGACATATTTATAGATTCAATCAGAAGGAGTCGCTGCAGAACTATTATCATGATTGCCCATATTGATACATGTTTGAAGTTGCTATCTATCCAGGCTAGTAAAAACAAAGAATATGCCAAGTACAGGCTGCTTAAGCTGGTATATTTCGAGCATAGGGAATTTGCAGATCTAGCTCCTGAATTCTATTGCAGTGAAGCTACTGTCAGACGTTGGGTTAATGATATGATCAGGCAGCTGAGTGTTTATTTATTTGGTGAGAGAGGAATTCAGATGAGGTGATTATTTGAAATCAATTTTGAAATATCCAGGGAGCAAATGGAAAATAGCTCAATGGATTGTAAGTCAGTTTCCAAAACATCATAGCTACCTGGAGCCCTTTGCTGGTAGCCTAGCAGTTTTATTTAACAAGCCAATAAGCGACATGGAGACTGTCAATGATTTAAATAAGGATGTTCCAAACCTTTTTCGATGCATAAGGGAAGATTCTAAAAGGCTTGCAAAGATTGTTGAGGCTACTCCATATAGTAGAAATGAGTATGACAGCATGTATTATGCTGAGGTACCCGAATGTAAATATGAACAAGCAAGGCAATTTTTAGTTAAGTGCTGGCAAGGGCATGGGTACCGTGTTAATCAATATAAGGTCGGCTGGAAAAATGATGTTCAAGGTAGGGAAAAGGCTTACGCTATGAGGCACTGGAATGAGCTTCCTGGCAGAATCCTATTGGCAGCTGAAAGGTTGAAACAAGTCCAAGTTGAATGTATGCCGGCCGTAGATCTAATAAAAAGATTTAGATTCCAGGACGTCCTTATATATGCAGATCCTCCATACCTTGAAGAAACAAGGACGTCACATGTAAAGCAACAATACTCGCATGAAATGCTTAAAGAACAAGAACATGTTGAGTTCCTGGAAGTAATGCTGCAGCACCCGGGGCCGGTGGTTATATCAGGCTATGAATCCACATTGTATAAGAAAATGCTTGAGGATCAAGGCTGGAATAAAAAGAGCATCAGAAGCAATGACCAAAGCGGAGCAGCACGGCAAGAAGTTATTTGGATGAATTATGACTCGCCGGTGGAACAGCTGAAAATCACAATATGATGCATCACAATTGATTTAGAAGCATCTGATGCTGATGAGAATCCCTTGACAAAATGATGAAATTGACATGCAAATCGATCCATATTATACTTGTAGTATGTAAAACTATATAGAATATTTGGAGCCCAGGCAACCATAAGACCTGGGCTTTTTATTTTGTCCGGGAGTTGATGGCCATGAGGCAGATTGTTGATAAGCATGATCCGGAATACAGGAAGCTCATGAGGGAAAAGAAGCGTTGTAAATGTTTCAGATGTCCGCACAGCATATGGATGGAGAATAAGTATTACTGTCCTTTCGGCGCCGGATGTATATATGAAAAACGCAAGTGAGGTAACGGCCTCCTATATGTTTTATTTTATAGGCTGGTGTATATGTAGACCTCTATTGTTTGCCCTTCTTCATAGTGATATCATGAAATTGGGGAGGGAGAAAATTGAAAAATGTTATTGAGTGGTTAAATATTAATAGAGATTCAATGCAAGTATTTTCAGCAATACTACAATCAATTTCAGCTGTTCTACTCTTTATTGTAACAGTTATCTATGTACGACTTACTTATAAAATGGTACATGAACCCTTTAAAGCTATTGTTAAGCCAATGAGATGGGATATATCAGAGGCAAATTCCATTGAGAAAACTATAAAAGTGAAAAATTATGGACCTGGTATGGCTATTAATCTAAAAATGAAGGCGTTATCTTTTGGTGAGATAATTAAGCTTTCTAATAAACCAATATGTGAGAGAGTGTTCATAGAATCAGAAGGAGATGCTGAAGTAGTAAAAGATGGGATAGCAAATATGGTCTTTAAAGCCAGGCTTGTACCACGAGTACCTATACAGATCACATGGGAGACAACGACAGGTAAAAAGAGTATGAGTTATTACATTATTAATCGCATTACTACTAGTGAATTTATTGAATTGAGGGGATTCAAAAGATTAATCTACTGGCGGATATGGTTTAGTATTCAAATAAAGAAACCATATTATATTATTCTTAAAAGGCAGAAAGAAAAGAAAGTGTTATCAGATATTATGCAGCTTTATAAATTGCGTGGAAAAATTGATAGAACTGAATTAGCAGATACACTAAGAATAGATTATGATGAGTTGGAGTTGTACATAAGTAAATTTGAGAAAAGGAATAAATTTTATAATTAATCATTTTATTGATATGATTGTGTTGATAAGGCTTAATAGGCTCTTATATCTGTATTCTAAGCATGTATTATAGTAGCGAGGGGTATGAAAAAAAATAAAAATGGCGGGGGTACCGGGGCCTTTTTGAAATGCTATTTGCGAAAATGGCAGGGGGTACACCGCCTCGCTAATAATAAAAGAATAATAAGAATAATATAATAATAAGAGAATAATAAGAAGAAGAACTGTGTTGACAATTTGATATTTGCATATCAAATATTGCAGTGGTACCCCTGCCTATATAAACTGTATTTTTTATTAGGTGAATAGTGATACAAGCCTTCTGAATATTGGAGTAATATGGATATAAGGGAGGTGATAGTTATGGACTATTTTGAGATAATGAAAAGATTCATAGATGATCTGCAACTTGCAATTAATTACAACAATCCAGAAATAGACCGAAATACAGTTGATGATATAAAAGCAGATGTAGATGATGCAATTAATGATATTTATACAAAGTACAAATTAGTTGAGCCCCAATAAGGGCTCTTTTTATTGCATAGAAAAAGCACTTTTTTGATCGAGTGCTACTTTTATATTAGTTGCTTATTTATGGTTGTGCAGGAAAACACCCTCAATATGAAGAATAACCCCATGTGGGAGGTGATTATTTGATAAATCTACATATAAAGGTATTTTCTAAAGATAAAGCAACTAGAGAGGATTCCATATATAAATGCGCACCCATAAGAATTGATTCAGAGTCATTGGTGATAGATTCAGAAAAACTGAGCAGTTTTACAGAAGGTGAAATGTCAAAAGAAGATATATATGGGTTTGAAGCTGATATTTCAACAATGCAAATGTGTATATTGACAATAAAAGATATAGACACTTTTTCGTTATCTAAAGATCTGAATATGGAAGCCACTTTTTCTTATATAAATATAGAAAACATTTGGAAGGAAGGTAAAATTGACAAACTAGTAGTTGATAATTTATGCTGCATTGATGCTAATATTGATATTCGTACTTCAAATGTTAATACTTTGATTAGCACTTGCAAGGAGATGAATGATACAAAAGCTGATAAGAATGATCTACCGATAGTCGATAGTCTTGTAATTCACGATTCTAAAATAAAGGATATGTACATCCTTGTCCCTTATGTAAACATAGCATTATACGGCACAAGAGTTGAAAGACTATCATTAGGAACATATGCAGAATGTGAAAACCTTGGTATAGTAGATAATTCTATAATTAATAGACTTACTATGATGTCAAACTTAAAAGTGCTTTGTATATTAGCATCTACTGTAGATGTTTTAGAGTTTCAACACAATACTATATACCTTCTGATGTTTGTTGACTACATTATTCATCGTGTATATGGATGTAAAAAGAACTCTATTGAAAAGAAATGTGCAGACTCTTGGAAATTAATAATGGATTCATCTCGCGCAGAGGATAATCCGGATTTATATGCTTATGCAGGATATAACTATATGCTTTGTAAAAGGAAAAACATGAAGAAAAGTATGAAAAGAATTGGATACTGGATTCTTGAAAAAACTTGCGGTTATGGTTTTAAGCCATCTTACACCTTAAGCTGGTCTTTTTTAGTCTGGATGATCTCTGCATTTATATATTTGTTTAGTGGTGGAATAAAAAGTAATATAGATGAAACAAATATGACAGCATTTAATGCTTTCTTCAATGCCCTATACTATTCAACTATAACTTTTACTACGACGGGATATGGTGATTTTATTCCAATAGGAGTAATTGCAAAAACATGCGCTGGATTGGAAACTGTATCAGGCACAAGTCTCATTGCATTACTAATTTTTTCTCTAACTAAGAGGTATGGAAGCTTCAGGTAAGAAGTTTTGGGTACTTCGTATGTCCAAAGCCATTGAGAGCCAATAGGCTCTTTTTTATTGCACAAAAAAAGCACTCGTTACGGAGTGCATTATTTATAATAGTTATTTATAGTAACTTACATCGGAGCATTGCTCCTCTGTAAGTCACCGCTTATTCAACAATTATGGTGTTTAGTATTAACTCTATAATTATGAATGCGGTGATGACTATGGCCTTTAATATATGGCGCATTGTAGTATCACCTCTACTCAATAATATAATACAACTATACTATATTCATAAAATGCTGTGAAGCATTGAATTAACTAGGCTAAAGGCACTAATAATTTATTTTATTTATAATATGCTCATGTACCAGGAGTACAGTGAGACTGCCGGATTTCGTAATGCGATAACCGGCCTTTTATTTTAGGGAGGTGATAATGTGAGTACATTAGCAATGACAACAGGATTTGTAGTAAGCATAATCTTGGCTTATAAACTGGGTAAGTCAGACGGATATTACGAAGGATACAAGAAAGCGGAGCATGAGTGGAGGCCTCAGGCAGGATGGACATATGTAAGCAGTCAGTGTGGATGGTTGAGAGTGCCGCCGAAGCCTAGACAACCCGGCAACGGGTCCTTCTAGAGGTTTGAGCGCGTTGCGGTGCTGGCGAGTCCCGGGATTTTTCTAGGTATGAATTTTTTTTCATTGATTTCGTGCGATTAGGGCTTTTCTACATTATTTTACAAAAACGAAGGAGCTGAGCGAAATGCTGCCTTTATTTGTTACCTCTTCAGAATTGTCAAAAGTTCTCGGTGTGTCACAGCGTCGGATCCAGCAGCTTGAAAATGATGGAGTGTTGATAAAGAATTCAGATAGCAAGTTCGAGCTGTCCAAGAATGTAGAGCTATATTATAACTGGAAGCTGAAACCCACAAGTGCAGCTAATTATGAGAATGAAAAAGCTCTACATGAAAAGGCAAAGAGGGAAAAGGCGGAAATGGTCAATGCAAAGCTCCAGAACTGGCTGCACGATGCCAAAGATGTAGAGCTTGTTATGACAAATATGCTGATCAACTTCCGGAATAAAATGCTCAATATTCCTTCAAATCTCTCACCTAAGCTGGTGAGACAGAAGAATATCAATATAATAAATTATGAACTGGACAAAGCAATAAAGGAGGCGCTGGCCGAGCTGAAAGAATATGATCCGTCCATGTTTCTAAAGGCGAATGAAGGTGTGGAGGATGAAGCAGAAGACAATTGACCTCTTCAAGAAAATTGTAAAATCAGTCGCTCCGCCTCCTCAAATTACTATTAGTCAGTGGGCAGAAAAGAATAGGGTATTATCCAGAGAATCCTCCTCCCAGCCTGGCAAATGGAGTAATGAAAAAGCGCCATACCAGGTAGAAATCATGGACGCCATTACGGATCCATTAATAGAAAAAGTCATAGCAATGATGTGCTCACAGTCAGGTAAAAATGAAATATTAAATAATGCGGTAGGATATTTTATTGACATTGATCCATGTCCTATCTTATGGATTGAGCCGAGTCTGGGTGATGCGGAAGATTATTCGAAGAGAAGACTGGATCCTCTGTTTGCTGATACAAAGGTTTTGAGAGATAAAGTATCAGAGAAAAAAAGCCGGGATAGCGACAATACAATCCTTTATAAAGAATTCCCGGGCGGATCTATTTCGTTGGTGGGAGCCAACAGCCCCAGAAAACTGGCATCGAAGCCAATCAGAGTATTGATCGCGGATGAAATAAGTGGCTTCCCTGTTTCGTCAGGGAAGGAAGGTGATCCTTTAAAACTGGCAGAAAAAAGAACGATCACATACCCAAATCGCAAAAAAATATTCGTTTCTTCTCCTGGAATCAAAGGGGCATGCAGGGTTGAGGAGGAATACCTTGCCGGCACTCAGGAAAAATGGCGTAAGAAATGCCCTGAATGCGGGACGCTTGAATATATAAATCTTAATGGAGTGAAATTTAAGCACTCCAAGGATGAGAAAGGGAATTACAAGGTTTGGGATATCATTTACCAATGCTCTCAATGCGGAGCTGAATTTGATGAATATGACTGGATGAGAGCTGAAGGAAAGTGGATTGCAGACAATCCGAATGCTGAGAAAATAAGGAGCTTCCATATTAACGCCTTTGTTTCTCCTTGGTGGAAGTGGGAGGATATAATTCTTGAATGGCTGAAGGTCAAGAAGGATCCGGCTCAATACCAGGTGTTCAAGAACACTGTTCTAGGAGAGACTTGGGAAGAGGAAGGCGAATTTGAAAACGAGGACGTACTTCTGGAACGCCGGGAGGAATATCCCGCGGAGATCCCTGACGGAGTTCTGTTGCTGGTAGCTTCAGTAGACGTCCAGGATGACAGATTTGAGTATGAAGTCGTTGGATATGGAAGGGGGGAGGAAACCTGGGGAATTGAAAAAGGAATGATAATGGGTGTTCCGGACAAACCAGGCACTTGGCAGCTCCTCTCCGACAAGCTTGATACCGTATATCACTTCGGCAATGGTCTGGGCATGAAGATTGCCTGCAGCTGTGTGGACTCAGGTGGCCATTACACCGACGAGGTATATAAATTTTGCAAGGCAAATGAGCGCCGAAGGATCTTTGCCATAAAAGGTATGGGCGGCCCCGGGTACCCACTGCTATATAAACTATACCGCAGTAAGAAAGAGAAAGCTGCGGTTTTTATTTTGGGTGTTGATTCTGGCAAGGCAAAGATTACAGGACGTCTCAAGATAATAGAAAAAGGTCCTGGTTATTGTCACTTTCCCAAAGATGAAAGCCGGGGATATGATAGACAATATTTCAAGGGACTTATATCTGAGAAGCTGGTAAAGGAAAAACAGAAAGGTCAAATCCGGCTTGTCTGGAAGAAAGTAGCCTCAGCTACCAAAAGAAATGAGCCGCTAGACCTTAGAAACTATGCACAGGCTGCCTTTGAAATCCTCAATCCGAACCTTGAGGAGTTTGAAAAACGTCTGAAAAATGCTATCATTGAGGGAAAAAATACTATGGAAAGTCTCAGAAACAAGCCTAAAAGGAAGTATGGAGTAATAAAAAAAGGCCTTGAATATTAGTAAGAAGTCGTATTAAGGGTACGATTTTTTATATTTTTAATCAAAAGTTGGTGATTTTATGACGGTGCAGGAAGCCAAGGATATGTATCTGGCAGCAAAAGCCGCCTATACTGCAGCCTGTGCAGCCCAGGAATACAGATTCGGCAGCAGGTCAAAGCGAAATGCGGAAATCGATAAGCTGCGGAGTGAAATGGAGTACTGGGATAATAAAGTAACTGAGCTAGAAAGTGCAGCTGCCGGTAAAGGACAACGGAAAGTATTCAGAGTAACACCCAGAGATCTCTAATATCTATCAAGGAAAGGCAGGTGATTAAATGGATACCTTGGAAAAGGTAAAAATCGAGGAGGCAAAGGCTAGGCAGCTTGAAGCAAAAGCAAAAATTGAAACTGCAAAGGCTCAGCAGGAAATTGCTGCAGTGCAAGGGAAGTATTTGAAGAATTTCTCTAATACCGGTTATTCGGAATCGGGGGCAAGCAGGAAGAAAAAGGCTCTTAAGGGATGGGATCACGACAGTTCCAGTCCGGATAAAGACATACATGATAATGCGCAGATATTACGTGAACGTTCAAGAAGTCTATTTATGGGTACTTCAATTGCTCGTTCTGCTATTAATACTAACAGAACCAATATTGTGGGCGCCGGGCTCAGGGTACAGCCCAGCATCGATAATGAATTACTCCGGCTATCTCCGGAGCAGGCAGATGAATGGGCGAAAACCACAGAAAAGGAATTCCTTCTTTGGGCGGAATCAAAGCATTGTGATGCTTCGAAGCTGAATAACTTTTTTGAACTGCAGGGAGTAGCTTTGATAGGTTGGCTGATAAATGGTGATGCTTTCGGGATACCGAAGATGGAAGAGAACAATATTCCATATATGCCATATCAACTCAGGATCATGCTGATTGAAGCTGATAGGGTGCGCTCTCCTTATATTGCTGGTGGAATCAGATCCTCATACTACAGGGAACCTTCGAAAACCACGACTACTGCAAAAAACGGCAATTTGATATTTGATGGTGTAGAAGTAAATAGCTTTGGTTCGGTAGAAGCGTATTACATACATAATTCATATCCTACCAAGAACATGACCAGCAATAGTGATTATGTGAGAGTCAAAGCATACGGTGATAGAACCGGAATGCCCAATGTCATCCATGTGATTGAGATGGAAAGAGCTGAGCAATATCGTGGAACTCCATATCTTGCCCCGGTAATAGAATCATTGAAGCAGCTTTCGCGATATACAGAAGCAGAAATAATGGCTGCAATAGTGCAGTCATTTTTTACTGCATGGATTCAGTATAATACTGCAAAATCCGAAAATGCAATGGATATCGCTATCCCCGAGGAAGAGCGAGTTGATAAAGAAGATCCAAATGCTTATGAAATGGGAGCCGGTTCAATTAATATGCTGAGGCCGGGAGAGACAGTAGAATTTGGGGATCCTAAACATCCGGCAAGAGGATTCGATGTTTTCATGGACACGATAACAAAGCATGTTGGTTCAGCTCTGGAAATACCACATGAAATACTTGTTAAAGAATTCAAATCTTCATACTCTGCCAGCCGTGCAGCACTGCTTGAAGCATGGAAAGCTTTCAAAATGCGCCGGTCATGGTTTGCTGCAGATTTTTGCCAGCCGATTTACGAGCTATGGCTTGCCGAAGCCGTAGCTACAGGTAGGATCAGAGCTCCTGGATTTTTTATTGATCCAATAATCAGGAAAGCCTGGTGCAGAAGCGAATGGATCGGACCAGCACAGGGACAGATTGATCCGGTAAAGGAAGTCGAGGCATCTGAAAAGCTTATTTCAAATGGCTTCTCCACACACACGGCTGAAACGGTCAAGCTTACTGGAGGGGACTGGGAGGCAAATATGAGGCAGCGTAAGAAGGAAAATAAGTTAATTGGGGAAGTGGGAGACCAGAATTCAAAAATGAATAATCAAATAACGGAAGGAGGAAACGGCCCAAATGAGTAAGTTCTGGAATTTTATTAATAGTGGACAAGATGGAAATGAGGTCGAACTAAGAATCGCAGGAAGGATACTGGATGATGAGGATGCCTGGTTATATGAGTGGTTCGGCATTGCTCATGCTTCTCCCAATTCCTTCCGGACCGAGTTGTCCAAGCATAAAGGCAAAAACATAGTTGTTTGGATTGATAGCAACGGCGGAGATGTATTTGCAGGCGCCGGCATATATAATGCGTTGATGGAGCATAAGCAGAAGGGCGGGAAAGTGACATCAAAAGTAGAAAAAGCCATGAGTGCAGCATCGGTTATAGCAATGGCTGGTGATGAGATCTACATTAGTCCTGTAGGTATGCTTATGATCCACAATCCAATATCATATATCTCAGGCGGATGGGGTGAGGCAAAAGATTTTCGTCATGCAGCAGAAGTGCTGGATGAAGTTAAGGAGACAATCCTTAATGCATACCAGGCTAAAACAGGAAAGTCTAGAAGCAAGGTTTCTGAATTGATGGATAACGAAACATACATGTCAGCCAAAACAGCTGTAAAACAAGGATTCGCAGATAAAATCCTCTATTCAGACGATGATGGTCAGTCAGGCGTAATAGAAAATAATTTCATGCTTAGCAGACTGTCCATTATCAATTCAATGGATGATACAAAGAAAAAGCTGTTTGATTTTATTCAAAGAGCATCACAGGCAGCGACAAATGCGCCCCAGCCTGATGCAAATATCAACAAAAATATGGAAGGAGATGATCCTATGTTCAAGGATGTTAATGAACTCAGGGAAAAATGCCCCGACCTGGTTAAGCAGGTAGAAGATGCGGCCAGGGAGGAAGGAAAGAAGCTCGGAGCCCAGGAGGAGCGAAGTCGTATTCAGAATATTGAACAGATCTCCGGTAACATTGATCCTGAACTTGTTAAGAAGGCTAAGTTTGAAGAACCAATGAATGCGGAAAAACTGGCCTTCGAAGCGCTTAAAAATGATTCTGCAAAGGGCAAGGAGTTCCTGGATAATCTTAAGAAGGATGGCACGGAATCAAAAAAGGAAGAAGTGATACCGACTGTCCCTAAAAATGATGCAGATGGGAAAACGATCGTCAATATGAAGGGCATCAATCCCACAATGGCTGCAATAGCCACAAGATTTGATGCCAGGAGAAGAGGTGTAAAGAATGAGTAGGGAAGGAATTGGAAGCTATCAGGTACTGGCCACAAATACACCTGATAAGCTTATAGCCGGCCAGGATATCCCAATTCTTACAGAGGGAATTACATTGCTAAAAGGACAGGTCGCCCTCCTTCGTGGAAGTGTGATCGGCCTTATTTCAGCTGCAGCTGGTGATGTAACGGCAGATGCTGAAAATACAGGAGATGGAACCGTTACTGGTTTTTCAATCGGAAAGGATGCAAAGATCGGCAACTACCTTATCCAGTGTACAGCCGTAGCTGCGAATGCAGGAACATTCGCAGTTTATGCTCCGGATGGTACTAGATTGAAAGATGCGGCAGTGGGAGAAGCTTATGTAAGTACTCAAATCAATTTCACCATCAACGACGGAGAAACACAAGATTTTATTGTTGGTGATAAATTTACCCTGCCAGTAGCAGCTGGCGGAAAGGGCAAGCTCTGTGATGCCAATTCGGTTGATGGCAGCCAGACTGCAAAGTATATTCTGGCAGAAGAATCAATTGATACTACAGCCGAGGATGTGGTTGCAACCTGCTACAAGACAGGCACATTCAACCGCAATGCCCTTATCTTCGGTACCAATGGAGCACCGGCAACACTTGATGCAGATCTCAGGGATGTTGGTATTCACCTGAGAGATGAAATTTCATACTAAAGGAGGTTTGAAAGAAGATGGCTAATAATATTGACAGACATATACCGAGAGCCCAGGGGGGAGTATATGAAAAGAATATGCCCGTCAGTACCGCAATGAGGGATATGCTTTTCCCCAATGCTCCTACATTTCCCACACGAAAAATTGAGATGGACTTTAGGAAGGGAGCTTATCTGATAGCTCCTTTTGTGGCTCCTTTTGTCTCCGGAATTATCATGGAGCGCAATGGGTACCAGACAAGGGAATATGAACCGCCGACAATTGCTCCGAAAAGAGTAATGGATCCCAAGGTGATCGAAAAGACAATACCTGGAGAAAACACTTTCTCTTTGATGACACCTGCAGAGAGGCAGGAGTATTATCTACAGCAGGATATGCAGGAGCTTGATGACGCCATTTCGAGGAGAGAAGAGGCTATGGTCTGTGAGTTGATCACTACAGGACAAATCGTTGTAAAGGGATATTACGGCGAGGATCTTACCAAGTATGTTGAGGATGTGATTGACTACAGCTTCACCAATAAAGCGGTATTGACTGACGAAGCTGCATGGGATCAGGCAACATCAATCAAATATCAGGATCTTCATGACGGGGTCGATGCAGTGAGGGAAGCTGGTTATAATCCCATAAACGGTGTTCTTGGTCAGACAGCATGGAAGCTTCTAAGGGATGATGAGGACTTTATCAAGAAGTTGGATACAAGGCGCCTTGAACTGGGAACTATAGCTCCGGAGGTAAGACTCCAGAATGGTACCGGATTCATATATGTCGGGACACTTACGGAATTGGGCCTCGACCTGTGGGTTTACTATGCATATTACAAGGATTATGACGGGACAGTAAAAAAATACATTCCGGAAGATCATGTTGTCATTTTGCCGGCAACAATAGGTGATATTGCATATGCGGCAATCACATACATCGAAGATGACGGGCAGTACTATACCTATGAGGGCACAAGGATACCAAGAGAGCTTATCAATAAGCAGAGCAATGCCAAGGAAATGATTCTGTCTTCGAAGCCTATTCCGAGGCCGTTTGATGTTGAAAGCTGGTATGTACTTGATGTACTCGGTTAAAAAGGAGGAGGCTGTATTATGTTCGAAGTAAAAGTTCCAAAGCTCAGGTTTTCAAAAGACAAGGTCCTCGTTTCCGGGGACCTTGTTGATATAAAAGACAAAGCCCTCGCTGCAAGGCTTTTGAAAAAAGGCTATGTGAAAATCGCTGTTGATAGCAGTAAAAAAATTGTATCCATTGGAGAGACGGGTTCTGATGCTGCAAAAGGTAAAGCTGCAGCCAATACGGAAACCCTTACCCTTGGAGACAAGAATGCCAAAGAAGCCATAGCATTTGTGGAATCATTAAACAGCATCGAAGAGCTTGAGAAGCTTTTTAAGGAGGAATCCGAAGGCAAAAATCGTTCAACGGTTATTTCGGCAATAAGAGAAAGAGCTGCTCAGCTGTATGATGAAGATAACCCTGAGGATCCGGAAAATGCTGAAGCTTCACTGAACCTACAACTGAATCCTGATGATACGATTGTGAGCTGATTTGTATGACACTTAAAGAATCTTTGCAGCAGGATCTCGATGCGGTATTTTTCAACACTGATGAGTTTGCGGAGCCCCATATGATTAGTGGGCGCTCCGTAAATATTGTCGTTGACAATGAACGGTCTGAAAAGCTTGCCAGCAGTGCTGCAGTTGGTGTATTCGGCAGCATAATAGTATACTATGCCAAAGTCACGGACTTTGACAATAAGCCCAAAATTGGTGACGTTCAGGACTTTGATAATGGGTATTACCAGGTGGTTGATGTCAAAGAGGATCTTGGCGTCTATGAAATCATTCTGAGAGGCAGTGAGGTCTGATGTCCGTTAATGTAATAGTGGATACAAAGCAGGTGAAGCAGATTGCAATTGAGCTGCAGAAGTTTCCAGGGCAGATACCGAAGGCCACAGCTCAGGCAATGAACAGGACCATTGACCATATCTATACTCAAACCTCCCGGGAGGTCCGTAAGGATTATGCAATAAAGGACAAGGATATTAAATCAACACTCAGAAAAATAAAGGCAACTGCAGGAAGGCTCGGTGGTGGAGTAGTGTCAACTGGCCGGACCTTAACACTATATCAGCATTTCAAAGTAAGTCCTGCAAATCCCGCCAAAGGCAAAAGGTACCAGGTTAAAGTCACAGTAAAAAAGGGCAGATCTGAGCTCATTAAGACGGACCCAAAGCCGTTTATATCTACGGTAACCGGCAAAAAACAGGTAATGAAAAGGGAAGGGCGGTCACATCTGCCGGTTACTATACTGAGAAGCCTGTCTGTCCCTCAGATGATCAGTAATGAAAAAGTAATGAGCAGCATACAGGAATCTGGAAGCAAGATGCTTGAAAAACGTATCGAACATGAAATAAGCCGCCGGCTCAAGAAGGTAGGTGCCAAGTAAAATGACCGAAAATGAAGTATTGAACGCCCTTGTAGAATACATTAAATCAGTTACGGCTGATCTGAGGTTCGTAAAAGGCGGAGATAAGCAGGTGACAGAGCTGGTACCGCCTGCAGTGTATGAGGGATGGGTCCCCCCAAAAAACTATCTTACAGAGTATGGCTATGATGTTCCTTGCGTTGTTGTGGGGATGGATGAGGGAGAAGACGACGGCCAGAGTGCCAAGCTCGGTATAAGGCTGACTTTTGGTATATATTCACCTGGCGCCATGAATACGGAAGGCCAGATCATCCCGGATGCAAAGGGCTATATTGAGCTTCTGCATCTTATGACACGGGTAAGAGTATCACTTCTTAACCAAGTATTCATTAACGGCAAATGTGAGATTGAGAAGCCCGTTAAATGGGGCATGTTCGATGAGCAGCTGTGGCCATACTGGCATGGATGGATGACATTCAATACACCGCTTATGGTTCAGAGGGTAATAGAAAAAAATTATGATGCTTTCCTTAGAACCGATTCAAACATAGAGATTCCTGTAGAAACAATATGAGAGGAGAGTGAACATAGTGCCATATAAACATGGAGTAAGCGCAAATCTGATTCCTTCACAGCCGGCATTCCCGCCCAGCGGCGTCGGTGCTTTGCCGGTGTATGTAGGTACAGCACCGGTAAATGTCCTGGCGGATCCGGAAGCAGCCTTCAATAAGGTACTGCTGGTAAATTCGCTGGCTGAAGCAAAGCTGGCAGTTGGATATTCCGATGACTGGGCTACTTTTACGCTCTGTGAGGCAATAGATGCGCATTTCAACAATCCCCTTGGCAACATGGGCCCTATTGTGCTGATAAACATATTTGATCCAGCCACGGATACAAAAGAGGGTACAGCCGATGTCGCCCTTGTCAACCAAATAGGATATATCGACAATGAGAAGGTGCTGCTTGAATCTGTGGCTATAGCAGACAAAGTATTGGGCACCGATTACGAAGTCGAATACGTAGTAATTGACGGAAAAAACAAAGTGAAGGTGACAGACATATCGGAGCTAGGTATGGCCAGCCCTGTAACTGTTACATTTGATGAACTGGATATCACCAAGATTGTAGGGACTGATGTTGTCGGTACTGTCGATGCAGATGGTAATAGGACAGGCCTGCAGGTTGCGGACTTTGTATATCAGGATACCGGATTGATACCGACCATCCTTGCAGCTCCCGGATGGAGCCAGGATCCTGTGGTGTATACCGGCCTTGTCTCAAAGTGTCAGGCAATAAATAGCCATTGGGATGCGATCTGCGTCGCAGATATTGATTTAAGCTCGGTAGAGGCACAGACTATCGCAGAAGCAAAAACATGGAAGGACACCAATGGATATATATCCAAGCTTTCAAAGATATTCTGGCCTATGGCTAAATATGGAGCGAAGCTGTACCACATATCAACTCTGGCCGTGGTAATGATGATGCAGACGGATTACGAACATGACAATATTCCTTACGCTTCACCCTCGAACCGGCAGATACTTGCTACGGGTGCAGCATTGGCTGATGGTACCGAGATAAAATTCGATGAAGTACAGGCGAATGACCTGAACAGCGTAGGTATAACGACCATGGCTTTCCTGGGAGGGCTCTGGAGGCTATGGGGCCCGCATATGGCCAACTACACCTATGCGGCTGAATCCGGTATAAAGCCTGAGGATCTGTTTGACTGCACGGTAAGGATGCAGGGGTATCTGAAGAATACCTTCCAGGAAAACTACCTGGTAAATGTCGATCAGCCCTTCAACAGGAGGCAGATTGACCAGATACTGGATAGTGCACAGCTCTGGCTGAATTCCCTCATTGCTGATAGGGCTTTGCTGTACGGGAGTATCAGTTTTAATACACAGAGCAACCCTGCTGATCAACTGGCAGCCGGCAATTTTGTGTTTGATGTCAACTATACCAGTGTACCTCCTGGAAAGAGCATAACTTTTGAAATCCAGTATGATCCGGCAGGGCTTGCAGCTCTGACGGAAGCTTAAGGAGGTATGGGACATGAGCAAGATAGGCAATAAGACAGTAGATTATAGCGTTTACGGCGAAATAAACGGTAAACTTACATACCTTGACGATACAACAAGCTTGCAGCTTCCCTCCTTCGAAATGATCTCAGACACGATAAAAGGCTCAGGAATCATGGGAGAGATAGATTGGCCTTCATATCTTGGTGTGGGATCAGCTCAGTTTACTTTCAATATGAGGGTAGATGAGGTAAAATCTGCTTATCTGTCAGCACCGGGAAAGAAGCGGTTTGAAGTACGTTGGGTTACCGACAAATTCGATACCAGTGGAGTAAACATTGGTATCGACTCACACAAAGTAGTAATCATAGGAGTTTCCAAAAAGTATGATCCTGGTAAGGTTGAAGTGAATGCAGCATCGGATGGAAGCAATGACTATGAAGTATTATACTACAAGAAGACCGTAAACGGCAAAGAAGTAGTCGAGATTGACAAACTGAACTACATTTACCGTGTCAACGGGGTTGACTACGGCAAGAATGTCAAGTCAGCACTCTAAAATGGAGGTTTTTTCATGGATAAAATAAAGCTTTACAAGCCGATTACGATAGATGAGAAGGAAGTTAAGGAAATCACTCCTGATTTCGACAGCCTTCCGTCAAACGCAATTGCCAGGGCACAGACATTTCTGGCACAAAGGCAATATCCGGTCATGAATCCTGCTGGAGATGTTGAGTTGCACTGCCTTTTCTGTGGAATGGCAGCAGGGATTGCAATGGAAGATGCTTATAGGCTGCATCCAAAAGACAAATTGAGATGGGCAGAAGCATCGGTCGTTTTTTTCAACAGCGACTCGGAGGATTCCCCAGAGTCGACGACCTCCGAGGAATAAAAGGATACATTACAGCGGTAAGCTCAACCAGTTATTTGGAATGCGATAAGATTCCACTGGTTGAGCTTATTGATTTGTATGACTACCTAGTCGAATTATATGGTGCTAAGGCAGGCGATAAAAATGGCTAAGAATATGCAGACTAATATCTTACTGGGCGGTAAAGTGCTTCCATCCTTGAACAATGCCTTTGCAATGGCCAACAAGAGGATGCTGCAGGTCAACAAGACTGCCGGCATATTCTCCCGGGCGACAGGTACAATGAGAAATGTTTTCAGCACTGCATCCAGGTTCATTGGCTTAGACTCACTTCTTATGGGTGCCGGCTTTGCTTATGTCGGCCAGAAGGGGCTCATGCTTGCATCTGACCTTAAGGAAGTGCAGAACGTTGTTGATGTTACATTTGGTGGATCTGCCAGAGTTATAGATGCATGGAGTAAAACAACAAGTAATGATTTTGGTATTGCTGAATTACAGGCCAAAAGGTACACAGGCACGCTGGGGGCTATGTTTAAAAGCAGTGGTTTAGGCAGTGACATGATTCTCGAGATGAGTAAAAACTTAACCGGACTGACAGGAGACTTTTCAAGTTTTTATAATATTGCTCAAAGTGACATGTTTGAAAAGATTCAGGCTGGAATGGCAGGAGAAATAAAGCCTCTTCGTGACCTTGGTATTAATATGTCGGTTGCAAACCTTGAAGCCTTTGCATTATCAAAAGGAATAAAGACAGCATGGGATAAGATGGGGCAAGCAAATCAGGTTGCCATAAGATATGCTTATTTGATGCAGGTCAGTAAGGATGCCCAGGGCGATTTTAAGAGGACGCAGGGTGAATTTGCAAATCAGCTGAGACTGGTGCAGAACAATTTCAATAAAATCATATCTACTGTTGCCGGCAAATTTTTGCCGACAGCAAACAAAGCTGTAACCTGGGCGAATAGATTTATGACTAACCTTGATGTCGATAAGCTGGGACAATCATTTTCAGACTTTGGAGGAGAAGTGGCAGATGTATTCAATACATATATAAAGCCGGCTCTCAACTGGGCAATTACTACCGGATGGCCACGGTTTAAAGATGGTTTAAATGATATATATACAGCTGCAAGATGGTTCACAGACCTGGCAATTGATAACTGGCCATTGATCGAGCCTGTACTTTGGGGAATAACAAGTGCAATGATAGGGGCAAAGGTTGCGACATGGGGATTGTTTGCAGCATCAGAAGCATCCTTGATTATTAATGCCTTGACTAAAGCATGGGGAGCTGCCACCTTTGCCCTGGAGTGGATGAGGGCAGGTTTATCACTGGCTACACTTGCACAATGGGCCCTTAATGCAGCCTGGGTTGCAAATCCCATAGGGGTCATTATTGCAGCTGTTACAGCACTGGGAATTGCTATATATGCACTATATAAGAACTGGGATAAGATCACCAGCTTCTTTATAGACTCATGGAACAAGGTCAAGGCGGTATTTGGCGGCAAAATAGAAGCTCCAGAGCCCAGGGGAAGCCAGACACAATATGACAATCCGAGATCGTCATATTCCCATATTTCAACTAATCCAAGGGTTAAGGGGTATGCGTCGGGTGGATTCTCTGACCGCGCGGCCATATTCGGGGAGGCCGGGATGGAAGCGGCAATTCCCATAAAACCAGGTAACAGGAGAAGCATCTGGCTTCTGGCTAAAACAGCGGAGATGCTTGGACTTAACATATTCCCGCAGGTAAGGGCATTTGCAGATGGCGGATTTACCGAGCAGCCAAGTATAGGGAATAGACCTGTAAAGCATGTATTGGGCGGAAGCGGTCCTAACATAACCTATGCACCGGTAAATCACATTTATTTTGACGGAAACGGAGATGTAAAAGAACAAGTAAAGCAAGGCATGGAAGCGGCATATCCGCAGTTTGAAAATATGGTGGATGAATTCTTCGGAGGAAGGAGGCGGCTGAGCTTTGGCTAGTAGTTATTATCAGTATGAGACTGCTGAAGGTGATACATTTGATATCATTTCGTTGGCTTTCTACGGCGATGAACATTATTCAACCGAGATAATGAAGTCAAACCCTGATCACGTTGGAACTATCATTTTTTCATCAGGCGTCAGTATTAAGATCCCGGTTATTGAGCAGCCGGCCGCATCCACATTGCCTCCATGGAAGAGGTAGGTGAGGACTTCATGAAGCTGCTGTGGAATGGGGAAAACATCGAGCCCAAGGTTGATATCCAGGATATTATCATGCATGATCAGGCCGGGGGCCTGGCTGACAGCATAGACATCATATTTCCGGATCCGGAGCAGGCCTGGGCAAAGTGGCAGCCTCAGAAGGGAGATGAAATTGAAGTATCTGTTGATGGATACTCAACAGGCTTGATGTACTTTGATGGATGGATAATAGAGGGTCAAACATATAAGGCTATGGCAATTTCTTCTCCTGAGAAAGGTAAATCGGAAGCCTTCAGAGCTTGGAATGAAGCAACTTTTATGGAGATAGCACGGGAGGTTGCTGCTGCATGCGGATTGTCCCTGGAGACTTATGATATTGCAGACCATACATATGATAGGGTTGAGCAGAAGGGATCAGGAAACCTCTTATTCTTAAAATGCCTATGTGAGCGGGAGGGCTACTGTCTCAAATGCAATAATGGCAAGGCTGTTGTTTTTGGAGAAAAGGCTTTTGAGTGTAAAACCTCTGTAAAAACTATATCCAAAAGCCAGATGGTAGGTAGGAGCATTTTTAAATCCATTGCAATTGATCTAAAAGCACAGGGCATAATCAAGTATTACGATTCTGGAAATAACCTGCTGGAGTACACACATAACGTCCCTGAAATGTATGGTGGAACTTTGAGAGTAACTGAGCATGCAGCAAGTATAGGCGAGGCTGAAAGGTTCCTGAAGGCCGCCCTCAGGCAAGCCAATAAAAATGAAAGCCAGGGATTTTTTACTGTGCAGCTGGATACTACCATAGCAGCTGCAGTTAATATTAACATAGAGGATCTGGGAGCTGCAGATGGCAAATGGTACTTAACCCGTGTGGACCACAGCCTGCTTAACGGATATACATACTGCTGGTGCCGTAAAGGGATTGAAGGTGATTATTAATGAATAAAAAAGGCAAGGTTGACAGTATTGCAGGCGATAAAGTGACAGTATGGTTTCCGGATATGGATAATGTACGTACAACTGAGCTGCCGGTTATGAAGTTTGTATTGGACCAGGTTGATGTTGGGATTACAGATGTTTTGATTGGATCCTCAGGGGAGCCTACAACGATAACAGGGAAAATGTCCGGTACCTTGACACAGAAGCTGAATATCGGGGATGTAGTCCTGGTCATGTTCTGGTCTGGCAATATGAAAGATGGTGCTGTAATAGGGAGGGTTGATGCATGATAATCGGAGCTTATGGAAGTCTCGTGTTTTCAGTATCCAGCCAAAAGGTAAGTACCTTTGATAATCTATCCCTATCTGCTTCATATAACACAGAGACGCAGGAAGTTATAGGGAAAAAGCCATCCACTTATAAAAAGGGTCCTGGACTCGATCAGATATCCTATGATGTAACGCTGGATCAGACGCTAGGGATTGATGTTGAAGCGGAGATAAAGAAGTGGAGGGACATATGCAAATCCGGAGCAGTATACCACATGAATATTGGTGGAAAGAATATATCTGAGTTTCCACTTATGCTGAAAAGCATAGAAATAGCATATAAACAGATAGGTGCAGACGGAAAGATCGTAAAGGTCATACTATCTATTAAGCTTGAAGAGTATGTAAGAGCCGGCAGCGCAAAAAGCACCGGTACCGGCAGCGGTGCGGGTGGTGTAAGCGCGGATGTATCTCAGGCTTTGTTCGGGCCTGATGGAACCAAAATTATAACAAATACCAATGTAGCCAGAGCCAAGGCCGGCGGGCTGGCATTAGCATAATTGGGGTGATAGCATGCAGTATTTCATAAATACTGACGAGCCTGCAGGAATAACATGGGGTGCTAAAGGGAATGAAAGAATCCTGCAGAATGTAGTGAATCTCATTAATACATCTGCTTATGAAGTAGCTTATGCCCGAACCGTTGGCATACAAAGGGATTTTTATGACCTGCCAGCTCCACAAGCAGCAGCAGTTGCAGCAAATAGTATTAGAGAGGTAATTGCACTCAGAGAGCCAAGGGCAACAGTTGAGAACGTTGAGTACCTGGGGGTAACAAAGTCTGGAAGTATGAAAATGCGGGTGGTGGTAGATATATGAGCGATATTAAATTTGTTGAAGTTGATGCTCTGGCCATACAGAATGATATGATAAGCCAATTTGAAGTGGCATTAGGAGAAACCTTATATCCTGGCGATGAACGCAGGATTTTTTTATTGCAGCATACTCCGGTTATTGTAGGACTAAAGAATGATATCAATGAGACCGGGAAACAGAACCTTTTGAGATATGCCCGTGGAGAAAATCTTGACGCCCTAGGGTATAATACACCGAGGTTAAAAGCTCAGAATGCAATAGTTACTCTTAAATGGACACTCTCTGCAGCTCAGATTGCACCTGTTACGATAGCAGCCGGCAAGAGAGGTTCACCTGATGGAGTGTTATTCTTCGCAAATAAAGTAGATTGCGTCGTACCTGCAGGTCAGATTGAAGGGACTGTTATAGCTGAAGCAGTGAAAACAGGTCCCCAGTATAATGGGTTTGTGCCAGGACAAATCAATAAAATTATTGATTCAACACCTTATGTAATATCAGTAACAAATATAGATGAAAGCGCAGGTGGTGCTGATATAGAGCCTGATGATGACGGAGTTAATGTTTGGAGTGGATATCGTGAAAGAATAAGGCTTTCATCAGACAGCTATTCGACAGCCGGACCTGAAGGCGGATATATATATTGGGCTAAGACTGCTGATATTAATATTGCTGATGTAGGAATACTCTCACCGGCTCCTCTGGAAATAGTTGTTGTTGTTCTAATGAAGGATGGAGAGCTGCCTGCCCAGAGTGTTCTTGATACTGTACTTGCTGCAGTTACTCCTAAGAATAGAAGGCCGATGTCAGACCTTGTGACAGCTGCAGCTGCTACAGTGGATACTTATAATATTAATCTCACTTATTATATCTCAGCGGAGCGTAACGCAGAAGAAGCTGTGATACGCAGTCTTATAGAAGATGATGGAGGCTCAATAGACCAGTATATAGCCTGGCAGCATGCAAAACTCAAAAGGGCAGTTAATCCTGATACCCTGAAAAACCTTATGCTAGTGGCCGGTGCTTTCAGGGTTGACATTACAAGCCCTGTTTATACTGCTGTAGCAGAAGGCCATGTGGCCAAGGCAGGCACAATCAATGTCGTATATGGAGGGTTGATATAAATGAAAGAATTAAAGGATATCGACCTCCTGGAGCTGCAGACAAAATTCATGAAACAAGATCCTACAACAAAGGCCTTATGTGCAGCGCTCACTCCACAGCTGCGGCAGGTAGCAAGCGAAGTGAGGTTGTGTTTGATATACAGCCTCATAGATGAGCTTCCAGAGCCAGTGCTTGATGAACTGGCCTGGCAGATGAAGATTGATTGGTATGATGCAACAGTAGCTATAGAAATCAAACGGAAGTTGATAAAAACTGCACCGGCTATTAAGCGATGTTTAGGCACCCCCTATGCAGTTGAAGAAGTAATAAAAATATACTTCGGGGACGGAGAACTTAAGGAATGGTTTGATTATGGTGGGGTGCGGGGTAAATACAAGGTGATTACCAGCAATACATCCGTGACAGGTGAACTTGCGCAGCAGTTTATTAGGGTAATTGAATCAGTAAAGCGTAAGTCTTCGCACCTGGAAGAAATAATAATTTCCCTCTCCGGAGAGATGAATCTTTATTATGCCGGTGTTGTCCACACTGGCGATTTTCTTGAGATAAGGCAGGTGATATAGCATGAGCTTTGGCGGATTGATACTCACAAATAGGGGGAGGAACCTCCAGGCAAAAGCCCAGGCAGGAGCGCAGCTGAACTTTACAAGGATAGCTGTCGGAGACGGCGAATTGGGCGGCAGCTCCATACTTGATCTGAATGCGCTCATCCATGAAGTTAAGACATTGGATATAACCAAGTTTGTTGTATTAACAGGAGGGAAGGCTGTATGCGGCGGATACCTGAGCAATCAGGATTTAGCAACAGGTTTCTACTGGCGGGAGCTGGGCCTTTATGCCACGGATCCTGACCTGGGGGAAATACTATATTGCTATGGCAATGCAGGAGCCGATGCGGAATATATTCCTGCAGGAGGCGGTCCGGACGTAGTTGAAAAACATATTGATATAGTCTCGATCGTTGGGAATGCCCCTAATGTTACAGCAACTATTGATCCATCACTTGTATTCGCGACTATTCCGGAAGTGGAAGCGCTGATCAGTGACCATATAAATGGGGAGGATCCTCATCCCTTATATATTAAAAAGTCACTTGCAACTGCCTTAAATGACTTTCTTGTAGCATCCGGACAGGGACAATGGATTAAGAAGACTTTAGCCGAAGTAAAAGCGATATTGGAATTAGGATCGGCTGCTTATACAAACTCAGATGCATATGCTGCCTCCGGACACAATCATGATAGTGCATACGCAGCTGCAGGTCATAATCATACAGGTGTTTATGCAACTTCGGGGCATAATCATGATGGGGTGTACTCGGCTTCTGGCCATAACCATTCAGGCGTCTACGCTCCAGTAGCCCATACCACTCCTGCAGCTACTACAAGCGCCATAGGGCATGTAGAGTTGGCAACTAATGCTGAAGTTACAGCTGGAACAGATACAGCGAGGGCAGTAACACCTGCAGGGCTAAAGGTGGAGCTGGACAAGAAAATTAACAACAGCCTAGCCACAGCAGCTGATCAATTTATGGTTTCCTCCGGAATAGGCGCCTGGGCAGTAAAAACAATAGTACAGGTTAAAGCACTGCTAGGATTAGGTTCAGCCGCTTATACGGACAGTACAGCCTACGCCACTGCAACACAGGGCACGAAAGCGGACAATGCACTACCCAGGGCTGGTGGTACAATGTCAGGGGAGGTAAACCATGCTGACCAGCTTGTGACAAGGCCAAAACTTAAGGACTATAGCGAAGCAGTAACAGTGGATGTAACAGGTACAGGAACGCAGACGCTTGATATTACGACAGCAAATGTGTTCGAGATAACACAAACAGGAGCCATTACCTTTGTATTTAGTAATCCCCCTGCAAGTGGCAGTGCAGGGTCTATTACACTGATACTGAACAAGGGTGCAACAGCTTATGCTATTACTTGGCCAGCGTCGGTAAAATGGGATGGTGACGAAGTGCCGGACCTTAGCGCAGTAAATAAGACGGCCATACTCACTTTTGTTACAACAGATGGCGGCGCAAGGTGGTATGGCGGCTTAATGGGTGCTGAGTTTACAACATAGGAGGTGATAGTATGTTAGCAGATAGAATGAGAATGTGTAGCGGAAGTAAAAATGGTTTATGGGTTATAGTCGGAGGCAATGGTAAACTTGCTGTATCTAAAGATGCGCAGCTATGGGAATTAAAAGATGCAGGATTCGGTACTACTGGTATTGCAAGAATATTTTATGGTAATGGCTTGTGGATAGCCGTAGGCTCAAGCAAAATTGCAACATCACCAGATGGGATAACTTGGACACAAAGAACAAGCCCGTTTGGTATTGATACTGGTATTTATGGTATAGCCTATGGTAATGGGACATGGGTAATTGGTGGTAGTGGTGGAAAAATTGCAACATCATCAGACGGAATAAATTGGACATTGCGAACTAATCATCCTTTCATAACCTCAGATTATGTTTATAGAATAGCACATAATGGTAGTAATTTATTTGTTGCGTTAGGCTCAAATGCGAATAAAGCAGAAAACAAAATTGTAACATCACTAGATGGAATAAATTGGACAAAAAGAACAACCGGATTTACTAATCCTGATGGCGATATAGCCTATGGTAATGGTTTATGGGTAGCCGGAGGTGAAGGAGGAAAAATAATAACATCACCAGATGGCATGAATTGGACAGAAAGAATAAGTGGACTTACAGATTATCTTTACAGTGCAGCATATGGCAAGAATTTATGGATAGCTGTTGGAGGAAAAGGCAAAATCTCGACATCGCCAGACGGAATAAATTGGACGCCACGTACTATTCAAAATTGGTATGCAAATTATTACTGTTTTTCAGTAGCTTATGGTAATGGATTATGGATTGTCGCTGGCGGTGGACCCAGTGTAGAAGACGAAATGGCAACGTCACCAGATGGTATAAATTGGACTATGGCAGCTAATGTATTTATAACGACAAGTATTGCTAATATAACATATGGAAAATAATGGGGTGTGATTAATGAATTATGCAAAAGTAGAAAACGGACAAGTAGTACAAGTAGGTTTGCCAAAGGTAGGCATACTCACACAGGGGGAAAATGCAGGCTGCACAGTATCAGGATATGATAAGCTTGACGAAGCAACATTGCTGGCAGAAGGCTGGCTGCCTGTATTCGATAATCCTCCTGAGTATGATCCTGAGACCCAATACCTGGAGCATGCCGGCTATACCATTGTGGGAGCGGAAATATTGGCAGAATATAATGTCAAGCAAAGGGAATACACGCCGGCGCCGCCTACTCCGGAAGAAAAAATAGCAGACCTTGAAGCACAGCTTGCTGCTACAAATGCTGATATGCAAGCATTGATGGAATACCTTGCAAGCACAGGGGTGCTAGAGTATTAAAGTAAAGGAGGTGTGTGAAGATGCCTATATTAAACTTTAGGGTAAGTACGTATTCCAGGAATATCTACTTATATGGCACGACCTCATTTTCCACTATTCCCGAAGATTACCGGGAACCAGTAAAGCAATATGCGGCAATAGGAATAGTTAACGGAGTGCAGTATCCGGCGAATTTTACAGGGTACACAAGAGAGCAGATAGACAATGCCCTGGCAAAAGGGTATATCACTCAGCAGGAATATGATGAAACTGTAGCCTTGGTTCCTGCGGAATAGGAAATACACCGGCACCTGAAAGAGGGTGCTATTTTATTTGACAGAAGGGACTGGTAAGGTGATGCCGGAATGGATACCAAAATACTGGATTGAGGCACTGTTTGCTCTCATTATTGCTGGTTTAGCTGCAGGATATAGAAAGTTAGCTAATAAATTAAAGGAGCAGGATGCTGTTAAATTGGGCATACAGGCTCTGCTCAGGGATAGGATTATTCAAAGCTATAACCACTACCAGGAAAAAGAGTATTGCCCTATATATGCCCTGGAAAATGTAGTGGAGCTATATGAGCAGTACCATGCATTAGGGGGTAATGGGGCGGTTACAGAGCTTGTGGAAAGACTTAAGGACATGCCAACAGAAATAAAGAAAGTGAGGGAAAGTAAAAAATGAAAAACATATTATTGTTTCTCTGGGAATGGAGATTTATTATTATCTTGGTCATAGCCGCGGGGCTATACTGCCTGCTTGAATGGGAGAAGGCAAAGAAAATGATCTATGCCGGCATTGCCCAGGCAAAGCGGTATGCTAAGGATCAGGTGCTGAAGAACGGTGCACAGCAGGAAGAGTATGTGGTTAAGCTTATGCTCGAGAAGCTGCCGCTGTCACTCAGGATATTCATGGGCGAGGACATGATAAGATACCTTGTTAAAAAGCTGTATGGCAAGCTTTGTGATTATATAGATAATGGGGCGCTGGATGATTCCTTTAAGATTGAGTAGGTGATAATATGATAAACAACCGTAAAATCGATGACCTGCATCCGGTAGTCCAGGAGCTCTGCAACAAGCATATAGCAGCATGCAAAGCCAGAGGAGTAACTCTGCAGGTAACAAACACTCTCAGGGATGAGGAGTACCAGGCTTATCTATACGCCCAGGGCAGGACCAGAGCCGGCAGCATAGTAACCAACATGCAGCTTGTCGGACCGCATGGCTTCGGGTTGGCATATGATGTTGTACCGGTGGTTAATGGCCAGGCTGTGTGGGATAATAACAAGCTGTGGACTATCGCCGGCGAGGAAGGGAAAAAACTGGGACTCACCTGGGGAGGGGACTGGAAGTCTATAGTAGATAAGCCTCACTTTGAATATACTGGTGGCTTGACAGCAGCTCAGCTCCGGGCAGGTCAGCGGCCGTTATGGTGGGAGGTGAAAGCATTGGACTGGAAAGAGATTGTTCACGAAGTAGCTGATGATCCAAGATGGGAGAAGGCTATCAACATGCTTGTATTTGCCATAAAGGCAGCAAAAGCTCAGGGTGACATCGGGGATGCTGGTATATTGGAGTACTTACCATCACTAATAGAAAAAGCGCATAATAGACCTTGACAGCAATATAAAGTAATTAATATAATTCTATAAAGGGGAATGCCCCCTGTAAGGGGGGGCTTTTGTGGTTAGTGCCGAAAGGGAAGGCCTGAGGAGAGTACCGAAAGGGAAATCCTTCATATGCTGTATAAGGGGTAGCCTTCGGGCTGCCTCCTTTTTTAATTTTTTGTACTATTTATCTGCAAAATACGACAGTTTATATAATTTGAATTTACTGTATATTAATATAGAGTTACTATTTAAAGTGGTAGAATTATCAAATTCTGAGGGGGGATATAATGGCGCAAATCGCTTATCTTAAATTGGCGGACTTACACTTGTGGACAGATAACCCAAGAATAGGTGCAGTAGAAGATGAATTATTAGAACTAGAAAGTCTAGTAAAAAAACAAAGCTTCATAAAAAATAAAAAACCATATAATAAATTAATAACACTAGCTGAATCAATTGTTGAAAATAACGGTATTATTGAGCCAATAGGAGTATTAAAGTTTGAAGATGGGTTCATGGTTGTTAAGGAAGGAAATAGAAGACTTGCTTGCTTAAAAATGCTTAGGACCCCTGATATAATCCCTAGAGAGTTTCCTGAGTTAGTTGAGACTTTTACTGATCTATCAAGAAAGGCTAGGGGGAGCATTTATGACAGCATACCAGCAAGAGTATATGTAGAATCAGAGAATGAAGATCTCGAGCAATGGATTGAGTTAAGACATAATGGTGAACAGGAAGGAAAAGGGCTAGACCCATGGGGAGCTCCAGAAAAACAAAACTGGAATAAGTATAGAGGAAAGAAAACACCACTTCTTGATTTTCAAACACACTTAATAGAAGAGGGGATTTTGGATAAGGATCAAGTTTTCAGTATAAGCAAAACTAACTGGGATAGAATTCTTGGAACAGTAGGACGCTCGTATTTAGGTCTAGATTTTATTGAAAGTAAATATTGCATTATAATTGGCATTCAAGATTTTATAACAAGGATTAATAAAACAATAGAAGCATTAAAGGGAAAGTCTGTCGGAACCGTCTATGATAATGAAGCTATTGATACATTCTTTAAGAGTTTGGGGCTCAATAATGGATATACTAACCAGTGTATAGTAACTACTGATATAAACCTTGATAATGTAATCGTTAATGGCAGTTCCACGCCTGAAGTAATTGATAAGCCTCAGGGAAATAAAGATGTGGATGGGGAAGCCAAAGATTTTACAGCAATTACATTAAAGGAGATAGCTGAACCCGAACCTAAACGGAGAGTATCAACGAGGCCTGCTCCTTTGTTGAGTAACCTCATTTGCGATTTAAAGTCCTCTAATGATTCTGATGGAATCATACGACTTGTTACAGAGCTTAAGAAGATATCTAAAAATAAGCATTACGTTGATTATCCAATAGCTACTGCTATGCTGATGCGTAATTTGTTGGAACAGAGCTTAATTTGTTATCTAAAGAAAAGAAACAAGTGGAGCAAATTTTATTCTTCAAAAAAGAATGAACCAACCTTAACGGAAATACTTGATAAGTTTGAAAAAGATACAGATATTTTTGCACAGGATAGGACTCTAGAACGCTATTATTCAATCATATTTCAAACTAAAGGTATAAAAGAATACTTCAACATGATAGTCCACCATCCTCACGAGATTGCAGCAACTCCTGAAGTGTTGGATGCTATTGTAACTGGCTCAGGGTATTCTGCCTTAATACAACATATTATAGACTTCTGCTCAGAAAAGTGTGGCCAAGAATAACCAAAAATGCTATAATGACCACAGAATCAAGGAAGGAGTGATATGTTGAAGAGTAAAAATATATCTCCCTTAAGGTATCCAGGAGGTAAAGCTAAGCTAACAAATTTTATAGCAGAGCTTATAGATCTTAATAATCTAAAAGGCTGCACTTATATTGAGCCTTTTGCGGGTGGGGCAGGTGCAGCTCTTGCTTTACTGTTAAATGATATAGCTAGTAATATTGTCATTAATGATTACGACTTTTCCATATATGCGTTCTGGCATTCGGTTATATATAGAACTGAAGAACTATGTAATATGATAATTAATACACCTATCTCAGTGCAAGAATGGCTGCGACAGAAGGAAATATTTGATAGCTCGGACGATTTGCTTCACTTAGGCTTTTCAACATTTTTTCTTAATAGGACAAATCGTTCAGGAATTATTAAAGGTGGTATAATAGGTGGATTTGAGCAGAAAGGTGAATATAAAATTGACTGTAGGTTTACAAAGAGTGATTTAATAAAAAGGATTAAAACCATTGCGTTATATAGAGATAGAATTTCTCTATACAACATGGATGCAGCTGATTTGATTGAAAATGTTTTAACTACTATGCCTAACAAGGCTTTAGTATACTTAGATCCACCGTATTATAAGAAGGGTCCTGGATTATATACTAATTTTTATAATAATGAGGATCACACAAAATTAGCTAAATTGGTAAGAGAAAATATTAGGCAACCTTGGATTATGACATATGACAGTGTTGAGGAAATTTCTGAGCTTTATAGTGAGTATAGGCAAACAAGATACTTTTTGAATTACAGTGTTAGTAACAAGTATAAAGGGCAAGAAATATTGATATATAGTGATAATTTAAATCCAGTAGTATCAATGAACCTTAATCAGTGTATCTAAAATAAATAAGAGATGTAATGATGCTTAGCGGCTTTGTTTAGCAAAGCTGCTATTTTTTTACACTGAATACGAACGCTTGTTTGCTTTTTGCATTTTATAGTGGTATATTATTATCAAAATCATATGAAGGTGATAACGTGATAGAGCATATCCTGAGAACATCTTTGGAGCGTGGCTGGATAATCACAATCATATACTCCGGGAGCAACGGAATAAGCGAGAGAAATATTAAGGTGTTGGAGTTGCAGGATGACAGCCTGAAGGCTTATTGCTACCTGCGGAAACAGGTGAGGTTTTTCAAAATGGATAGTATTCTCTCAGCTGCTTATCAGGTGGAACGTTATAGAGCTATAAGCTAGTTTATGAGGTGAAAAGCATGGATAGGATCCCTGTGGAGTGTATTGTTACAATGAATCATCAAGAGATAACACCAATAAAGGTTAGGTATGAAAACAATGATGAAAGGGTCGTAATAAAGATAGACAGGATCTTGAAGCGGGATAAGAAAAGTACCATGCCATATATGGACCATCCCGAAAAACAGAGTATACATATAAATGTGAAGCTATCCTATCAGAAACAAGGAAGCCTTTCACTCTAACATTCAGCGCTGATAGCTGCCGTTGGTATATGTACTTTGGGTAGTCAGAGGATTATATAAAAACAGGCATGTAGTCAGCATGTGTAGTCAAAAATAAAGCCAACTATCAAAAGAAGCTTGTATATCAACACTTCGTTGGCAGGGGTAAAATATGACTCTGGATCAGTTTGTTGAGGTTCAAATCCTTAACCGGGAGCCATATTGATTATATAAGTTGTAGAATTAATCTTCTACAGCTTTTTTTATTTTACTACTGCCAAGGAGTGTCAAGATTTGATTACAATAGAAGAAATCTAAATATGTTATCAAAAAAGCCAGGTGTGCGATAACTGCTTTTGATACTTTAAATGATTAATGATATAATAAATGCAAGAAAGGATTTGAATTCAAATAGATTTGTGGCTATTAGAAAGAGTGAACAAAAAGGAGATTGTAAAAATGGGTGTTGTTGTATTAAATGCAGAAGAATTAAATCTCCCGGAAGCTATAGCAAAAAAGCTGAAAGGTCGTAAGGTAGAGATAACAAATGAGGGTGAGAAAATAATTATTACTCCTATAGATAACCCTGTGCCAAAGGCCCGTGGAATGTTCAAAGGGGGTAACTTTTCAACTGAGAAGCTTTTATAACAGTCGTAAGAATTAATCTTATGGCTTTTTTATTTTGTGAAACAAGCTGATAAGCTGGCAAACTGACACTATAACTTATAAAGTTAAAAGGAGGCAAGGCTATGACAACATTCGGTGCACCGGAAATTGTACAGAGCACAGATGAAAGGTATTTTCTGGTTAAAGATGAACAGGGAAGACATTGTATAGCATACAAGGCTGACAATGGGGAATTGTGTATCAAATCATCCATTTACAGCGATCTGGAATTTATTTCAAAGTTGAACATTTTCATTGTCACTGATTTTGAGACAGATAGCTGCGGATTGATAGATACTCATGGGGAAGAGCTTGTACCGTGTTTTTTCCAGACGGTTGTTATTACAAAAGGCAGAATTGTACTTGTGGACTACAATAACAAAGCACATGATATATACATAGAAGAGGGCAAAAGTGTAAAGAAAGTTCTGCTGCGGTACACCAAAAGCCTGAGAGCAAAGGATGTGTTCATGATGGGAAAAAGTGCAGGGTTTCGGGATGCTCAGAAGCCGAGATAAGCTACTTTATTTATCCAAGAGCTGTGTCCAGGTATATATTTTATAATGAAAGCATAGTTATTGATAAATCTAAGTAAGGGAGAGAGTAATAGATGCTGGAAGATAAATTATGGAATTCGATAACCTAAGGAGGCAATGGAGTCAGGCTTGAAGTGAATATTTCAAGCCTGACTCCATAATCTATACGTGATATAAATCATAGCTTTTTACCATAATAATGTTATGATAAGAATAGGAAATGAACGAATCAGTACAAAAGGAGGATCAGTAATGGAACAGATGATAAAAAACATAGAACTTTCAAAGATATTGGATCTGGAGTCCCTTGTTGCGTACCAGGAAGGACAGGTAGTCAGCAGGACATTGGCTCAGGGGAAGAATTTAAGTATAACCCTGTTTGCCTTTGACAAGGGGGAAGAGATAAGCTCTCACTCGTCCGGCGGAGATGCGATGGTTTATATACTTGATGGAAAGGCGGAAATAACGATAGGTGAAGAGACTTTTCACTTGACAAAGGGTGAAACAATTGTGATGCCGGCAGGAATAGCACATGCTCTGCTGGCCAGTGAGCAGTTTAAGATGCTTTTGATTGTGGTGTTTAAGCCGTAGAGACACTTTACACTATTATGGGGTTGTTGCAAAATGTGCAGCAATCCTTTTTTTGTCCGGTATTATGAAATTTATTCTGCCCCAGAATATAGAGGAATTGGGAAAAAGATATAGAAATATAATATTATTGCTGCATCCGGGAAGGAGTATAAAGAAGGAGGATCTTATGGACAAAGGAATGATATTTCCCCAGAAGCTGAAAGAGGGCGACACAATAGGGCTGGTTGCTCCGTCATCACACATCAATTTTGATAATATTACGAAGTGCAAAGAGGCTGTGGAGGCTTTGGGGTATAAGGCAGTATTGGGGAATAGCGCAGACAAGTCCTATATGGGGTATTTATCAGGGGATGATGATGTGAGAGCCCGTGATATCAATGAAATGTTTGAGAGGAAGGACGTAAGCGGCATATTCTGCCTGAGAGGCGGCTATGGGAGCTGCAGGATCGTAGATAAACTTGATCTGGATTTGATCAGGAAGAATCCTAAGGTATTTGTCGGCTACAGTGATATTACGACACTGCACCTGGTATTAAACCAGATATGCAATATGGTAACTTATCACGCGCCTATGGTAAGCTCAAACATGCTGACACAGTTTGATGATTATACGAAAAAGAGCTTCCTGGACACTTTGTTCATGGACGAAGAGCTGGAATTTCTGAATCCCGAAGGCACAAAAATTGAAACCCTGTCAGGGGGCTGCGGGGAGGGAGTATTGACGGGAGGCAATCTGTCCCTTATTGCAGCAAGCATCGGCACCCCCTATGAAATAGATACAGAGGATAGAATACTATTCATAGAAGAGGTGGATGAGCATACCTACAGGGTAGACAGGTTTCTGCAGCAGCTTAAGCATTCAGGGAAGCTTGCTGCTGTAAAAGGGATCATTTTAGGCAGCTTTAAGAATTGCGGCCCTGAGCATGAAGGGGATGCGGATTTGATGGAGATATTCACGGATATTATAAAACCGCTGAATAAGCCCACAGTATATGGTGTAGAGTGCGGACACTGCTATCCCACCGGATCGCTTCCAATGGGGGTGACCTGTAAGCTGGATGCGGATAAGGGGAGGATCATTTTTTCAAAATAAGGCAGAGATTAGAGAAATAGTATGACGAATCATACTATTTTCTCATTTATTGAATATTTACAAACAAAAATATGCTATGATAAACTTAAAACATGTAGAAAAATGGTATATTATCGTGAATCATATTAAAGGAATGTGGCTGTTATGAAAAGAATCAGCTCTAATATAATGATGGTTTATTTTATATTTGCATGTGTATCGGTATGCCTTACCTTATTGATATCCTACCGTACAGTCAACAGCATTTTGCTGGAGCATGCCTTTTCCCTGGGTACGGCACGTGCGGAGCTGGAAGCAAAAGAAATAGACAACTGGCTGCAGGAAAGGCTGACTCTTTTGGAAAGTGTAGCCGTTCAGATAGAGAATACCGGGTCCAATGATGAGGAGAATATACAAAAAATCCTTGAGAAGGCGGCAAAAGCCAACCCCTACTTTTACAGCTTCTTTATTGGCTTCGGGAATGGAAGACTTATGGATGCCAACGGATGGATACCTCCTGAAGAGTATAATGCTGCAGAGAGACCCTGGTATCGCGAGGCACTTTATGCAAATGGCATAACTTTCACTTCGGCTTATATTGATAAAAAGAAAAACGCATGGGTAAAGGCTATTGCAGTTCCGGTGCATGCCAAGGGTGAGAGTGCGGTACTTGCTGCCAATATTCCTTTCGATACTATCAGAAAGCAGATACAGGATATCCGTTTTGGGGAAACAGGCTATTGTATACTGCTGGACGGCGATGGGATCGTTCTTGTATATCCTGATAAGGATGATGAAATGAAGCCCCTGGAAGTGGTACGGAAGGATCTGAGTGCAGAGATACAAAAGAATACCTGGAAGAATACAGAGGGTACGACAATACTCCATTCCGGCGGAACGGCTGAACTGCTGGTCCACGTACCGATCCAGTCCAATGATTGGAAGCTGCTGCTTCTGGCTCCTATTGAAGAGTTCCAGGGACCCGCAAGGAAAATGTCCCGGCAGCTTATGGCAGTGATAATATTTCTGCTGGGATCGATTATCTTCACGAACTATCTGGTAGGAACAAAACTATCAGCTGCTCCGGAAAAAGAAAAGGAAGAGGTTCTGCAGATTACCGGCAGAAAGAACCCTCCGGAGGGTGACGAAGCCGGAATGATGATAAAGGCTGAAAAGGCAGCGGGTAACGAAGCCTCCCATAAAAAAGAGAAATATATTGCCGGAACTGAAGAGGTATATGATATCGCAGGGCAGATCGATGAAATTGCTGCTCAGCTTGAAAAAGGCGTCCGGTCTTTCAGAATAAGCAGAGATGACAACGGAGGAGAACAAGATGGATAAAGTGCTGGTAGTTGATGATGAAAAGGATATAGTGCAGTTGATTAAGGATTTCCTGCAAATTTATGCTATCGAAGTAGTTGAAGCTTACAGCGGGGAAGAGGCACTGAACAAGCTGGATGAAACCATCAGGCTGGTGATTCTGGATATAAGCATGGAGGGCATGTCAGGCATAGAAACCTGTAAAAAAATACGGGAAAGGACCAATATTCCCGTGATTTTCCTTACGGCGAAGAATTCCCAGAGCGACAAGGTATTGGGTTTGGGTGTAGGCAGCGATGACTACATGACAAAGCCCTTTGATCCAATAGAATTGGCTGCAAGGGTTAAGGCAAATATCCGCAGGTATACCGACTATAATGAGAAAAAAGCTAGCGGAAATTGTGAAGCAATGCACTTCGGCTCTCTTACGATCTATCCTGATCACTACCGGGTTCTAAGGGATAGTGTTCCTGTTCCCCTGACCAGCAAAGAATTTGAGCTGCTTTTATATCTGGTCCGGAATAGCGGGCTGGTAATGACGAAGGAACAGATATTGGACAAGGTCTGGGGCAGCACTACTTATGATTATAATGTGGTAACCACCAACATTAAAAGGTTGAGAAGAAAAATCGAAAAGGATCCTGACAATCCCGAATATATTCAGACTGTTTGGGGTGTCGGTTATGTCTTTGAGGGAAGTACATCATGAAGCTCAGAAAGATAAGGACAAAAATCACTCTTGCCTTAGTTCTGGTTACCGTTCTGACTGCTGTACTGATAGGTCTTATCAGCTATCTGATATTCCGGGATGTACTTTACAGTCAGGCTGCAGACCTGGGTATGAAAGCTGCCCAATATAATGCTGAAAGGATCCAGGGCTGGGCAAAGGAAAAGATCGCATCCCTGGAGCGGACTGGAGTACATATTTCTTCAATGGCCGTCTATGATGAGGCAGAAGTACAAGGTATGCTGCAGGATGCAGCGGAAGCCGATCCTTTTTTCTATAGTGTGTTTATCGGCTATGAAAATGGGAAGATGCTGGATGCAAAGGGCTGGATACCTGAAGCTGAGTACAATGCGGCGCAAAGACCCTGGTATCAGCTGGCAATCACGGCCAATACCACGGTTTTCACACCGGTATACCTGGATAAAAACAAAAAAAATCTTGTGACGTCAATTGCACTTCCTATAAGGCTGTCAGGATCAGAAGGGGTTCTGGCTGCAAACATTCCGGTCAGTAATATTACACAGCAGGTAAAAAGTATTTCATATGGCAAAACAGGGTTCGGGATTTTGCTGGACAGGGATGGAATGGTTATTGCCCATCCTGAAAAGCAGTATGTTTTACAGCCTCTTCAGAAAGTCTTTGATTTTACTCCCAGAACGTTACTGAATATCCAACGGCCTTTTCCGACAGTAGAAACCGTCATACTGCGGAATAGGAAGCATTTGCTGGTATCAGTTCCTATAGAAGCTTGTGATTGGAAGCTGCTGCTTATAGCGCCTGAAGCGGAATTTTTAGCTCCTGTACATGAAATGCTCGTCTATCTGTTCAGTATATTGGGTATTATCCTGGGTCTTATGATTTTATTAGGTACCTATTGGGGGAGAAGAATGTCCCTGCCGATAGAAAAAATGATTCACAGCGTGCAGAGGTTATCTGAAGGTGATTTGACGGAGCCTTTGGAAATAGTATCTGAAGACGAATTCGGAGCCTTGAGTGAAGCACTGAACCATATGAAATACAGCTTGTCCGGTATGATCAAGAATATTAACAGGGAAAGCCAGAGCCTTCATAGTTATGCTAAAAATCTTACGGATAAAGTTGAGGAAATATCCTCTGGAGTGACTGATTTTGTGATCCAGATTTCCCATGACCTTAAAACGCCTCTGACATTGATCAAAGGATATACAAAAGGGATACAGATGGGTGTTGCTAAGGAGCCCGACAAAATGGAGGAGTATTTAAGCGGCATTTACACACGGGCTGAACAAATCGAGGATATTACCGAGGATATACTGGATAGTCTGTATGATACCAGGAAGTCGTTGATACTTGAGCCTGAGGAACTGAATATCTCTGATTTTTCAGACCATCTCCTGGAAAGTGCAAAGGCACAGATAGAGAATTCCGGCAGGTACTTTGAAGGAAGCTTGACTATCGAAGGCGGCAGCTTGTCCGGGGACAGGATCAAGCTGATACGCGTATGGAACAACCTGATTGCCAATGCCATCAAGTATTCCGATAAGGGCAGCACGGTTCAGATAGCCATAAACCAGCTGCCTGATGAACTGGAGCTCATTGTAAGGGATGAAGGGATCGGAATAAGGGCTGAGGAGATAGACAAGGTCTTTGAAATGTTTTACCGCACGAAACAAAGAGATGTAAAAGGCTACGGTATCGGGCTGGCTTTATCAAGAAGCATCATCGAAGCCCATGGGGGAAGGATCCATGCCACCTCAAAATACATGCAGGGGAGCAGCTTCATAGTTAAGCTTCCTCTTATGTCAGAAAAATGACACAATTAATGTCTTACTGTGTCATTTTTTTTATTTATAATTAAAACAACCAAAGTCTGCATTGGAATCTGTTTCAACAGCTGCATGCATTTTGGGGCATCACATCATCTAGTGCTTATTAACACAACAAATTTCTAATCTTTCATAGTGTTAATAAGCACAACATTTATTCAGTGACTCGCATGCCCAATAAGGGATATACGTTACGAGGCACTATTAAAAGGAGGGTTAATAAAATGAACAGCACAACAACCGAAACCAAAAAGTTCAAATTCCCCCACGCGTTTGTACTTCTCTTCTCAATTATTGTTATTGTCGGTATTATGACTTATATCATTCCAGCAGGAGAGTACAACCGGATAGATGTAAACGGAAGGAAAGTAGTTGATGCGCAAAGCTTCCATTACATCGATCAGACACCTGTAAAAGTATTTGATTTCTTTACAGCAGTACCCAACGGAATACAGGCTGCATCTTCATTGATCATCATGATCCTGCTGATTGGGGGAGCTATCCGCGTATTTGACAGTACCGGAGCCATTCGTGCAGCTATTTTCAGTCTGACCAGAAATATAGGGGAAGAAAAAAGTCATTGGGTCCTGGCAGCCATTATGCTTTTCTTCGGAAGCCTGGGTGCCTTCCCGGGAATGCTGGAAGCATCAATACCTTTTGCACCGCTGTGTATAGGAATTGCCCTGGCGTTGGGGTATGATACGCTGGTCGGTATCTCCATTGCACTGGTAGGTATCGTCATGGGCTGGTCAGCAGGACCGTCTAACCCCTGGAATGTGGGTATAGGCCAATCCATAGGCGAGCTGCCGATGTTCTCCGGCTTCGGATACCGCTTGTTCATATTTGTTGTTTTTATGGCTATATCAATCGGCTATGTTTTGCGGTATGCTGCAAAGGTAAAAAAAGACCCTGCAAAAAGTGTTGTATATGGAATGGATATATCCCATTTAGTAAGCAGCCAGGATGAAAAGGCCGAATTCACAGCAAAGCACAAGCTGGTTTTACTTACTTTAGCCGTAACAATCGGCATGATAGTGTATGGAACCATCAATTGGAAGTGGGGCATACCCCAAATGTCGGCAGTGTATATTATCGGTGCCATTATAGCCGGTATTTTTGCCGGTTATAAAAGCGGCAAAATTGCTGATGAATTATTGGAAGGCGGTAAGGCTATTTTCATCGGTGCCATGGCGGTAGGACTTGCCAGAGCTATTCAGGTCATACTGGAGCAGGGGCATATAGCCGATACGATAGTATACTTCATATCCTCACCTCTGCAGGGGCTCTCTCCGTTTATCACATCCGTAGCCATGTTTGCAGTGCAAACAATCATAAACTTCTTTATTCCTTCAGGCAGCGGACAGGCTATGGTAACTATGCCGATCATGATACCGGCATCGGATATCATAGGTCTCAACCGTCAGATTGCCATACTGGCATTCCAGTTCGGAGACGGATTGTCCAATCTTTGCTACCCGACAGTAGGTGCATTGGTAGCATTTCTTATGTATGCGAAAATCTCTTTTGATAAATGGTTAAGGTATATTATGCCCTTTATGCTGATGATCTGGGGTGCAGCTGTTGTATTGCTTGTAGGGGCGGTTATGATGAATTTCGGCCCGTTTTAGAAAGTATGGAAAAGGCAGATCTCCAATACTGAAAAGATCTGCCTTTATTCATGATTTAATATAAATTCTCATAGGGTAATAGAATATTTGGTTTTTTATTCTATTACTACATAACCAAATTTATGGGGAGCGTGGATATATGTTAAGTATTAAGCAGATCCATTCCTTGGATATGTTGATACAATATGCTGCCATCATTAAAGATCTCATCGGCGAGGATGTAGCTACAATGGTAAGCGATACGGAAAAGTTCTTAAGCTATAATCCCGGTAAAATCTTGAACTCCAATACAAAGCCGGGAACACCGCTGCCGCAGGTTTCAATGCTGAGAAAATGTATGGAGCAGAGGAGGAGCATCAGTGAGGTGATTCCGAAAGAGGTATACGGTACGGCATTCAAGTCGACGGCAACACCTGTAATGGATAATGACGGTAATGTTATCGGCGCGATTTCCATATCTAAAGATCTGGAGACCAGAAACAAAGTAATTGGGGTGGCGGAGAATTTATCATATTCTCTGGATGAAATCTCGAAGGGTATAGTGGATATAGCTTCAAACGCACAGGAAATTGCAGTGTCGCAGGCTGGGATGGTCGATTCTGCAAGGGAGGCACTCGCCAGCATGCAGGAAACGGATAAAATACTGGTTTTTATAAAAGAAATAGCAAATCAGACTAATATGCTGGGTTTGAATGCTGCTATCGAGGCAGCAAGGGCCGGTGAATACGGAAGAGGCTTCAGTGTGGTGGCAGAGGAGATCAGAAAGCTGTCAAAAAGCAGTAGTGAAGCAGTGAATAAGATAAACAGCATTCTCAGTAAATCCAATGATGAAGTAAAAAATATTGTAAATGAAATAGAAAAAAACAGTATGAGCACACAGCAGCAAGCAGCTGCAACTGAAGAGATAAATGCTTCCATAGAAGAGATCAACTCGATCTCCAGTGAGTTGGTGACATTAGGAAAGACGCTGTAATAGTATTTTTTATAACTAGAGGAGGAAATTTATGAAGCCGTCCTATCAATATATCGGGAAAGCATATCCGATACAGGATGCTGAGCTTAAGGCGACAGGCGGACAGAAATATGTGGGCGACATGAAAATACCCGGAATGCTGCATGCAAAGGTTGTCTTCAGCGAAATAGCCCATGGCAGGATCATTTCCATCAATACGGAAAAGGCGAAGGACTTACCGGGGGTCGTGGCGGTATTCACCCATGAGAATACACCGGAGGACCTGTATAACAATTATGCTTTCTTTGTGGACCAGGCTGTGCCGAAGGATGAACGGCTGTTAAACGATAAAGTGCGCTTTGTCGGGGACCGGGTCGCTGCAGTTGTAGCAGAAACCGGGGAAATTGCCGAAGAGGCTGCCGGCCTGATTGAAATAGAATATGAAGAGCTTATGCCGCTGATAAATATGAGTCAGGCTTTAGAGGACAGGGATAATGAGATTCATCCCGGCGGAAATCTGCTTAAGCAATCGGAACTGAATTTTGGTGATGCCGAAAGTGCCATCAACGCCGCAGAGCTTACCTTTCACGATAGAATAAGGACGCAGAAGGTGCATCATGCTGCGATGGAAACGCATATGTGTGTCGCAGATTATGACAGAGCCGGATATCTGACCATATGGACGCCTTGCCAGAGTGTCTTCGGTGTGAGAGCCCTTATTGCAGATCTGTTGAAGCTTTCCTATAACAAAGTAAGGGTTGTGAAGACGATTACCGGAGGTTCCTTTGGAGCAAAGCAGCAGGCTATTCTTGAACCTTTGACAGCTTACATGGCTATGACTGTAAAAAGGCCTGTCAGACTATGCTACAACAGGAGAGAGACCATATTGAGCACAGTTACAAGGACTGCTGCGGATATTTCAATAGAGACAGGGGTTGCCAGGGACGGCAGCATTCTAGGCTGCAGTATAAATGCAATGACAGATGCCGGCGCTTATGTGGAAAACACCAATGATTTATCTATTGCAATGGGTAAAAAGGCTTTCCGTGTATATAGGATTCCCAATCTTAATTATAAAGTAAAAAGTGTACTGACAAACACACCGGTTTCAGGCGGCTGCAGAGGCTGGGGAGGTCCGCAGATATGTACGGCTATAGAAGTTCATTTTGACAGGATTTCAAAGTCACTTGGAATGGACCCGGCAGACTTCCGGCTGAAAAACCTGGTCTATCCTTACGACATGGAGAATGTCACAAAGATAACTCTTGGGAATGCGAGGATCCGTGAATGCCTTACGGAAGGTATCAAGGCCTTCAACTGGTATGAACGGAAAAGAGAGGCCAAAGGCCAGGGACGGTACCGGAAAGGCGTCGGCCTGGCATGTGCAGGCCATGTGAACGGTTTCTACGGAAAGATCCAGGACTTAAGCGTCATGACGCTTAAAATGAACGAGGACGGCAGCTTTATTTTAAATACCGGAACCCATGAACAGGGCTGCGGTACTTTAATAAGCCTGGCACAGATAACAGCAGAGGTTTTAGAGGTCGATCCGGCCAGGATAACAGTATTGGAAGCAGACACCGAAAGGAGCCCTTATGATGTGGGTACCTTCTCCAGCAGGGTAACCTATGTGGCGGGAAAATGTGCTTTAAAGGCGGCTGAAAAGCTTCTGGAGAGGATACTTGAGCAGGCAGCAGCCATTCTCAACACCTCAAAGGCATACCTGGTCCATCAGGACGGTTTTGTATGGATGCTCAGCAATGAAGGGAAAAAGCTGAGCTACAGGGATATTGGGGTGATTGCCCAGGTAAAGCACCAGCAGGAGCTTATAGTCACTGAGAATTATAACAATGTTTCAAACCCGGGTGCCTACGGGGCCCATTTTGCAGAAGTAACGGTGGATACATATACGGGCATGGTAAAGGTGACCGACTATCTGGCTGTTCATGATGTCGGACAGGTCATAAATGCCGGTGCCATTGAGGGACAGGTGGCAGGAAGCGTCCAGATGGGGATCGGGTATGCACTTTGCGAGGAAATCAGGCTTGATAAAAAAGGAAGACCCACAAACAGCAGCTTTGCAAAGTATACCTTAGTCAATGCGCCTGATATGCCTGAGGTGAAATGCATATTCCTGGAATACGGAGGAGATGATGGTCCCTTTGGCGCCAAGAGCCTGGGGGAAGTTGCCGTCATACCCGTTGCAGCAGCTGTTGTAAACGCAGTGAACGATGCTCTGGGAATGACTTTGTGCAGTCTCCCGTTGACTCCTGAAAAGATTATTGAGGCTTTGTATGAATCGGAAGAAGAAGGTCTGATGGAGGTGAAACCATGAAAATTGCTTTTAAGGTAAATGGAAGAAGCTATATGGAGGAAGTAGATCCAACCTTCAGGCTGATAGATGTCTTACGTGAAAAGCTGGGTCTGACAGGTACCAAGGAAGGCTGCGGAGAAGGGGAGTGCGGCTCCTGCACTGTTATTTTCGATGGTGCGGCGGTCTGCTCCTGTATGGTATTGGCGCCTCAGCTCGAAGGTAAGGAGCTTTACACAGTCGAATCACTGGCTGAAGATGGCCAGCTTGACCTCCTTCAGAAAGCTTTTATAAGAAACGGCGCCGTACAGTGCGGGTACTGCACACCCGGAATGCTGATGTCTGCAAAGGCACTGCTTATGAAAAACCCCGATCCGACTGAGGCAGAAATCAGGACTGCCCTTTCGGGAAATCTATGCAGATGCACGGGCTACAATCAGATAGTGAAGGCAGTCAAAGAGGCTGCAGACTGTTCGAAATAATATAGAGAGGTGTCATTGATGAAAGAGGTGCAGGTAAGCTCTCCTAAAAGTACAGCTGAGCTGGTGGGTACATTGGCGTCATACGAAGGGAAATATATGATGCTGGCCGGTTGTACGGATTTATTGGTGGATTTGAAGAAGCATTTGAACGGCTGCGGACTGATGATTGATCTTTCAGGAATAAAGGAAATGCGTTTCATCAAGGTCCAGGACAATGACCTGGTGATCGGTGCGCTGACAACCTTCACTGAGATTTCAGAATCCCCGCTTGTCAGGGAACATGGACTCTGTCTCGCCCAGGCGGCCGGGTCGGTAGGCTCGCCCCAGATCAGGAACAGGGCGACAATAGGCGGGAATATAGCAAACGGTTCTCCTGCAGCGGATTCAATCCCTGCACTGCTGGTGCTCAATGCATGGATAAAGTATACTGACAGAAATGGAAGCAGCTATAAGGTGGGGTTGGAGGAATATCTTGGCAGCCACAGGGAACAATTGCAAGCAAAGCATGGGTTTATTGAAGCCATCGGCATTCCTGTGAATGGGGCTGTATGCTTCAGCGGTTTTATCAAGCTTGGCTCAAGAAGTAATGTCACCATCTCCAAGCTAAGTCTGGCGGTAACATATTCTCTTGATGATAAAGATACGATACAGAACCCGAGGCTAGGACTGGGCTCTGTCGGTAAAACAGCGGTCAGGGCAGCAGCTGCCGAAAAGCTGATGGAGGGAAGGACGCCTGGGAAAGCGTTGATACAGGAATTAGGATCGCTGCTTTCGGCGGAAATAGAGGAGAAGCTAAAGGGGAGAGCGTCCATGCCATATAAGAAAAAAGCAATAATAGGTTTGGTTCAGGATTTATTCAGTGAATAGAGAATAATGAAAGCTGTAGAATTTAACTTCTGCAGCTTTTGTATTCAGGGGTAGCAGAATATAGAATGTGCAGTAAGTAACTGCACATTATTATGGGTAAAACTAGGTTATATTCAATTTATTACAATATTTAACATAATTTGACCATTTATTTGCTTTGTAATATAATTATAGTAAGAATATTAAGAAATTATAAATCATACTTATCAGATCCGGTTATGCAGTTATAAAGGGATGAAGTACTAATAAGGAAACACTGTAGGCGTTATAGGAGCTGATATAAACCTGCAGAAGCTTACCGTATTATTAGCAGACACCAAAATAGGCGAAAATGGTTATTCCTTCAGTATTGACAGTCAGGGAGTGTTCGTAACTCACCCCGATAAGGAGCTTATCGGAAAAAAGATCGAGGAGTTTGAGTGGGGCAAACAGCTGGTTGGAAATGGGTCAGGCATGCTGGACGCAAATATAGATAATACCGACAAGCTTATATTGTTCCTCACCAACAAGATCACCGGCTGGAAAATGGCCGGGGTAATAGACAAAAGTGAGTTTACCGCAAAGCTTGAAGTAATAAAGTATACAATAGCTGTAATATGTGGTTTGTGCATAGTAATAGCAATGCTGGGATCATTGCTGTTCTCTGGCAGTATCACAAAACAGATAAAAGGCATACTTGCTGCCATGGAGAAGTTCGGTAACGGAGATCTTACTGTTAGCATCAAAACAAAATCCAAGGATGAGATAGGGCATATTGCAGGCAGCTTTAACAAAATGGTGGAGAATATGAGACAGCTTCTTGGCGGCATACAGGAGACAGCACTTAAGTCAAAAAGCATATCGGATAAGGTAACTGCGACATCAACTGCAATAAGTGTTGCAAGCAATGAAATAGCAGGCGCCATACAGGAAGTGGCGTCAGGGACTGCAGAACAGGCGAAGGAAGCAGAAGGCAGTGTGGAAATAACAAATGTGCTTGCCAATAAGGTTGCCGATATGGTGGACAAGCTGCAGATAACTGTTGAAAGCACAGGAAAGATGAAAGAAAAGAACAGGCTGGGGACACAGTCCATCAATGAGCTGAGGGATAGGTTCAGGAAGAATACCGAAGCATCCTTGAACGTATCCAAAGGAGTCCAGGAGGTTTCCAACAAATCCAAGTCCATCAGCAAGATCATTGAGACAATTAATGCAATCGCAAACCAGACAAACCTGCTGGCACTGAATGCAGCCATAGAAGCGGCAAGAGCAGGCGATGCAGGCAAAGGCTTCGCAGTTGTCGCAGATGAGGTCAGAAAGCTTGCGGAAGAATCTTCAAAGGCTACAGATGAGATAAAAACCATAGTAGAAGATATAGTCCTGTTGATAGAAAAGACATACAGGGACATGGAGTATACAGGAAAGCTAGTCAATGAAGCAAATGTAGGCTTGGAGGAGACCAACAGGAGCTTCAATGAGATCGAGGAGTCTGTAGAAGAGGTTACAAGGCAGATGGAGCTTTTGAGAAGTGACATCAATGAAATAAATACCGCAAAGAACAAGGTTTTAAGCTCAATAGAAAGTATTACGGCAATTACAGAGCAGACCTCCGCCTCAGCAGAGGAAGTAAGCGCCTCAACGGAAGAACAGGTGGCGTCCATAGAAGAATCTGTCAGATCAATGGATGAATTGGGTGCGATCATTGCTCAGCTGTCGGAATCAATTAAAACATTTAATATTTAGCTGAATATAGACAAAAACCGTAAGGCATTATAATCGCTTTACGGTTTTTATTTTTGTGATATAATTGTGTTATATTGCTTAAGGGGGAAAAAGTGAAGATGAAAAGGGTTACAGCAGTGATTCTGGCATTATTTCTGCTAATATCGGCAGCAGGGTGCACAGCAGAGCAGGATACAAACTTGTACAAGAGCAAGGATGGAGATTGGAGCATAAATATTCCCAAGGAGTTCATAAAGGACAAGGAAGAATCCGACGAAGCGCTGAAGTCAAATACAGTATCCTTTAAAACAGAAAATGAATCATTTCTGGCAATTAACGAAATAACGGATGAAAAGCTTGAAATAAGTGAAGAAAAAATGAAGGAAGAGCTTGAGACTGATCATTATCTGAAGGTTCAACGCTATGACACCATAGAAATAAAAAATATAGGCAAGGCATACGGTGCAATGGTTACTGACGATGCAACCGGAATGGCTATGATGTATTACAGGCTGAAGTACAAGGATAAGGCAGTATCCTTCATTTTGTACCGGAAGGGAGCCTTCCTGCCTGAACAGGAGGCCAAAGCTATAGCAATGATAAGCACCTTTAAGGGCTTGAAATAATCGCGGTACAATATCAGGACTATCTTTCCTTCAGGATCGGTAGTCCTGATATATTGCATATATAGTTTGACAATATAACTAATGTGTGGTAGATTAATATTATTAGAGGAAAGTGGTGCGGAGATGGACAAATATCAGAATAAGGGCGGCAATACAGCCATAATAAAAAAGAATAATCTGTCGTTGATCGTAAGGCTGATCAGAGAAATGGGTGTCGTCTCCAGGACTGAATTATCACGCATTACCGACTTGAGTAAAGGCGGGCTGACTCCGATAATCCAGGAGCTCATCGAGAAGAACGTGATCCGTGAGACAGGAGTAATTGATTCAGCTGTTGGAAGAAAGCCTATTGTTCTTGAGATAAACTCAAATATCAGCTATGTCATAGCAGTGGACATAAACAGAAGCAAAATGCAGATAGGTCTTGTGAATTTTACAAATCAGCTGCAGTCCTTCTATGAATACAAGTATGCTGTCAAGGAAACAGCCCAGGACATAGTAAAAAGACTGAAGAGCATGATACGTTTTTTTATTGATCAGAATCAGGACAAGCGTATCGCAGCTATCGCCGTTTCGGTACCCGGTCCTTTGAACTGCCGGAATGGGATTATACTGAATCCTCCTAATTTTGAGGGCTGGGAAAATCTGAACCTTAAGACACTTCTGGAAGAGGAATTCGGCATTGCCACGATTTTGGACAAGGATGCCAATGCTTATGCAATGGCGGAGAAAACCGTTGGTCTCGGCAAGAAATATAAGAATTTTATTCATATAACCCATTGTGAAGGAGTAGGCTCGGGTATTGTACTCAATGACAAGCTGTACAGGGGCGTAGAAGGCTTTGGTACTGAAATAGGGCACATTATCGTTGATTACAATGGAAAGCAGTGTGACTGCGGAAATAAAGGCTGTCTTGAAAAATACGCTTCAATGAATGCAATAATAGAATGGATCGAAGCAAAGCTCGGCAGTGACAGCAATAAGGCCAATGATCCGATAAGAACGGTATACGAGCGCAGCGGCAGGATAGAGTGGGATGATGTCATAGACGGCCTGGCAAAGCACGTACCCATCTGTCTGGAAGCAATGGAGATCGCGGGCACTTATCTGGCATACAGTCTGGTCAGCATGATCAATATATTTGCACCGGAGGCTATTATAATAGGTGGGCCTTCGGTATTGGTAGGCAAGTATTTACTGAAACCGATCAAGAAAATAATTTCAGACAGATCGTTTTTCAGGGATTATTATCTTTCGGATATTCTCCTTTCAGAATTGAAGGATGGCGCATTAATAGGCATATCAAGCATTGCCTTTGAACACTTGTTGAATGACTCTATAGAACTGTTATTTGGAAATGTCTGATTCTCAATCACTATAATTTTTTTGTTTAATTAGTTATATTATATAACAAACACATAATACAATTTAGTATTCAATATATATTAATAAGGCTTAAAAAATATTATGACAACGCGATTGCATTGCAAAGGGGTGTGTGAATGTTGTACAAGCAATACTGGATCGGAGTTGACCTGGGAGGGACCAATATACGTACCGGACTGGTTAATGAGGAAGGGATCATTCTCCGGGAACAAAAGGAGGAGACTGAAGCATACAAAGGCTCGGACTACGTAATTGAAAAACTTATGAGCATGATTGAAAAAACCGGATCGGGCTATGAAATACAGGCGATAGGAATAGGGATGCCGGGGCCGTTGAATCCATACAAGGGTATTATTATGAATCCGATTAACCTGCCCGGCTGGAACAACATATTTCTTGCAGACATACTGAAGAAGCATTTTGATGTTCCGTGCTATATAGACAATGACTGCAATGTTGCTGCCCTGGCAGAGGCTTTGGAAGGAGCAGGCAAGGATTACCCCATAGTATTCTATATTACTGTGAGCACCGGCATTGGCGGAGGGCTCTGCATAAACAGACAGATAATATCCGGTGCGACGGGCAATGCCGGAGAGATTGCAAATATTGTTATAAGCAGGGATACCGTAAAGCATAGCTTTTTAAATCCCGGCTCACTGGAAGGAATGGCGAGCGGCATCAGCATTTTGAGAATGGCCGCTGAGCATGGGATAAAAGCGGAAAAGGCCCATGAGGTGTTTTTAATGGCTGAAGCCGGAAATGCAGCTGCAATAAAAATAGCAGATATAGTAGTTGACTCTCTTGCCCGTGGAATGGCCACTATCGCACATGTCGTAGACCCGCATATATTTGTGCTGGGAGGCGGCGTATCCCTCGCCGTGCCGGGTTTTACAGGAATGATAAAAGAAAGGTTTGAACAGTACATATATGAAGTGATGCGCAACCAGATAGAGATAAAGCCAGCTCAATTATCTGATCCCGGAATTATCGGGGCTGTTTATATGGCGAGAAAGAGAATTGAGAGGGAGATATATGAATAACATAATTTTTTTTCAGCCCATGTTCAAGGAGAAGATATGGGGTGGCAGCAGGCTGGAGAAAGTATTCGGAATGAGTATCCCGTCGGCGGAGACCGGCGAATGCTGGCTGGTAAGCGCACATACCGAGGGTGAGACTGTTGTCAGAAGCGGGGCATACGAGGGGTGGACCCTCCGGGAGCTTTGGGATAAGAAGCGGGAGCTGTTTGGCAATATGGACGGACAAGAATTCCCGCTGCTCATAAAGTTTATTGATGCCAATGAGGATCTGAGTGTGCAGGTACATCCCGATGAAAACAGCCCTCTGATAAACAACAGGGATATCAGAAGCAAGACAGAGTGCTGGTACATATTAGACTGCGAAGAGAATACAGAGATTATTTACGGACATAATGCCAGTACAAGAGAGGAATTGAGAGAAAAGATAGCTGCCGGAAAATGGGATCAGCTTTTAAGCAGTATACCGGTTAAGAAGAATGACTTTGTTTATGTACCCGGAGGTACGGTGCATGCTTTGAAAAAAGGTATGCTGGTGCTGGAGATTCAACAGTCTTCAGATACGACCTTCCGTTTGTACGATTATGGCAGGCTGGAAAATGGGAAGCCCAGGACACTGCATATTGAAGAGGCCGTTCAGGTCATTAATATACCGCATACCCCCTGGGTTCCGGCTTATGAGCTATTGAAGGAAAATGGAGCTGAGAAAAAAGTTCTGGCGCGTACTCCTTTTTTCACAGTTACCATGTATACAATTGATTCCCGGACTACCCTGCAGCAGGATAAGCCGTTTCTGATCGTTGGAGTTATTGAAGGTGAAGGCTCGATCGACGGTGTTTCTATCAAGCGGGGAGACCATTTCATGCTGCCGTATGGATATGGAAGCTTTGAGCTTGCAGGCGATATGACTATAATAACGTCTGCGCTGTAAATTTAAAAAGAGGATGTATGATTATGAATGCAAATAATAAAAACTTCTTCGTTATTGAAAGCTTCAAAAAAGAAATAAGGGAAATAGCTGCCTTAAGGTATAGAAATACAAAAATTATAGATAAATTCTATTGTCTTGATTCCAATCAGGAAGCCATGTATCCCCCTGAGGGGGTTCAATGGCAGGAATGCAGCCTGGGCAGCCATTGGAAGGGAAGAGACAGGTACATCTGGGTCAGGTTCACTATTAACCATGCACTTCTAGATAAGAACAACAGGCTTGTGGTCTATGCCGACTTCGGCACTACCGACGGGTGGCATAATCAGGGGTTCGAGTCCTTATGCTTTATTGACACGATGCCCTTTCAGGGGGTGGATCAGAACCACAGGGAGATAATACTGCCGGAGAGCTATGACTGCAAGGAAACGGACATATATCTCAAGCTGTGGTCGGGACTGGAAGGGGGAGGCGTACCCCGGGAGATTCCCCACAGCTTTAAGGAGCTGTATACTGCAGAACTGGATGTGAAGGCTGACGGTCTGTACTTCCTGGCAAGGGCTGCAGTGGAAACGATCCTTCAGCTGACCGATGAGGATGAGAATAAAATCATTCTTGCAGACATTCTTGAAGATACATTTTTGTCCATTGACTGGGCACTAAGAAACAACAAGGATGAACTCTACAGAAGCCTGTACAGGGCATATGACCTTCTGAAGGCCAGGCTTTCGGAGCTTCCGAAGAACTCAGGGATACATATGTCGGCAGTAGGCCATACACATATTGATGTCGCCTGGCTGTGGCGCCTGAAGCATACAAGGGAAAAGTGCGCCCGTTCATTTTCAACTGTCTTGAGATATATGGACCTGTTCCCCGAATACATATTCCATCAGAGCCAGGCTCAGCTATATGAATTCATAAAGAAGGATTACCCTGAGATATTTGAAAAAATCAGGAAAAGAGTAGCGGAAGGCAGATGGGAGCCCAATGGATCCATGTGGGTGGAGGCCGACTGCAATATTACCGGTGGGGAAAGCCTTGTAAGGCAGATCCTTTTCGGCAAAAGGTTTTTCAGGGAAGAATTCAATGTTGACTGCGATGTACTGTGGCTGCCGGATGTTTTCGGTTACTCCTGGGCGCTGCCTCAGATAATGAGCAAATCGGGTATAAAAACCTTTATAACATCAAAGATAAGCTGGAACAAGTACAATAAGATGCCTTACGACACCTTTTTATGGAGAGGGCTTGACGGGAGTGAGGTACTGACGCACTTTATCACCACTCCTGAGGTCCAGGACCAGGAAAGCGAATGGCGTACCGATTATAAAAGCACCTATAACGGACACCTTACTCCCTATACTGTAAGGAGTACCTGGGAGAGATATACCAATAAGGATATATATAAAGGCCAGCTTATCCCCTTTGGTTATGGAGACGGCGGCGGTGGCGTGGACAGGACAACGCTGGAGCTGTACCGGGCTATGAAGCAGCTTCCGGGACTGCCTGAACTGCGGCAGGAAAAGGTATCGGATTTTACTGCAAAGCTCCATGAGGCCTTTGACAATACGGATAAATACAGGCATGTATGGGATGGGGAGCTTTATTTGGAATATCACAGGGGAACATACACTTCCCAGGCATTTATCAAAAAAGAGAACAGAAAACTGGAGTTCAAATACAGGCTGGCTGAAATCCTTTCAGTATATAATGCAGTAAATAGTGATTTCTCATTATATGAACAGAAGGCATTAAATGACGGCTGGAAAATAATATTGAGAAACCAGTTCCATGATATAATACCGGGAAGCTCTATTGCGGAAGTATATGAGGATGCTAGGAAGGAATACGGCACAGCAGAGAAAATCGCAGAGGATGTGATTTTCAACTCAATAAGAAGTCTTACTGCTGAGGCTAAAGACCATTATACGGTTTTCAATTCCTGCAGCTTTGAAAGGACTGATTCTGTTTTTATAAAAAGGGATGGAAGCACAGCTTTTTATGATGGGAAGGGAGCAGCCCTTGAAGCAGCAGAGGTTGAAGGCGGTTATACAGTGATAGTGCCGGAGGTTCCGTCTATGGGCAGTAAAACCATAATAGCAGCAGATCGGCTGCCGGCTGAATGTGATACAGCCTTTTCCTTCATCAAGAACACGGTTGAGACTCCTTTTTACAGGGTAGTGTTTAAAAACGGATATATTGAGTCTGTTTATGATAAGGAGAACAGCAGGGAAGTAATGGCGCAGCCGGGGAATGTCCTGGAGGTTTTTGAAGACAGGCCCCTTAACTTTGATGCCTGGGACATTGATATTTTCTACAACAACAAAAGGTATGACATGGACGAACTGGCAGCCTTCAGGCTTAAAGAGCTGAACAATCTGAGGCTTGTGCTCAATGTGGCGTGGAAATACAGGAATTCAACCATAAGGCAGGATATCATATTCTATAAGCACACAAGAAGGATAGATTTTGTGACCGGCATTGTCTGGAATGAACAGCAGCAGCTGCTTAAGGTGAAATTCCCGGTTGATGTGAGGGCAACAAAAGCCCTGTATGATATCCAGTTCGGTAATGTTGAAAGACCTACTTACTGGAATACAAGCTGGGATATGGCCAAGTTTGAGGTGGCAGGGCACAAATGGGCGGATATTTCCGAAGGAGACTACGGCGTGGCATTGATGAACGACTGCAAGTATGGCTATGACATTAAAGACAGCAATATGAGGCTTACACTAATAAAATCCGCTGTATATCCTGATCCTGATGCAGATCAGGGGGAACATTCGTTTACATATTCTCTGTATCCCCATAGAGGCTCCTTTAAGGACTCTGAGGTTGAACAGGAGGCGCTGTCACTTAATGAGCCGTTAAGGGTCTTCGGGGGAAAAGGCCGGATACCATTTAACAGTCTGCTGTCCGTTAATACAGGAAATGTTCTTATTGATGCCGTCAAGAAAGCTGAAGACAGGGATGCGATCATTGTCAGATTGCACGAATATAAAGGCTGCCGTGCAAAGCTTGAGCTATCAAGTGCTTTTGATATTGCCCGGTGGCAGGAGACCGACCTTATGGAAAACCCTTCAGGTGAGATTAATCAGTCAGCCATTCAGCTATTTATAAAGCCCTATGAGATCAAGACCTTGCTCATTGAGCCAAAGTATAATGCTGTTAAAGGGGATACGGTTTAATGAATAACAGTGCTTTAATCAAAAAAGAGAGACTGATATTATACCTGTTCATTTTGCCGGCATTGATAGGCTATATAATATTTGTTGCCTATCCGGTAGTCAATAATATAATGCTGAGCTTTACGGACTGGAACGGGATCACCCGTACATACAACTTTATAGGGCTGGACAATTACAAAAGATTGTTTGAGGATGAGCGGATAAGAGGAGCCTTTATAAATACTTTAAAATATGCGTCCATAAAAACAATGCTGATGAATTTTCTTGCGGTGCTTCTGGCTCTGGGACTGACGCAGAGAATAAGGTCTGCGAACATTCTGAGGACAACCTTCTTCGCACCTTCGATATTCAGTGCGTTGATAGTAGGTTTCCTGTGGAAATTCATAATGGCGCCTTTTCTGGGTATATTCTGGGTCTTATTTGAAAAGCTTGGCATGGACCCTATAAACTGGCTGGGCGATCCCTCCATAGTAATATATTCGATTATTTTAATCGGAGTATGGCAGGGTACCGGCTGGAGCGCGGCAATATACATAGCCGGGCTGCAGGGTATCCCTGAAAGCTATATGGAAGCTGCCAGAATAGATGGGGCTAACGCCTTCCAGCGGTTCAGGTATGTGACACTGCCCCTTCTGACGCCGGCGATTACCATAAGCCTTCTGAATTCACTTATAAGCGATCTGAAGGTGTTTGACCTGGTAATGTCAACAACCCAGGGCGGGCCGGGATATTCGTCAGAGGTCATGACCACCTTGCTCATCAATATGGCCTTCAGCGGGAGGCGGGCAGGCTATGCTTCATCCCTGGCAGTCGTATTCCTGTTGTTTATACTGGTCGTATCTGCGGTGCTGCTTAAATATATGAAGAAAAATGAGGGGAGGGTGCAAGGATGAGAAAAAAGCCTGACTTGAACAAACTGATTCTGGAAGTATTCCTTATACTTACAGCAGCTGTTGCCATGATACCTGTATACTATCTGTTCGTATCGACCTTCAAGTCCTCCAATGAGACTCTGTTGCATCCGCTGGCACTGCCAAAAGCCTTCACCCTTGAATATTATAAAAGCGCATGGCAGCAGATGGACTATCTGAGGGTCCTGGGAAATACGGCGTATGTAGCAGTTGTCGCACTGATATTCATAATCCTTCTGGGTTCTATGGCGGCTTATGGTATATCAAGATGTGAATCGAAGCTCACAAAGCTGATCTTCATGTTCTTTCTGATGGGGATGATGATCCCCGCCCAACTGAACGCGCTGCCGCTGTTCAACCTGATGAAAAGCTTCAAGCTGATGGATAGTCTCACAGGGCTGTCAATACTGTATATATTCTACTCAATGCCCTTTACCATATTTCTATATACAGGTTTTATCTCTACTGTGCCCAGGGACCTGGAGGAAGCTGCAAAAATAGATGGAGCCAATATTTTTCAGGTATATTTCAGAATAGTGCTGCCGCTTCTGAAACCGGTTACAGCAACAGTAGCCACACTGCAAACCTTATATATATGGAATGATTTTACCTATCCCCTGCTGTTCATACAATCCAGGACAAAGCACACAATCATCAAGGAGGTCTACAACAATGTCGGGCAGTTCACTGTAGACTGGGCTGCCATGTTCCCGATGCTGGTGCTTGGAGTGATACCATTGTTGATATTCTATACATTCATGCAGAAGTATATTGTAAAGGGTATCACATCAGGCGCAGTAAAGGGCTGATACATCGTGTAATATTATGTACCATAATATTATAAATAATTTCAAATTGTGGGAGGTAATAAAATGAGGAAGATTGCTTTATTAATCGCAGCTGTTATGATCATGCTGACAGTATTCGCCGGTTGTGCTCCTAAGGAAACGGCGCCGGCTGCAGCGGGGGATCAGGCGGCAGCTGAACCTGCGGCAACCGAGGAGAAAGTGACGTTAAAGGTAATGGGCTGGACCAAAGAAGAGAACTTTAAATTCATGTTCGACACATACACTGCGAAATACCCGAATGTGACCGTTGAATACCAGTTTGTCGATAATAAGAGCTATGATACCGCATTGAACACACAATTGGCTTCCGGCTCGGGACCGGATGTAATACTTGTTGGAGCGCAGACCAAGGATCTGGCAGCAGCCGGATATCTCGCCGATATATCGGGTGAGGCCGTAGTGCAGAAGTACCATCAGGCAGGTCTGGACGCATTCATGTATGAGGGGAAAGTATATGCCGTACCGGAAAGCGGCTGGATGGAAGGGATATTTTATAACATTGAGCACTTTGAAAAAGCAGGGGTTTCCGTACCAAAAACCTGGGACGAGTTCCTTGATGCACATAAGGCTTTAAAGGCAGCAGGCTACAAAATACCGCAGGTTATGCACTGCGCATCCTGGGAGCCTCAGATGAAGCAGTCCATTGCACAGGCAAATGCATGGGTGCATTCGGTAAATCCTGAATTTTCACCAAAGTTCGGAAAGGGCGAAGGCAGCCTGTATGAAACATGGCTGGATCCCTTTAAGGATTGGGGACGCATAGTAAAAGAAGGATACATAACACAGGACATGCTAAGCCTTGACTACAATCAGGCTCAGGATATGTTTGCACTTGGAAAGGCATCGATGTGGGAAAGTGGAAACTGGGCAGTCAACGATATAAAGACAAAGAATCCTGATCTGAAATTCGCTTTCTTCCCAATACCGGCTAAAAACGGCGAGGGCTGGGTCATAGGCGGTCCTGGAGCAGCCTGGGCAGTAAGAGAAGGCGGAAACAGGGAGTATGGACTGAAGCTTCTTGAGGTATGGTCGACACAGGAGGTTCAGGGCGATTATCAGAAGGCCAACAGCGGACCGATGTTCCTGAAGGACTTCAATAACGAGCTTCCGTCACAGCTGGACGGGGCTGGTGTAGCTCTAAGCGCAGGCAGAATATATGCACCGTGGAATGACTGGATGGGCGCTTCAGAAATAATTCAGACAATAGGAAAAGGCTTGCAGGAATTCATCAGGACAGGTGATGACAAAACAATCGAAAAGACCTTGAAGGATGCCGATGCTGCAAGAGACGCAGCAGTGAAGAAATAAATAATCAATAGAAACCTCTGCAGTAATCCGAATTACTGCAGAGGTTTTAAAAATATGATGTATGGGGCATTAAAATATGAAGAAAAAGATTAGAAAAGTCCATGTAATCTATAAAACGCACCTGGATATAGGCTTTACAGACTATGCAAGGAATGTTAAAGCCAGTTATCTTGATAATTTCATACCCAGGGCAATAGAACTGGCGGAAAAAGTGAATAAGACGGGAGAACCCAAAAGCTTTGTCTGGACTACAGGGTCATGGATAATTAATGAGTATCTGCAGCAGAAGGATGGACAAAAAGCTGCAAAGCTTAAAGCTGCCATAAATAAAGGTCATATCAGATGGCATGGGTTACCCTTTACTACCCATACCGAACTAATGAATGAAAGAATTTTTGAATACGGTATTTCCATATCGAAAAAACTGGACAAGTATTTCAATAAGAATACAATAGCTGCTAAAATGACTGACATTCCGGGGCATACCAAAGCGATCATACCGATACTGGCGAGGAACGGCATAAAGTATCTGCATATTGGTGTAAACCCGTCTTCGAAGCTTCCGGACGTACCCCGCGCATTTCTGTGGAAAGGCAGGGATGGAAGTGAGCTTGTAGTGAACTATGCAGAAAGCTATGGTGAAATACTTGAGCTTGATTTTCTTGATGAGGTGCTGGCTTTCGCCCACTCAGGTGATAATGAAGGCCCGGCTGATGAAGCTTCAATCAGAAACAGCCTGTCTTCTCTCCGGCAGAAATACCCTTATGCAGTGATAGAGGCCTCAACCCTGGAGGATTTCGCCGAAGCTCTGTACCGTGTTCGGGAATGCCTGCCCGTTGTCACTGAAGAAATCGGAGATACATGGATACATGGAATAGCGACTGACCCCAAAAAGGTGTCATATTTTAAAGAGCTTCTAAGCTGCGCTGAGAGGTGGATAGAAGAAAAAAGCCTTCAAGTCGGCAGTGAGGAATATGATACATTCTTTAATGAATTGATTCTGATACCTGAGCACACCTGGGGCATGGATCTGAAGAAGCATTTCTGTGACTTCAGGAATTACCTGAAGGAAGCCTTTAATAAAGCAAGGCAGAAGGATATTATAGAGGATTCAATACCACCGGAATATTCATACGTCAGTGCATTCAATATAGATAATGAAGTTCAGGCTGAATGCTTCAGGACGTACAGCAGTTTTGAGCAATCCTGGGAAGAGCAGAGGCAGTATATTTGTAATGCAATCGGCTGTTTATCCAAAGAAAAGCAGAAGGAGGCCAATGATGCACTGCGGAGGCTTCAACCGATATTTTACGTGCCTGATGGCAGGAGATTGGAGGCCGGTACAGAGTATAAAGTTGGCGGTTACTATGTGAGTATTGCAGAGGATGGTTCAATCAACAGCCTGAGGAGTATTGACAGAATTAAGTATGCGGACGGGGAAAACAGGCTTGGAAGATATATATATGAGGTTTTTGACGCTGAAGATTATAAATACTGGCTGGAGCACTATCAAAGAGATGTGGAGCAGCATTACCAATGGTGCATAGCGGATTTTTGCAAGCCCGGACTTGAACTGCTTGAGAAGCCGGTACGGCATGCCAGATATTTGGGGCAGGTTCTGGATATCGTTCTGTACGAAGCGGATGACTGCAGCAGGCTTTACGTGGAGCTGAAAATGCCCCTGGAAAGCAGCAGGGATTACGGATCACCCGAAAAGCTGCTTCTTATATACAGCTTTTACAGAAACGGATTCATCGGATTTGAGTTAAACTGGTTCAATAAGGACGCAAGCCGTATACCTGAGGCTTCCTGGTGTGAGATGAACTTCTGCGCCGGAGATGATAAAAAATGGCTGCTAAAAAAGCTGGGGGATTATGTTTCACCCTATGCTGTAGTAAGCAATGGAAATAGAAACATGCATTCCGTTGAAGAAATCATTTATGACAATGAAAGGCACATTGCTGTGGAACCGCTGGATGCACCGCTTGTTTCCATCGGGGATATGAAAATACTGAAGTTTGATAATGAAATTGCAGGAATGTCAAAGGGGATGTTTTTTAATCTTCATAATAATATCTGGGGTACAAACTTCCCCATGTGGTTTGAAGAAGATATGAAATACAGATTTTTGATAAAGCTGCGCTGATTGGGAGGATCATATGTTTAAAGTACTTACCTTGAATATGCATTCATATTTTGAGCCGAGAACATACTGGGCCTTTTATAATATCGCCAGGGATATCTCTGACAACCGTTATGATGCAGTATGCCTGCAGGAGGTAAACCAGTTAAGGCATACCGGAATAGTATCCGGTGAAATAAGGACGGATAATGCCGCTTACATTGTGAAGCTGATATTGGAGAAAGAGTTTGATGTTCACTATGATTTGTTCTGGGAAAGGGTCAAGATCCTGGATGGGCTTATAGAAGAGGGCGTTGCAATATTAACTCCGCACAGGATAATTAAGAAAGAAAGCATGTATGTTTCGACAATCACAGACATAAGAAATTGGAGATGCAGGAAAAACCTGTATGCATGCATCAGAAAGGATAATGTGGATTTTGACGTCTTCTCGGTGCATTTTGCATGGGAATTCGACGGCGCTGAGAGATTTGAAATACAGTTTGCCAGATTCCTTCAATGGATAAAGGGCAAAGACAGCAATATGATTGTAGCCGGAGACTTTAATACTGACTATAAGGATAGAGACTCCAGGCT
>DASPLL010000013.1:0-50900 GCA_035627615.1 Clostridia bacterium
TCCTTGCATAATGGTCAAATACAAGGATACGGATTTAGTTGAATGCCTGCAATGGATTTTTGCAAAAGTGGGGAATTTTACACTTGCAAAACTGGGGAATTCCGTTTTGCAAAAGTGGGTATTTTTATCTTACAACAAACATGTTCTTGTTGCCAAATGTAATTCTTCGCATAAAAGAATGCTTTCCAGTTTAATGTTTCTTACTTCTTTGCATAAGATATCCATCTGCCGTAATACAGGCTTTCTATCCACTTCATTTATATTCAATCCAAAAATCGAATCCTTATTTAATTCACAAAAGTGATCAAATTGTATTGGCTGTTTTTGGGAATCATCCCAAATGTAAAAAATATCTGTAGATAGAAAATCAGATTGCATAGCTTGTTGTGCTAAATTATGAGCTCTTCTGCCAAACACATCTTTTTTTGAAGTTTTAGAAAATTTAACTGTGTACTCCCTTTTTATGAGCAGTTCAACTACCCGTCTTGTCAAATTTATATTATGGTGTCCAAATTTGTTTTCTATTTGATTTATACTTGTATAGAACAGATCTACTACTTGATTCAAAATATTAACCATATCTAAGTAATCTGTACGTATTTCTATGTGCTTAACCTTACTCTCGCTTTTTATATGTTCCAATGCTTTAATACAGGCCAAAAGCTCGGCCTGAACATTGCTTTCAAGTTGACATCTTCCAAATGCTAATTCAACTTCCTGCCTCGGAGCATTGTAAAAACCAACTATACCCCATGCTCCATTTCTGTCTTTATACGATCCGTCGATATACAATATCAATTTATTATTCAATTTGCTTATCCTCCATATTTATATGGTTAAACTTCTGTTGTTATAGACTGCTTTTAACAATGGATGTATTGTGCCAATAAAAATAGAAGGCCTTATCCAGACCTTCTATCTACCTTGTTCTATTTTGTTCTTAATAATAAATATACTTCGCTTCATAGGTTGCTCCTATTTATTCAGATATTAAGCGGGGCAGGTTAGCTGCCCCATTACCCTTCGGTTAGCATTTATCTATTTGCCCTTCGGCTAACATAAGTATAATAAACCAAATTTAAAAAATCAACTTTTTTCTCTTGCACTTATGAGTAAAACCCTCAAAAGTAATATATAACCAAACCCCTTCATATTTCTATATTCTGCATGTATATGAGGATAATTTGTCATGATGTTTTTATATTTCTATAACACCGCATAAAGCCACAGATTTATAAAAAACATATGAGGATATATTCCTCACATGGAATCCTTATCAAAATAAGTATCTATAATACTTCTATCTATTCTATATTTTTATACAAAAATGTCATGATACCCGCTGCCAGCTCCCGCAAGTATCAAAAGCGGACCCTCGGTGTGCAGCACTGCTTCTCTTTGTTCCTTGTTCAGCTTTTCAATATAATTCATTGGTACCTCCAAAAATTCTTTTGCTATAACTTCTATTATAAAACATCATTCCCATAATGAGAATAAAAAAGATAAGCAAATGAAACTCGTTAAATCAAAAACTCATTAAAATATAACTGAATACAAATCATAAAACCACAAAAAATAAAATCATCAATAATACAACAACAACAAGAATGAGGTGAAATGCAATGTCTCCAAAGATAAACAGAAAAGTAAACGTCCTGACTCCCGCTGCCGAAGAGCCTCTTACAGACTATGAAATGGTCATGGCCAAAATTAACCATGATGCGCATAAAGGCTTCAAAGGAGTAGAAAACGCAGCTTTAGAGAATAAAGATGTGAAAAGGCAAGACCCGGATGAGGTGAAAACATGAAGATAATAGACGATACTTATAACGGAAAAAAATATCCGATTATTGAGCGGGAATACAACGCTTATTATTTCCCGGACAATTTTAACCCGGACAATGAGGAAGACCAGGCAGAAGGGTTAGTGGATTCTTATTTCAATCATCATATGATAAAGGTTTATAACAGGGCTGATTCAAAGTAATTCCACTCTTCATATATGGAAAGGGCATAGAATGCGTTTTTGCATCCTATGTCCTTTCCTGCAGAAGCCGGATATTATTGATAAGCTGTGGCAAAAAATACTAAGTCATATATTGGAATAAGACATATTTAGAAGTATAATAAAATATAATCGCTTATCAAATTATACACGGGGGGGATAAGATTGATAAAAGACAACCGCAGCCTGTCAATCATTGTTTTCTCATTATTTTTTTCATGGCTGCTGGCCTTTCCATTTGAAGGCCAGGTATTGTTTGCCATTGCAGATATGTACGGCATTGATACCTATGCTCTGACCTTTGGTTCAATTGCAGCTCATTTCACAGGCTTATTCATATGCGGTTTTTTTATAAAAACAATGAAAGCCGCAAAGCAGTTAATGCTTTTTTCAATCATTCTTTGTATGATAGGCAGCAGCTTGTTTTTCTTTGCACCTTCCTTTCTGTGGCATATTTCACTTCTGGTTGCGGCATTTTTATCAGGCGCTTGTGTGGCGGCCTGGGGTTTCTACTTTAAGGAATTTACTCCCCCCAATGAACGGATTAAAACCGCGGCGGATGTGCTTATTTATTCAAATATCCTGATGATCATCATGAATATGGCGGCAATACTTGTGTTCCCGTATCTGGGTCTTGCACTATCGATACTCATGCTTGGAATGGCTTTATTTTTTCAGCTCAAATTGCCGGGGAACATACAGTCAGATGCTGAAAGATCTGCTGCTAAACCCAACAACACTGCAAACCCTTTAAAGCCTCTCGCGTTTCTAAGCTTGTTCATCGTTGTGATCACCATTAATTCCGGCTTGATGTACCAGGTTGTCAATCCCGCATTTGAACATCTGGAATGGTTAGTCAGCTGGTATTGGGCTGTGCCCTATATTATAGCCCTATATATTGTCAGGAATCTATCCCGTAAGGCCAACAGGAATTACACTCTCTATGTTGCTATTGCTATGATAGGTCTTTCTTTTATAGGTTTCATGACCCTTAACCGTTCCGCTGCAAGCTACCTTTACGTAAACACCCTGATGCTGGGTGCATGTGGAGTATACGATCTTTTCTGGTGGAGCATACTGGGTGAAATGCTGGATTTCCATGATAACCCGGCAATAATTCTTGGAATAGGCCTTTCTTCAAATGTTCTTGGGGTACTTATCGGAGGCATGCTGGGAAGTGCTATTGCAGCTTCAGATATTACCGGCATTAATTCGTCGTTGCTGGCTCTTGTAGTGGTCCTTATTATTCTTGTCATACTCCCGCTGCTGCACAAGCATCTTTCCATGCTGTTGAAAAACCACGTATTTCTGATTGCACTGCATGAAATGGCGCCTTCTGAACAAAAAGCCGCATTCGACAATTTTAATGTATCAAGGTTATTGACTGAGCGTGAGAGCGAGATCGCAGCTTTGCTATTAAAGGGCAGAACCTATAGAATGATAGCCGATGAGCTTTATCTTAGCGAAAACACTGTAAAGACACATATAAAGAACATCTATTCCAAACTGAATATTCAAAGCAAATCAGAGTTGATCAATCTTATAATGCAAAGGGACCATCCTTATGCAAACAGGTAAATTGCTTGAAAATAGCGGCATATAAAGCCCCTCACCCAAAATGGGTGAGGGGCTTTATACGTAATTCACCCCTTATGGGTGACGACTTCCGTACCGGAATAAAGTATATTGGGTACTGACAAAAATTCAATTTATAAGATTAGAAAGGGGAGTAATGATGAAAAGGTTATTATCATTAGGTATGGCGCTGATAATTATACTTGGCGCAGCTATAGGCATTACCATGAATGTGTCCGCAGAAGAAGATGAATATGCGTGGGTGCTGGTAGATACTTACCGGTTCCCGATACCGGAGGCCTTCAAGCCGGGAGAAACCTGGAGCTATTATGCCGCCATGGAGGGCAGTACCATTGAGCTTAGTACTTCAATACCCTATGACATCGGAGTATACGCTTCACGCGATTACTCAAACCCGGTAACCCTGCATGCAAAGTATAAGTGGAGTGATCCTCCGGGTATCATCCGTCCAAATGAAGCTGTAAGCATAAAGCTTGAGCAGGAAGTAATAGTCAATAATTATGGAAATTACTCCATTGGCTTTACACCAATATTTTCAATGGATGTAGACGGCCTGGAGCTTGGCTCTGCTACAGCCTCTAAAGTAAATGCCAAAGCTTTTTATTCCGATGGTACCGAGGCCAAAAGCTTTGGCATGGGTACAAATAGAGACGCTCAATCCCAGACTTCCTTTACGGCAGATATGGCCCTTAAATTCAGAGGCAAGGGAAGCGAAGGGCAGAAATGCGCCCTCTATGTAAGTGTTTATGCCGGTTCTCCAGGCTCAGTAGGTGTCCGATATACCTACGAATGGAAACAAACAGCAACAGGTAATACACCAGCACAGCACCAGCCTCCTGTTAGCACAGATATGGGAAAATACTCCTGGGAAGGTGAGTGGGAGAGCAACTGGGGTAAGATGGTGATAAGCCAGAATGGTTCTGTGGTAACAGGCACATACACTCATGACAGCGGCAGGATCAGCGGAATTGTTTCCGGAAATACTCTAAGCGGAATCTGGTCAGAATCACCTTCTTATATGCCTCCGAACGACGGAGGGGATATGGAGCTTACCATGTCCGATGATGGAAAAAGCTTTACAGGTAAGTGGCGTTATGGCTCCGAAGGAAGCTGGGGGAACTGGGAGGGCGGCAAACGTATCACTGAAGTTATCCCCGCACCGGCAGTGCCGGAAATTCCGGCAGCACCAGCAGTACCGACAGTGCCAGTAATATCAAAACCCTCTGCAAATAATGGTGCAGAAGTCTTTGAATCCGGCTCGAGAATTATGTGGCAGCCGGCAGACGGAATTGGTTACAGGCTCTTCAGATCCACTTCCCGGAGCAGCCTCGGTATATCCGTAACTGATTTCTTTATCACAAGCACCTCCTATGCAGACGTAAATGTTGAGCCCGCTACCACCTACTACTATACTGTCAAACCTGTACTCGCAGAAGCAAAGCCTTTTGAGGGGACAGAGGAAAAGCTGGGTGATGCTATCGGCACTTTTACTATAACAACAGGCAGTACAGCATATAAGCCCGGAAGCTATAAGCACTTTATCATGCTTAAGCTTGACAGCCCTTATATGAGTGTGGACGGCACAAACCAGGAGGTTGACCCTGGGCGGGGTACGGCTCCGATAACCATATCCGGAAGAACCATGGTACCTATCCGCGCAGTTGTTGAAGCTATGGGCGGTCAGGTAGAATGGGAAGGCAGCACTCAAAAAGTGACTCTCAAAGCCAGAGGGAATACTGTTGAAATGTGGATGGGCAAAACTGATATAAAAATAAACGGAGCAGCCAAAAAAATGGACGTAGCTCCTGCATCCAGAAACGGGAGAACCTTTGTACCTGTCAGATTCGCTGCCGAAAACCTGAACTGTAAGGTAGACTGGATCAACAGCACCAAGGAAGCAGTCATAGTATATGAGGAGTAAAAGCTGCTTTATATGACATACACCCCTCACCTGAAACCGGTGGGGGGTTTTATGCAGGAGAGGAGAGATGTATATTGAAGGTAATCAAACGAAGACTATTCCTCATTATCTCCTTATGCAGCATGATATTATTGTTTTCACTGGTGCTTCTTACTAAGGATTTTGTTATTTGCAGAATTGACATGCGTCCTTTATTCGCTCTGTCAGTTCTTATATCCGGCTTGCTTGCGGCATTATCCTTGCAAGAATACAAAATCTATAAAGTAGCAGAGCTTATTGTAGAAAATAGAATAATGCATATCAAGGCAACCGAAATAGAACAGCAAGCTTATGGTATTTGCAGCTTCCTGTGTACTGAGGATCTGGAGTTTTTTATATCCTGCTTCGGTATACTGCTTGGTTCAAAGGTTATTAAATTCAACCTTGGCGGAATCGATCTGAAAGAAGTGAAAATAGGATCTGATTTCATAAGCTTTGTATATGGCACTGGTAAAGAGATCCAAAGCATAAAGCTTCTCCATGGCATCATAGGAGAACAGGAGCTGAAGCTAATTACAGAGAGGTTCCGTTATGAGACTGGTATTATCCCCCGGATACATCAATAATAACAATTCAAAAAGGCGGCCGATGGCCGCCCTTCCTATATAATCGGAGTTAGCTGATTTTGTCAGCCTCTCCGTTTATGCTTATTCTGATTTTCTCCAATGGAATGTTCTTGCCGGACATTTGAATTGCCCTTTCAGCGGCCATTACAATGCCGTTGCAGCAAGGAACCTCCATAAATGCTACTATCACGCTGTTTATATTGTTGTTCTTCACTATGCCTGTAAGCTTCTCCACATAGTAGTTTATATCATCAAGTTTGGGACAACCCACTACAACCTTTTTACCTTTCAGCAGGTCAAGGTGATAGTTGGGATATGCAAAGGGTACACAGTCTGCAGTTATCAGAAGATCAGCATTTTCAAAGTATGGTGCTCTTTCAGGCACCAGCATGAGCTGTACAGGCCACTGCGAGAGCTGCGGCTTTATTTTCACTTCTATATCTCCGGAGGATAATGCCGCTGCTTTTGCAGCATTATTCTGCCTGTTTATCTCCATTGCCCTGCTGCCCGGGCATCCGCCGCCGACCTGATGATGCTGTCCATGTCCATGTTGATGATTGCAGGAATGCTCTTCTTTTTTATTCAGATGCTCGTGTACGGCAGCTTCATCAAACTCATCCGCATCCCTCTCAATTATAGTGATCGCTCCCTGTGGACATTCTCCCAGACAAGCTCCCAGGCCGTCGCAAAGGTTTTCTGCCAAAAGCTTTGCTTTTCCGTCTATTATCTTTATAGCGCCTTCCGCACAGTTTGGGACACAAAGTCCACAGCCGTTGCACTTATCTTCATCAATGTTAACTATTTTTCTTATTGCCATTTTATATACCTCCAGCTTTCTTTCTGCTTTTGATTTAATTATACTTGCCTTTATCCATCCTGGATGTGATTTATGTCACTGTTAAGAGTATTATTTATCAAGTTCCTTCGGTCATTCCTCCCTCAGGATGACAACGCTGGCAGTTGGCTTTCACAGCAATGACAGTATGTGTGGAAAATCCCGCCGGCATCCATTTGCCGACGGGATTTTCAGGGGGTTGTATCAAATTTTTCCTATATCACTTCTGTAGTACGCTTTTTCAAATTTTATTTTCTGAATCGCTTTGTATGCCTTTTCTCTTGCAAGCTCGTAGTTTTTTTCCAATGCGCTTGCTACAAGCACACGCCCTCCTGCTGTGACAACCTTTCCTGCGGCTTTTTTTGTTCCTGCGTGAAATACTTCCACACCACTGATTTCGGAAGCCTTTTCAAGGCCTTTGATTTCAAGGCCTGACTCATAATTCTCAGGATATCCGCCTGAAGCCATCACTACGCAGACAGCCTGTTCTTCACTCCATTCAATCTCCTGATCCTTAAGTCTTCCATCTATTACTGCATTCATTATTTCAACCAGATCAGACTTGAGTCTGAGAAGCACCACTTCTGTTTCAGGATCACCGAATCTTGCGTTATATTCCAATACCCTAGGTCCCTTTCCGGTTATCATGATTCCAAAGTATAACACACCTTTATAGTAGATTCCCTCTGCCCTGAGTGCATCCACAGTACGTTTGATTATATCCCTCTCTACTGCAGCAGCTGTCTTTTCATCATAATGAAATGCCGGAGATACCGCACCCATTCCACCGGTGTTGAGCCCGCCATCATTATCCAATGCCCTTTTGTAATCCTGTGCGCTTACCATGGGTACTGCGGTTTTGCCGTCAACAAAAGCAAGTATCGAAGCTTCCCTTCCATTGATAAACTCCTCTACAACGATTCTGTGGCCTGCCTCTCCAAACTTTTTGGCAGTAAGGATATCATCTATGGCAGTACAAGCTTCCTCCCTGTCCTGTGCTATTATTACTCCTTTCCCTGCTGCAAGACCGTCAGCCTTTATTACAACAGGGTAACCAAAACCATCTATCTCCTGCTTCGCCTTTTCGGGATCATAATATATCTTATAAGCTGCAGTGGGAATTCCGTTTCTTATCATGAAATCCTTGGAAAATGCCTTACTGCCCTCAAGCATCGCACCCTTGAGACCGGGTCCGAATATTCTAAGGCCATTCCTTTCAAAGCAATCAACTATGCCGAGGTTCAAAGGTGCCTCCGGGCCAACAACCGTAAGGCCTATTTTTTTATTTTGGGCAAAATTCAGAAGTCCCTCCAGATCATCTGCTTTTATGTCCACACACTCAGCAAGCCCACTTATCCCGCCATTTCCCGGAGCACAGTACACTTTATCGACCAGCTTGCTCTGTGCCAGCTTCCATACAATGGCATGCTCCCTTCCGCCGCTTCCTATTACAAGCACCTTCATAACATCACCTCTTTAATGCTTAAAATGTCTCATTCCGGTAAATATCATCGCAATTCCGGTTCTATTGCACTCATTAATAGACTCCTGATCCCTCATTGAGCCTCCTGGCTGAATAATTGCTGTTATACCTGCCTTTGCAGCCGCAGTGACCACATCTCCGAAGGGAAAGAATGCATCAGAAGCGATTACTGCTCCCCTGGCCTTAGCTCCTGAGCGTTCAAGGCTCATTTCCGCCGACCATATCCTGTTTGTCTGCCCGGGCCCAATTCCAAGGGTCATCCCATCCCTGGCCACAACTATTGCATTGGACTTCACATGCTTCACAACCTTCCATGCAAACAGCATGTCCTGCATTTCCCTGTCTGTCGGCTTTTTATCAGTTACGTTTTTAATATCGGCCATGTCAAAATCCTGCCAGTCAGCATCCTGTATTAAAAGCCCTCCACCGACCTTCTTCACATCAATATCAGAAAACGGCTTGTGGCATATATTATCAAGCTTCATTATCCTGATATTCTTCTTGCTCATAAGAATATCAAGGGCGCCATCAGAATAAGCCGGAGCTATCACTATTTCCACAAATATCTTGCCTACCTCTTCGGCTGTTTTTTCATCCACTTCTCTGTTCAAGGCTATTATACCGCCGAATATGGAAACGGGATCCCCTTCATAAGCCTTGACATATGCCTCATATATGCTGGTTCCCACACCCACCCCGCAAGGATTGGCATGCTTTAATGCGACAACTGCAGGCTCATCAAATTCCTTTAAGGTCTCCAGGGCTGCATTTGCATCATTTATATTGTTAAAGGAGAGCTCCTTGCCGTGAAGTTGCACGGCATCGGTGATGCTCCCTCCTGCTGCTTTCATTTCCCTGTAATATGCCGCTTCCTGGTGCGGATTCTCTCCATATCTTAAGTCCTGGACCTTCTCAAAGGTCATGGTCACCGTTTCCGGGTACCTTGGCAGTCCGGCCTTCTCCCACAAATAGCTGCCTATAAGGGTATCATAGCTTGCGGTATGTGAAAAAACCTTTGCAGCAAGGCCGAACCTTGTCGCTTCAGTTGTATTTCCCTTATCAATTATTTCATCAAGCACCTTCTGATAGTCAGAAGGATCCACAATCACTGTGACATATTTGTAGTTCTTTGCTGCTGCCCGTAGCATTGACGGGCCACCGATATCTATGTTCTCTATGGCTTCTGAAAGCTCCACCCCTTCTTTTTCTATAGTCTTTCTGAAAGGATAGAGATTTACAACAACCAGGTCTATTGTATCGATCCCGAGCTCCTTGAGCTTGTTCATGTGTTCACTGTTGTCCCTTACAGCAAGAAGTCCTCCGTGAATGTTCGGATGCAGTGTTTTGACCCTACCGTCCAGGCACTCAGGATAGCCTGTGATCTCAGATATTCCGATAACCTTTATGCCAGCTCTTAGAAGAGCCTTTGCAGTACCTCCCGTTGAAATTATCTCAACTCCTGATTTTACAAGCTCCTTTGCAAAATCAATTATCCCGGTCTTGTCCGATACGCTTATAAGCGCCCTCTTTATCATATCAGCATCACACCTCTTCCTCTGCTATTATAACCTTCCGGCCTTCTATTCCAAGTCTTCCCTCGCAATAAAGCCTTACCGCAGCCGGGAGCAGCCTGTGCTCTGCTTCCAGCACCCTGGCGGCCAGTGTCTCTGCGGTATCCTCCGGATATACCTTTACCGTCTCCTGGAGTATGATCGGACCGCTGTCGGTGCCTTCATCAACAAAATGGACGGTGGCTCCTGATACTTTGACACCATACTCAACAGCCGCTTTATGCACCTTTTCCCCATGGAAGCCTTTACCGCAGAAGGCCGGTATCAATGACGGATGTATGTTCATTATCCGCCCTTCATAGGCTCTGACAAGCTCACTGTCAAGTATGGTCAGGAAGCCTGCAAGCACAATAAGCTCCACATCCATAGCCTTAAGCTCCTCCAAAAGCCTTCCTGCACATTGCTTCCTATCGATATAAACCGCCTTGATCCCATGCTTTTTTGCTCTTTCCAGGGCAAAGGCATTTTCACGGTCAGATATTACGATTACTATTTCTCCATTTATTTCGTCATTTTCCACCGAATCTATAAGTGTTTGCAGATTGGTCCCGCCTCCTGAAACAAGAACGGCTATCCTTACCTTCCGCAAAATCCTATACCCCCTTCACCCCTGGCGACACTACCTATGATATACGCCTTCTCGCCCAATTCCTCGAGTGTGCGGAGTATTTCTCCCGCTGTTTCCTTCTGAACTGCAAGAACCAGTCCAATTCCCATATTGAAGGTATTAAACATCTCCATCTCCTCTATATTGCCGAGCTTCTGCATAAGTCCGAACACCGGAGGTATCTCCCAGCTTCCAAGGCTTATTATTGCTTTGAGACCTGAGGGAATAGTCCTTGGGATATTCTCTATAAAACCACCTCCGGTAATATGGGCAATTCCGTTTATCTTATGTTCCTTCAAAAGTGACTGTACTGTCCTGACATATATCCTGGTCGGCTTCAGAAGCTCTTCTCCCAGTGTGCAATCCAACTCATCAAACCTGGTATTGATATCGAATTTGTTGACGTCGAAAAAAAGCTTTCTCACCAGTGAATACCCGTTGCTGTGAATACCGCTGGAGGCAGTGCCGATCAGCACATCTCCTTCTCTCACCTCAGAACCGTTAATAACCTTTTCCTTATCCACAATTCCTACGGCAAAACCGGCAAGGTCATATTCCCCTTCCTTGTAAAAACCCGGCATCTCTGCAGTCTCTCCGCCAATCAATGCACAGCCCGCTTCAACGCAGCCGTCACATATGCCTTTTACTACATCAGCTGCCGCTTTTGGCTGCAGCCTTCCTGTCCCTATGTAGTCCAGGAAAAACAGAGGCTTGGCTCCGTGACAGGCCACATCGTTGACACACATTGCCACACAATCTATACCTATGGTATCATGCTTCCCGGTCATAAAGGCGATCTGGAGTTTGGTTCCTACACCATCTGTCCCTGACACCAGTACAGGATTTTTGCAGCTATCTTTTGCCAGTTCGAAAAAACCGCCGAAGCTGCCTAGTTCTCCAAGTACCCCGGGTATCATGGTACGCTTCGTATGCTGCTTTATGAGCCTGACTGCCTCATAACCCGCCTCAACATCCACGCCTGCAGCTTTATATGTCAATTTATCGTCCATAAGCTTTTCCACCTCTAATTCAAAAATTCCTATCTTCTTATACAGGTATGATTACCGCATTCTACCGGTATATCCATTGGATATTTACCACAGAAGCACGCTGTACAGAAGCCATCTCCCTTGCTCCCCACCGATTCCAGCAAACCTTCTGTACTCAGGTAGCCCAGGCTGTCGGCTCCTATTCTTTCCCTGATAGCCTCTATACGGTTCAGTGCTCCCGCCAGTTCCTCCCTTGTAGGTGTATCAATTCCAAAATAACAGGAATGCGTAACTACAGGTGAGCTCACTCTTACATGAACCTCCTTCGCTCCCGCATCCTTAAGTGCCTGTACTATTTTCCTGCTGGTGGTGCCTCTCACTATACTGTCGTCCACCATCACTACACGTTTTCCCTCAATATTCGCCCTCAAAGGATTCAGCTTCAATGCCACCCCAATTTCCCTGGTAACCTGTGAAGGCTGTATGAATGTCCTGCCGATATACCTGTTCTTTATCAGTCCGACTGCATATGAAATCCCTGACTGCTGTGCATAGCCTACTGCAGCAGGGGTCCCTGAGTCAGGCACACATATGACCACATCTGCTTCTGCCGGCTGCTCCTTTGCCAGTATCCTGCCTGCCTTTTCCCTTGCCTGGTATATGCTGATGCCGTCCATAACACTGTCCGGCCTTGCAAAATATACATACTCAAATATGCAGACAGCGTGCTTCTCAACAGTCCTGGACTGTATGCTCCTTATTCCCTTCTCATCTATTATTACTATTTCTCCCGGCTTAACATCTCTTACAAAGCCGGCTCCTATAGTATCCAAAGCGCAGGTTTCGGAGGCCAGTACATAACCATTCCCTATCTTTCCAATGACAAGTGGTCTCAGACCATGCTTGTCTCTTGCTCCGATAAGCTTGTCATTGGTCATTATCACAAGGGCATAGGAACCCTTTATTATCTCCATGGTATCTTGTATGGCTTCCTCTATACTGCTCCTATAGTTTCTGGCAATCAGGCTTGCGATGACCTCACTGTCCGTAGTGGTCGCAAAGATCATGCCCTGATCCTCCAGCTGCTCTCTTACAGAGTCTGCATTTACCAGGTTCCCATTATGAGCTACTGCTATGTTGCCCTTCTTATATTTGACCAGAAGAGGCTGTGCATTTGCAGCAAAACTATCCCCTGTGGTGGAATACCTCACATGTCCGATACTTATATCTCCTTTTAAGAGATTCAGTATTTTGTCGTCAAAAACCTCAGATACCAGGCCCATCTCCTTGTAGCAGGTCACTATACCGTCCCTGTTCACAGCAATCCCGGCACTTTCCTGGCCTCTGTGCTGCAAGGCTATAAGCCCATAATAGGTGAGGCTTTCTATCTCCATATTCCCTTTGTCATAGATGCCTATGATTCCGCACTCTTCCTTAAGCTTATCCTCTTTCACAAATATATCGTTATACATGGTTTATCTCCTATATATTTTATCTTGGGTGGTTCTTTGGAGCCCGGCAATAGGCGATAGGCTATAGGCAACAGGATTCAGCAAGACTTCGAAGCATTACCCGAACCCATTGCCCATTGCCCATTGCCTCTAGCCCAATCTTCTTACTACTTCCATATAGCCTTCTTCTACTTTGCCCAGGTCTCTTCTGAAGCGATCCTTGTCTAGCTTTTCGTGGGTTGTGGCATCCCATAGTCTGCAGGTATCCGGCGATATTTCATCAGCCAGTATGATCTTTCCCTCAGGGGTTTTACCGAATTCCAGCTTAAAATCAACAAGTATGATATCTTTGGAAAGCATGTACTCAGTAAGCACCTCATTTACCTTGAATGCCATTCCGGTTATCTCTGCAACCTCAGCTTCAGTTGCAATACCCATTGCTCTTATGTGATAATCATTTATCATGGGGTCTCCAAGAGCATCATCCTTGTAGCAGAACTCAAGCACTGTGGAATTAAGCTTTACACCTTCCTCAATGCCCAATCTCTTTGAAAGAGAGCCGGCAGCATAATTCCTGACCAGTACCTCCAGTGGGACGATTTTTACCCTTTTCACAAGCACTTCCCTGTCGCTCAGCTTCTTGACCTGATGAGTCTCTACACCCTTCTTTTCAAGTAAATTGAAGAGCTTTGCAGAAATTTCATTGTTCATGACACCTTTATTCACTATTGTTCCTTTTTTCAGTCCATTGAATGCTGTGGCATCGTCCTTATACTCAACTATAAAGAACTTCTCGTCATCTGTCATGTAGACCTTCTTTGCCTTACCCTCATATATCATTTCCAGCTTTTTCATTAGAAAACCTCCCCTTTAATTTTTTCATCCTTTTCTATTACAGCCTGTTTCATTTTCTCTTTATGCGCCTTAAGCTTTTCTTTTAAACCGTCATATTTAACGGACAAGATCTGGACTGCCAGAAGTCCTGCATTTTCCGCACCATCTACCGCAACTGTCGCCACAGGAATTCCTGAGGGCATCTGTACGATTGACAGCAGCGAATCCAATCCATCCATGGTTGACGACTTGATCGGTATTCCTATGACCGGCAGTGTTGTGAAGGCTGCCAGCACTCCGGGGAGATGAGCCGCTTTACCTGCTGCGGCGATTATAACCTCGAAACCGCTGCCTTCTGCTTTTTTTGCATATTCTGCCGCCCTTTCCGGCGTCCTGTGGGCAGATATCACGTTAACTTCAAAATCAACTTCAAAAGCCTTCAGAACCTCGACTGCCTTCCTTACCACAGGCAGATCGGAATCACTGCCCATTATTACTGCAACCTTTGGTTTTCCAATAGACACAAGCATCTCTCCTTTTCATTATTTCATCAGCTGAAGTATTCCACTCCTGCTGCAAATATCATCTGATCCTTGTTTCCAGGTACATTTTTCCCTATATTTTCTCCTATCCTTTCGGAATGCCCCATCTTTCCGAGGATTCTTCCATCAGGACTTGTTATGCCTTCAACAGCCTCTGTGGAGCCATTTGGATTAAAAGCTGCATCATAAGTCGGATTACCCTCCAGGTCCACATATTGTGTGGCGACCTGACCATTTTTTATAAGTCCTGCTACAACCGGCTTGCCCGCTGCAAACCTGCCCTCCCCATGGGACACTGCTATGGTGTGTATATCCCCCAGCTTCGACTTGCAATACCATGGAGATAATGTGGACACTACCTTTGTCCTGACCATACAGGATACATGGCGCCCTATTTTATTATAGGTAAGCGTTGGTGAGCATTCGTCAATATCCCGTATTTCACCGTACGGCAGAAGGCCAAGCTTTATCAGTGCCTGAAAACCGTTACAGATTCCAAGAATAAGTCCGTCCCTTTCTTTCAGGAGCTTCATTACCGCTTCCTTCACCCCAGGATTCCTGAATACTGCTGCTATGAATTTCCCAGAGCCTTCCGGCTCATCTCCGCTGCTGAAGCCGCCGGGCAGCGCGATTATCTGGGTATTGTCTATCGCCTTCACTATTGCTTTTATAGAAGCTTCTATATCTAAGGGAGTTATATTTCTGAATACAAGCTGTTCTGTGACTCCTCCGGCTTTTTCAAAGGCCATTGCAGTATCATACTCACAGTTGGTTCCTGGAAATACCGGTATGAATATTCTCGGTCTTGCAATTTTCACAGAAGAACTTACAATTTTTGCATTATTATAATATATATTCTGCGGCTTACCTTTCAACTCCTCTGCTACTGTTGGGAATATCCTTTCAAGAGGAGTCTTCCACGCCTGCAGCGCTTCTTCCAGCTCTATCTCAGTTCCTCTGATGCCTATAAACGGAGAGCTTTTTGTGCTGCCGATCACCTCATAGGCTATATCAGAAAACAGCTTATCCATATCCTGCACTGGTTCAAACTCCAGAATAATTGAACCATAATCAGGTGTAAAAAGGTCTTCTTCTGCAAAGCCCTCTTCAAAGGTGAAGCCCAATCCGTTTCCAAAGCACATCTTGCTGACGGCAGCTGCCGCACCTCCGGACTTTATTGTCCCGGAAGATAATACCAGGCCTTTCTCAATCAACTCATGAACCTTTGTATATATTCCATGGAGTCTTTCAAAGTCCGGCAGCTCATCGGAATCCCTGTCAGCTCTGAGAAGTACTACTGTACTTCCTGCCTTTTTGAATTCCTGGGATACTATCCTGTCAGCATCCGCTACATCGACCGCAAAAGCCACCAGAGTCGGAGGAACATTTATATCCTTGAAGGTGCCGGACATACTATCCTTTCCCCCGATGGCAGGAATCCCAAGCATCATCTGTGCATAGAAAGCACCAAGCAGCGCACTCATAGGCTTGCCCCACTTCTCCGGGTCCTTGCCAAGCTTCTCGAAATATTCCTGGAGAGTGAGCCTTGTTTTGCTGTAGTCGCCTCCTAAGGCTGCGACCTTTGCAACCGCCTCTACCACTGCATATAGCGCTCCGTGGAAAGGGCTCCATTTTGCCAGCTTTGGATTATAGCCGTACGTCATAAGTGTTGCAGTATTTGTTTTACCGGTCAGTACAGGCAACTTCATTGCCAGGCCTTCTGAGGGAGTCTCCTGATATTTGCCCCCAAATGGCATCAATATTGTTCCAACACCTATAGTACTGTCGAATCTCTCTACCAGTCCCTTCTGGCTGCATACGTTAAGGTCCTTCAGATTACAAATCCATCTGCCCTTAAGAGCCTCCTTATGCTTACCGCTTGTCTTCTGCTTTGCAAAGAAGCTTTCACCCTCCGGAACTTTGATCAAAACCTGTGTTTTCTGCTTCACTCCATTTGTATCAAGAAAGTCGCGGCTTATATCAACTATCAGCTGACCCCGCCACTGCATCCTGAGCCTGTTATCACCGGTAACTCTTGCAGCTGCCACTGCCTCAAGGTTTTCAGCCGCAGCATGTTCTATCAGCTTTTCTGCGTCAGCTGCTGCAACCAGAACAGCCATCCTCTCCTGTGATTCGGATATGGCAAGCTCGGTGCCATCCAGACCTTCATATTTCCTGGGAACTATGTCAAGGTCTATGAAAAGTCCGTCAGCCAATTCTCCTATTGCTACCGAAATACCACCGGCGCCAAAATCATTGCACTTTTTTATCAGTCTGCTGACCTCAGGCTTCCTGAACAGTCTCTGAATTTTTCTTTCTGTAGGGGGATTGCCTTTTTGAACCTCTGCACCGCAGCTTTGTATGGACTCCTCGGTATGCTCCTTTGATGATCCGGTTGCTCCGCCGCAGCCGTCCCTTCCGGTTCTCCCCCCCAGAAGCACTATTACATCACCCGGAACGGGTGTTATTCTCACAACATTTTTTTTAGGGGCGGCGCCTATTACCGCACCGATCTCCATTCTTTTTGCCACAAAATCCTCATCATATATCTCTGCCACCTGACCGGTTGCAAGACCTATCTGGTTACCGTAGGAGCTGTATCCTGCCGCTGCTCCTGTAGTGATCTTCCTCTGTGGAAGCTTTCCGGGCAATGTAGCTTCTATACTCGCCCGTGGGTCGGCACTACCTGTCACTCTCATAGCTCCATATACGTAAGATCTGCCCGAAAGGGGATCTCTTATTGCTCCGCCGAGACAGGTCGCCGCACCGCCGAAAGGCTCAATCTCCGTAGGATGGTTGTGTGTCTCATTTTTAAACATCACAAGCCATTCTTCCTGCTTCCCGTCTATTTCTGCATTTACAGTAATACTACAGGCATTAATCTCATCAGAGACCTCCATATCCTTAAGAAGACCTTTCTTCTTCAGCTCCTTCATCCCAATCACTGCTAAGTCCATGAGATTCATATCCTTTTTTGAAGCTTCATAAACATAAGCCCTTGCTTCCAGATATCTTTTGAGAGCCGCTTCAATAGCTTCGGCGTATTTACCCTTTTCTATATCAATGCTTTCTATACTTGTATGGAAGGTAGTATGACGGCAGTGATCAGACCAATAGGTGTCTATAACTCTTAACTCCGTGACAGTAGGATTCCTCTTTTCCATACTTTTAAAATATTCCCTGCAAAACTTCAGATCTTCAAAATTCATTGCAAAGCCCATGTCATCCATAAGCTCCGCCAATTCCCCGTCCTTCATCCCAGTGAAGCCATGAACCTCCTTTACCTTCTCAGGTACAACCCTGGAGAACTCCAGAGTCGCAGGCTTTGCAAGAGAAGCTTCTCTTGCTTCTAACGGATTGATGCAATAGCTTTTGATTTTTTCAAATTCACTGTCCGAAATATCCCCTGCAAGTATTATCAGTTTTGCAGTTTTTACCTCCGGCCTTTCCTTCTGTGTCAATATCTGCAGGCACTGAGCCGCTGAGTCCGCTCTCTGGTCATATTGTCCCGGGAGATACTCCACTGCAAATATTCTGTCCTTTTTATCAATTTCAATATTTTCATCAAAGGAATTATCGACTGTAGGTTCTGAAAAGATTGTGCTTTTTGCTGATCTGTATTCGGTGTCTGTGATTCCGGAAATGTCATACCTGTTGATTATTCTGAGATTTGTAAGGCTATTTATTCCAAGGTTTTCCCTGATATCGTTGAACAGTTCCCTTGCAGAAACGGCATAGTCGCTTTTTTTCTCGACATATACCCTTTTCACATAGTTCATCAAATTCACCCCGTTTATACTAATATCTCTCCAATGCTTAGAAAATATTTTGTCCCGTTGCTTTACAATTTGATTTTATCATAGTAAAATTATTAAAAATAATTAATATTTTTAATACTGTTGATAAGGAGAGCTTATATATGGATGTGAACTTCGAACTCTACAAGGTCTTCTACTATGTAGCAAAATCTCTAAGCTTTTCAGCTGCATCAGAAGAGCTTTTCATTACTCAGTCTGCAGTAAGCCAGTCCATTAAGCTTCTGGAGGAAAAACTCAAATGCCAGCTTTTTTTCAGAAACACAAAGCGGGTCAAGCTGACCAGAGAAGGAGCTGTTTTGTTTGGGCATGTTGAGCAGGCCTTTAACTTCATAAAGTCCGGTGAGAGGACCCTTGAGGAGATGAATTCTCTCAGTCAGGGTGAAATCAGGATAGGAGCCAGCGACACTATATGCAAATACTATCTTATGCCGTATATAAAACGCTTCAACCAGATTTATCCCAATATAAAGATCCATCTGACCAATAGGACCTCTCCCAAGTGTATTGAGCTTCTGAGGAAAGGAAGCGTTGATTTCAGTGTTATAAACATCCCCGAAAGATGCAGCTACAACAATATTGCAGTCAAAAGAACCAAGGAAGTAAGGGATGTATTCATAGCTAACGATAATTTCAAGGAACTGAAGGGCAGAAAGGTGTGCCTAAAGGAATTGGAGAATTATCCGCTCCTGGTATTGGAAAGCAACACTACAACCAGAGAATTTTTTGACAACCTTATGACAAAGCACGGGGTATCTATAAAACCGGAAATTGAGCTTGGAAGTGTGGATATTCTGATGGAAATGGCCAAGATTGGACTGGGAATTGCTTTTGTGCCGGATGAATGCGTCAATCAGGAACTGTCAAAGAAAGAAATTTTTATGCTGGACATAAAAGAAGAAATCCCTGGCAGAAACTTGGGATTCCTTATACATTCCAATATACCGCTGCCGCTTGCAGCATCGAAGTTTGTGGAGCTGCTGGAAGACTTTTCTTAGTGCTTATTAACACAACAAATTTTCTATCGTTCACAGTGTTAAAAAGCACTTCCTTGATTTGTGCCTCGCGTGCCCTAGCAATAAATTGCTCTACGAGGCACCTAGTCATAAAGCTCCACATATATCCTCTTGTTTATTTTTCCCTTGCTCTTGTACTCGACTATTTTCATCGCTCCGACCTCTTTGGTATTAGCAACGTGAGTGCCGCCGTCCGCCTGCAAATCCAGCCCTGTTATTTCAACAGTCCTCACATGGCTGATCCCTTCCGGAAGCAGGTTTATTTTTGTCCGTATCAGGTCGGGGATCTGAAAAGCCTCCTCCCTGGGAAGTATCTTTACCCTGACTTCTCTTGCAGCTTTTACTTCCTGGTTCACCTTTTCTTCTATTTCTTTGATTAGCGCTGCCTCAAGACTTTCAAACTCAAAGTCCATCCTCCCGGCTAAAGGCTCCATGTTGCCCCCTGTGACCTGGGCATCATAATCTCTCCATACAGCACCGCACAGTATATGCATTGCCGTATGGGTCCTCATAAGCTTATACCGGTTTTCCCAATCCAGCTGACCCTCCACTTCTGTTCCTGCAGCAGGAAGCTCACCTTCTATATAGTGCAGTATCCTCCCATCCTGCTTTTTTACTTTGCTGACCCTGTACGTTTTATCACCAGCATGAAGAAAGCCTGTATCATTCGGCTGACCCCCACCCCCAGGATAAAAAGCTGTTCTGTCCAATATCACAGCATTCTCTGCGCTATCCGTTTCCAGTACTTCGGCACTGAATTTTCTGAGATAACTGTCTGTCTGAAATAGAAGCTCAGTCATTTTATATCCCTCCATCATTTGTTTGGCATTAGGCCTGTGGAATTTTTGGGTATTTTTATTGGGTATGGTTACGTGTTTCGAGTTGCGAGTTGCGAGTTGCGCGCTATTTCCCTGCAAATTTGTAGCTGTATAGCTCCCTTAGCTGGCCTTTGAGCAGGTACGGCACATTCTTCAGCTCTGTAATATCCTTTGCTCCTAAAAGCAGCATGAGAACCTTGATTCCGTATATAAGATCCTCCATATGCTTTTCTGCGGCATCATACCCTTTTTCAAGCAGTATCCTGAGGATTGCTCCACCCAAAGCCACCATATCCGCATCCATACATAGAGCTTTTATGATCTCCTCAGGCTTTGAAATGCCTCCTGAGCAGATCAGGAACAAATCGCTGTTGGCTTTTCTGCATTCCAGAAGACTAAGTGCTGTAGGTATTCCCAAATTCTTCATGAAAGAGCAGTCCCTTTCAGTATCCCTGGAGCTTTCAATGTTCACAAAATTGGTCCCACCACTGCCGCTTATGTCTACATACCTCACTCCGGCAGCATAAAGCTTTCCGGCCGTTTCAAAGGACATGCCGAAGCCTGTTTCCTTGATTATTACAGGAACCTCAGACAGTGCAACTATTTCTTTGATATTATCCAATGCGCCCCTGAAATTCCGGTCCCCTTCTGTCATACACATCTCCTGTACCACATTCAGGTGAAGCTGGACAGCGTCAGCCTCAATCATATCTATAGCCTTATATGCCTCATCGATACTCAGATTCGCGCTCAGGTTGGCAATTACAATCCCGTCCCTGTTTATCTCCCTGACCTTCTTGAAGGTATCGGCGGCTTTTGGGCTTTCAAAGGCTATTGTCTGTGACCCTACCGCTATTGGGATGTTGAATTTCACTGCAAGCCTTGCCAGCTTTCTGTTTATTTCACCGGTGTATTCAGTGCCCCCTGTCATTGCATTTATCATAAGGGGACTGTCTATATATTTGTTCAGGAAAACATATTCCGTACTTACATCATTTGAATCAACATCCGGAAGCGAGTTATTCTGAAGGACTACATCCTCAAAGGCGTTACTGCCCGGAGCATTGTCCGACAAGAAGAAGCTTATATGCTCATCCTTACGCTTCTCACGGATATTTTCCAAATTGTCCATTTCGGATCACCCCCCCTATAAATGCTAATATTTTCCTTTACTACATTAGTTATACATATTCTATTATAGCTTTATGCAAATATCAATAAAATAACATCTTTTCTATGATATAATTAAAAAGTACACTAATATGAAAGGTTAAATGTTGCAGTATTATGTATAAAGCTCGAAAATATGAATTGGATATGTGCAATGGTCCTCTTTTTTCTAAGATAGTATTATTTTCCATTCCCCTGATACTAACAGGAATTTTACAGCTTCTCTATAATGCAGTAAACATTGTAGTTGTTGGGCGATTTGTAGGCAGCAATGCGCTTGCTGCTGTCGGCTCCACCACTTCTCTGATCAACTTGATTATTAACCTGTTTCTCGGGTTGTCCATTGGTGCTAGTGTTGTAATGGCAAAATATTACGGCGCAGACCAGCAAAATAACGCAAACGAAACAGTCCATACCGCTATCGCTATAAGCACTATCAGCGGTATTATCCTGACTGTGTTCGGGGTATTGATGGCAAAGCCCTTACTGCAAGCAATGGGCACACCGGATGATGTTCTGGAGCATGCGGTGCTTTATATGAAAATATATTTTCTCGGCATGCCAGCATCTATGGTTTTCAATTTCAGCAGCGCTATTTTGCGTGCAATAGGCGACACACGCCGTCCTCTTTACTTTTTATCTATTTCCGGCATAATTAATGTTGTGCTCAATTTGATGTTTGTAATAACATTTCACATGGATATTGCCGGTGTGGCAGTGGCAACAGTGATTTCACAATACATATCTGTAGTATTGATACTGATTTCCCTGACCTGCTCTGATGGATGCATTAAATTACGATGGCGGAAAATTCGCTTCTATAACGATAAGCTTTTTGCAATTATCAAAATTGGGCTTCCTGCAGGAATGCAAGGCATCATATTTTCCCTCTCTAATGTACTGATTCAGTCATCCGTTAACAGCTTTGGATCTGCAGTGATGGCTGGCAATACCGCCGCTATGAATATTGAGGGCTTTGTTTACATCGCAATGAATGCACTCTATCAAGCTGCACTAAACTTTACCGGACAAAATATTGGAGCGAAGAAATATAACCGCGTTGCGCATATTCTGGGTGTGTGTTTAATATCAGTCACCATTGTAGGTATTACATCTGGTGGACTGAGCTATTTGTTCGCCAGGAACTTGCTTGGTATCTATACTGTGGATCCGGATGTAATAGCCATCGGCATAATACGAATGGGCTATGTCTGTGTACCATATTTCATCTGTGGAGTCATGGAAGTTTTTGTAGGCAGCTTAAGAGGCATGGGTTATTCCGTATTGCCTATGCTGGCTTCAATAGTAGGTGTGTGCGGAATTCGTATCACATGGATATATACTGTATTTGCCATAAATCATAAGCTGGAAGCATTATATATTTCCTACCCTGTATCATGGGCAATTACAGCCTGCTTTCATTTGACATGTTTTATATTTATCAGGCGGAAATTTAGAAGGGACATGGGGACGTTTCTCTTGTCCGCCGCGGGGAGTGGGGATGTGGACAGATGATACGTCCCCATGTCCACATTATTCCCACTCTATTGTTGCCGGTGGCTTCGAGGTTATGTCATATACCACCCTGTTCACATGCTCCACTTCGTTTATTATCCTGTTCGAAATTTTCTCCAGTACTTCATAAGGTATCCTTGCCCAATCCGCTGTCATCGCATCGGAGCTGGTAACTGCACGAACCGCCACCGTATGGGAATAGGTACGTTCGTCACCCATTACGCCAACGCTTCTTATGTCGGGAAGAGCAGTGAAGTACTGCCATATGCTTCTGTCCAGACCTGCTTTTTTTATCTCTTCTCTGAGAATTGCATCGCTTTCCTTGACTATGTGCAGCTTTTCCTTTGTGATCTCTCCCAGTACCCTTATTCCGAGGCCAGGTCCCGGGAACGGCTGCCTCCATACCAGTTCCTCCGGTATTCCAAGCTCAAGGCCAACCAGCCTTACCTCATCCTTGAAGAGAGTTTTAAGCGGCTCAATAAGCTTGAACTGCATATCTTCAGGCAGTCCGCCCACATTATGATGGGATTTTATTGTAGCTGCGGTTTTGGTTCCGCTTTCAATTATATCAGGGTATATAGTTCCCTGGACCAGGAAGTCGATCTCACCAAGCTTATTGGCTTCCTCTTCAAAAACTCTTATGAACTCTTCTCCTATTATCTTTCTTTTTTTCTCAGGGTCGGATACTCCCTTAAGCTTACCGAGAAATCTGTCTTCTGCATTCACCCTTATAAGGTTCATGTCAAAACGCTTCCTGAATACTTCCTCTACCTGATCTCCTTCGTCCTTACGGAGCAATCCGTGATCCACAAATATACAGGTCAACCGATTGCCGATAGCCTTATGCACCAGTACCGCCGCAACCGAGGAGTCAACTCCGCCGCTCAGTGCGCAGATAACCTTCTTGCTCCCTGCAAGCTCTTTTATTTGTGCTACATTTTCCTCGATAAAATTCCCCATTGTCCAATCCCCTGATAGTCCGCAGACATCATACAGAAAATTTTTCAGGATCTGCTTTCCATATTGGGTATGCTCCACCTCGGGATGAAACTGGACACCGTACAGCTTTTTTGCTTTATTGCCCATAGCCGCTACAGGACATGTCTCTGTGGTTCCTGTAATGTCAAAGCCGGCAGGAGGAGTATCCACATAGACGGTGTGGCTCATCCAGCAAACGCTTTCAGGTGATACTTCCTTAAAGAGGTCATCCCCCTTAAGACAAACCTGTGTCTTGCCATATTCCCTCTTTTCAGCCCTGGCAACCTTACCTCCCAGCATGTACGCCATAAGCTGCGCACCATAGCAGATACCAAGAACAGGAACTCCAAGCTCGAACAATCCGGGATCGCATTTTGGGGCCCCTTCCTCATATACACTTGCAGGACCTCCGGTGAATATTATCCCCTTTGGATTTTTACTTTTTATTTTATCCAGACTTATATCATAGGGCACAACCTCGCAGTATACATTTATTTCCCTTACCCTGCGGGCAATAAGTTGATTATATTGGCCCCCGAAGTCCAATATAAGAACCAGTTCCTTGTCAGACATTTTTCACTCTCCATTCATTAATTGGCTCGTGGCACGTGGCTTGCGCTTGAGAGCTTGCTCCGATGCTTATTACAGACTATAGTTAGGAGCTTCCTTCGTTATATTCACATCGTGGGGATGGCTTTCCCTCAGACCGGCAGCTGTAATACGCATAAACTGGGTGTTCTTCCTGAGCTGCTCTATTGAACCAGTTCCGCAGTAGCCCATTCCGGAGCGCAGCCCTCCAACCAGCTGATATATAGTCTCCGCCAGAGGCCCTTTGTAAGGCACCCTGCCTTCCACTCCTTCCGGCACCAGCTTCTTTGCATCCTCCTGGAAGTACCTGTCCCTGCTGCCGCATGCCATTGCACCCAGGGAACCCATTCCCCTGTATACCTTAAAGCTTCTGCCCTGATATATCTCCATTTCACCCGGGCTCTCCTCCGTTCCTGCAAACAGGCTGCCCAGCATCACTACGTTTGCTCCTGCGGCTATTGCCTTTACTACATCTCCGCTGTACTTCACTCCGCCGTCTGCAATTATAGGTATCCCGTGCTTATCTGCTTCTTCCGCACAGTCATATACTGCCGTGATCTGTGGTACTCCCACGCCTGTAACCACCCTTGTGGTACAGATGGAGCCGGGTCCTATTCCTACCTTTACCGCATCAGCACCAGCATCGATAAGCTCCTTTGTTGCTCCTGCGGTAGCCACATTTCCGGCAATGACCTGCAGCCCCGGGAAGCGGCTTTTTATCTTATGCACTGCATCGATAACTCCCTTTGAATGCCCATGGGCTGTGTCAATTGCAACGACGTCTACCTTTGATGCCATCAATGCTTCAACTCTCTCAATCATATCATTGGTCACACCTACGGCAGCGCCAACCAGGAGTCTTCCTCCATGATCCTTCGCAGAGTAGGGATATTGTATGGCTTTCTCTATATCCTTTATTGTAATAAGCCCTTTCAAATAACCTTTCTCATCTACTAGGGGCAGTTTTTCTATTTTATGCTTCTTCAATATCTGTTCTGCCTGCATTAAATTAGTGCCTACAGCTGCAGTAATAAGGTTATCCTTTGTCATTACCTCGGATATCCTTCTCGAAAACTCAGTCTCAAAACGAAGGTCCCTGTTGGTAAGTATCCCTACCAGCCTGCCCTTCTCATCAGTTATCGGAACTCCCGAAATTCTGTATCTCTCCATCAGCTCCATTGCATCAGATATTATATGGTCGGGTGAAAGATGGAAGGGGTCCACTATGACTCCGTGCTCCGATCTTTTGACCTTGTCAACCTCCATGGCCTGCTTATCAATAGACATGTTCTTATGTATTATTCCAATACCGCCCTCTCTTGCTATGGCAATCGCAAGCTTTGATTCTGTGACAGTATCCATACCTGCCGACATCAGAGGTATGTTGAGCTTGATTTTCTTAGTGAGAAATGTCGAAGTGTCGGTGTTCTTTGGAAGAATCTCAGACTTAGCAGGAACCAGAAGGACATCATCAAAGGTAAGGCCTTCTTTCAAAAACTTTTCCATTGGGCTATAACACACTCCTTTCAATAAGTATTTTAAATAGTATATTTAAAGTGTCAGCCTTTGTCAATCGGCTTGTGAATTTGCAGAATTTACTGTTATATGTTTAGCTTATCCCGCATCTTACTCATTGCTTCATTATAAACATCTGCAATAGGCCTGTCATACTGCTTTGAGGCTTCCTTGCAGTCCTCATATTCAGGAGAATACTTCAGAAGCTCCCCGTTAAGCCTTCCTACCTTGCACCTTATACTGCCGAAATCCGTATCCACAGCAATTACCTCTCTGTCCAGTATCCTGCGCTCCATATAGGAGAAACGAACGCCGAAGGTACTGGTATGTCTTAGTATTGCTTCTGCAACAGCATCCTTTTTTTCATGGCTGCATAAGACTGTAAGCTTTGTACCGGGCCTGTTCTTTTTCATAAGTACAGAAGTCAGAAACACGTCAAGAGCACCCTCCGCAAACAGCTTCTCCATAGCGCTGCCTAATTGCTCAGCTGTCATATCGTCTATATTTGTCTCTATTTCTATGACTCTATCTGAAATTTTTTTTTTCGAATTAAAAAACATCACCCTAAGTACATTGGGAATTTCATAAGTCTTTTTGCCTAATCCGTAGCCTATCCTATCAACCTCAAGCTCTCCAACCATCCCGAACTCATCTGCCAGGCCCTTTGCTATTGCTGCTCCGGTAGGAGTAACCAGCTCAAACTTAATATCAGTATAGTACACCGGTACATCCTTAAGGATTTCCAGTGTCGCAGGAGCGGGAAGGGGGAATACTCCATGCTGACATTTTACAAAACCCCTGGACAACGGCAGACTGGAAAAAACGATCCTGTCCACCGCCAGATTGTCTATACATATGGCAGTACCTATTATATCAACAATTGAATCTATAGCTCCCACTTCGTGGAAATGCACTTCTTCAACAGGTTTTCCATGTATCTTGCTTTCCGCCTCGGCAACCAGCCTGAACATATCGATGCTGAGCTTCCTGACTCTCTCGTTAAGCCCGCTCTCATTGATTATTCTCTCTATATCACCTGCATTTCTATGCACATGTTCAGTATCGTGTTGATGTTCATGATGATGATGGTGATGTTCATGGTCATGGTCATGGTCGTGCTCATCACCATGACTATGCTCATGTTCGTGATCATGCTCATGATGGTCATCCAATAATACCGAGAAATCCGTGCCTGATATACCATTCTTCAGTTTTTTCTCTATTTTAATCCGGTAGCCTTCAACCTTAAGCTGCTTCAGCCCATCCAAAAGCACCTTCTCATCCGCACCTATGTCCAGCAGTGCTCCCACTGTCATATCACCGCTTATTCCGGAAAAGCAATCAAAATACAATGTCTTCATTTGTTACCTCCATTTATCATGCCGGCCAGACTGCCTGCAATTTCCACTTTGTCGAAATTTTAGAGTTTTAATTAATATATACTATACCATATCAGATGTGGAATAATACATAGTTTTGTTATGTACTGCCGCAGAAATGAAAAGATAAAGCAGGGATTGCTCCCTGCCTGTCAATAAGCTTTTTATTCTTTTGGCGTAATGGTCACCTCTCCCGTGGTGCCGTCGATTACCACCCAGTCACCTGTTTTTATTTTTTCAACCGGATTTTCATCGGCGGCAAAGTCCGCAACAGCAGGAATACCCATACTTGCCACAGCAACGCCGAGACGTGCATCCATCCGGGTGGAAACCCACCCTGCAGGCCTGACACCGGCAATCTGAGCACCTTTGAAATGTGCGGAAAAACCATTGGAACCTTTGGCACAGGGAACAACCAGAATCGCATCTTTTATACAAACGCCGTAATTAACGTTCCCCTTTTCGTAGATGATACCGTCGGTATCACCTAATGCACCAGAATTCCCCGCAATACTGTCAGGACAAACAACCGCACGGCCTTGTGCAATCCCGGGATATGCACCACGTGCCTTTAATTTGAATGTACTCATCTGCCTTCCTCCCATCTGCCGTTATATGCGGCATCAATGCAACGGAAAACCTCTCCATAATAGACAGGCACTCTTGTCTGATGACGAATGCCAAAAGCCTGTTTTGCACCGAACATCACCATAGCAGTCGCATGCTTATGACTGTCTTCGCGCATGACAATCGGGCATGACCCTGTCAGGAGTGCGGCACCGGTGTCCTCAATCAACTTGGCGTAACCGTTAACTGTTGCCATTTCCTTGGTTGCATAGTCTGTCCAGATTTGCAGCTCAACGCCCTCAGGCAGTTTTTTCCCTTCAACATAAAGAGCGATTTCATAAATTTCGTCAAGTGAAATATGCGGACAACCGATGCTGACAAAATCGATCCTGCCGCTGCCCTTGTCACACAACATCGCGAGGGATTCCTCCATATCTTTTTTAGTAACACGGATTTCATGTTTCGGCTTTTTTCCGCCAAGGGCCATTTCCAGTGTCTGAGCCTCGGGTGTAAGACCGACTATGTGGCAAATCTCTGCAGCACTGGTCACTGAAAGCGATGCACACAGCTGACGCATCCTGTTGATCTCGGCATTCTTCAAGCCATTGACAATCACTGGCACCTCATGTTTGGGAAGCAGACGGCCTAATGTAAAGCCCAGCAAATCCCATTCCATCTGTGTTTCAACTTCAAAATCGAGAGTGAATACACAAGTTGCATAGCGATTTTCCTTAACATGCATTCCCCACTTCGGAATTCTGCCTGTAATAGCGGCGCATACGGCTGCTTCAACACCGTCGGAATTGCCGCAAGCACCGAAGATGGTATTGCTGATGACCACATTGCTTGATTCGGTAGTGACAAAATGCTCTCCCATCATCGGCACCCACCCGACATAATAGGGAGTACAGGAATCGACGATTTTCACGCCCATTTCCTTTGTTATCTCCAGGTATCTGCGGTTACGCTCGTGAAATTCCCTGGAAAGATGCGTGCGCTCATATTCTTTCAAATCACAGCAAGCGGCACAAGTCTGAGTCTTACAGTATGAAGATGCCTTGCCAAACTCTACAATTTCATTGCTGCACAGATAAAACTCCGAGAATATCTTTTTGTAGTCGGTATCCTCTGGGTAGCAATCGAGATAATGCTGCGCCCCAATAAACAGTGTCGCACGGGAAACCTCACACAACTCTTCAGCTCCAAGCACCTCTGCATAACGCACAATAAACTGCATGGCCTTCTGCTTGAATTTTCCCATTTGACCGTCCAACATTTGTTTTTCATAATCGGTTAAATGCACCAAAAAAGCTCTCTCCCTTCTTCTTTATAACATATATCCTTTATCCCTAAAGAGAGGCAAGAAAATGGTATTGACAACACTGTATCTTCTGTTAATCCATAATCGCCTTCTCTAATTGTAATTTTTTTCTTATTTAATTATATATTTGCATATTTGTAAAGTGAAACAAGTTTATCTTTGAACTAAACAAGTTCCAACTTGTTATTTATGATTATGTTATATTATAATGATTAAAAAGATAGAAAGGAGAAGGTTATGCAAACTAATCATGAGATATTTATGCTTGTAGCAGAAGAAATGAGTATCAGCAAAGCGGCAGAACGTGCCTTTGTGACGCAGCAGTGCGTTAGTGATCACATAAAAAGACTGGAACAACAACATAACATTAAGCTGTTTACACGTCGCCCGCGATTTCAATTAACTCCTGCCGGTGAGGCCATGTTACAGTCACTTCGCAATATAAAGATATTAGAAAACAATATGTATTCGAATTTACACCAGATGTCAACCGGCATAATGGGGACATTTACAGTCGGCATCAGTGCCTCACGTGCACAAGTAATTCTACCTCGTGTACTTCCGCAATATTACTCATCTTTTCCCAATGTCAAGGTTGCTTTCTCTCTGGATGATACGATTATTATGGAAGAAAAGCTTCTTAAAGGGAAGATTGACCTATTTGTAGGAATCAATGCGCATATCCGTAAAGAATTCTGCATCATACCACTTTGTAATGATGAAATTTGTTTGATTATTTCCGATTCGTTATTAAAACATCATTTTGGAGAACAAACCGAAAAAATATTACATTCCGAAGCAGATTTATCCCAATTTTCAGAAATCCCATTTACAGAGAGCTATAAAACCGGTGCAATCAACCAAGTGATGCAACAATATCTTGATGACAATCACATCAGCCTTAAAAAAATATATAGTATCAGCGACAGCGACACACAAATTTCATTATGCGCTTCAGGTCTTTGTGCTTCTTTGTGCCCTAAAATGCTGCTTGCACGCGTCTCCGATCATAACTTATTCTGTTCTCCTTCTCAATTCATCCATATATTGCCGCTTAAGGGACTTCAGCAGAAGCTTCGCGTAGAAATCATACATCATAAAAATGTGTTTCAGCCTATCTACATTAAAAAGTTTATCGAAGTGCTGAAAAAGCAGATGGCTCAGTAAAGGTACATGCTTTCAACGAACCACAGAACTTGCCCCCGGCAGAGCTTTGCTCCCGGTGAAGTATGTATGAATAGACACTAAAAAACATCCGACTAATATATTGATAAGGAATAAATTCTTCCTGCTCAAATGCCTACACCCCTTATTTATTTTAACTGCTTTAACAGCTCTAAAGTATGTTTAACTAATTCAATGCTGCCCCATTTACCATGCCCGGGTATAACAATATCAGCATCTGAATACTTTTCCAACAGCTTATTAAGTGAAACTGGCCATTGTTCTATGTTTGCATCTGTCGTACTTCCCAATCCTTCCGAATTAAGATTTTTGATTAAACAACCACCAAATAAAACCTTATATTGGGGAAGCCAAACAACAATGTTATCCGCTGAATGCCCTTCTCCAGGGTAAAACACTTCAACAACGACTTCTCCAACTTTGATATCCGGATTTGAATCAAGTGATGGTGTGGGTTTCTTGAAACCGTTTTTTTCAGCTAACTCTGCAGTCAGGCTTGTACTTCTAGTATCAATTTTGTTTTCAAGCAGGGTATCAATTCCACCAATTCTGTCCTCATGGGCATGAGTTATAATGGCCAGGGAAAAATCCTTGTTAAGCCTTCCTCTGGTAAGTTTTATGAGTTCCATTGTTTGCCCGTTATTCCATGGAGTATCAATCAGAACAAGCCCATCTGAAGTTTCAATGACCAGGCCGTTTGATGGAGTTCTGTTTCCCTTATAATCAGTATAGGTGGTATGTACCCAGATATTTTCTTTCACTCTATTTAGCTCAACATAATTGGAATCCTCAGAACCGCTCTTCAGTATCTGTTCTTCAATAATAGCATCCTTTGCTACTTCCTTTTTAATTGTACATGATGCAAACAGTGTAGCAATACAAATCAGGACAGTTAATAAGCTAATCCTCTTCATACATCCTCCATTATAAAATTCCTGACAGTTGTAAAATACATAATCTCAGCACCTTGTTCTTGCCATGACTTTATCACATTTACAGAGTTACCGATATTATATATATTTCTATATTTATCATTATTTTCCTTCATATTCTCCTAAAACAGATAAATCAGTTAATTCGACCACTCCTGTCTAAAAAGCAAAAGGATGTTTCATTTATCTGCAGCGACAGACGAAACATCCCCTGGATTTACATCCTTAAAGGGCTCCTATGACCTTTATATAAAACACTATCATTATCAGTCCTGCGAAAAAGACCTTAACAGTACTTCCTAAAATATAACCGACAAACATGGCAAAGCCTGAAGTGAAGGATTCCTTCATTTGTTTTCCGAAGTACAGCTCCCCCAGTATAACGCCTGCCAGTTGCCCGATTATCAGACCAGGTATGCCTAGAACCACTAGCCCGAGTATACCGCCGAGTATGCCGCCCAGAAGACCATACTTTGAGGCTCCGTACTTCCTGGCTGTTAAAGCTCCTCCAACATATTCGACTGCTGAAGCTATTACAGTCAGGACTGCAAAGAATATGATATTGCCTACGGTTATAACCTGAAAACCCGTACTCCAGGCATAAATCAGCGCTCCTGTAAATACAAGAGGCACTCCGGGAAGCACCGGTAAAAAGACTCCTGCAAGCCCTGCAAGCATTACCACTGTGCTCAATACTAAAAACAGCAGACTCAAAGCCTCACCCTCAACTTCCATATTATTGAAATTCAGATTTTATACATTATATACTATGCCATAACAAATGTGGAATAATACATATATTATCAGCAGCTTTTATCTTTTGAAGCCTTCCGGCATTTTTGTCTCGTGACCGTTGACGCTCAACCGCATGATATCCAGAGAGCGTTCAGGATACTGCCTGATCAGTTCTTCAGGAACAGCCGCCTCAAAATCCTCTCCATTAAACCCTGGCGCCATGGTACAGCCGAATAAAGCATACCTCCCTCCTGGGACAATGGAACCCGCCTGCCAGGTATTTGCAGGTACAACGAATTGTACCCTCTGGCCTTCCAAGGGATCACAGCCCATAAGTATATCCTCGCTTGATCCATTGGGATGAAGCAAAATCAGTTTGAAGGGATCTCCGCCGTATACATGCCAGATTTCATCATAAGGTAAGCGGTGAAAGCAGGATACACTTAACGGGTTTTCGCTGTATAAACCGATCATTGCTGTTCCGGCAGGTGTTCCTTTATCCGTTTCCACTGCGGAACAATATGTGCCCTTGAATAAAGTGCCTTCTACAGGCAATCTATCAAACTTATAGTGTTGGATGATTTTTTCTGTGTCAGGGTGTACTCTATTAGTGTTTTCCTCCATAAAAACCCTCCTCAAAACTTTTTGTTTCAAAACCAAGCTTGCTTTACCTTAACCCACGCTGAATTTTTTTCCGCACTTTCATATATGGCTGCACACACGGCAGAATTTACATACCCGTCATAAAAGGTCGGATAGGCTGGATTTTCAGATGGCCTTCCGTTTTCAATATCCTTGTAAACCTCTTCAAAAAAAACCTTAAATGTATTGGGGAAGCCTCCGCTAAATGCATTGATCTGTGTGTTCACCCCTCCGGATTTCCGACTGCTGTTAAGATAATATGGGTCTTGCGAATTCCACCAGATGGATTGCGTGGTGCCGCTTACTTCAATGCTGATCCTGTTATTTCTTCCATGGGATACTTCCGAAAGTAGGAGATTCCCGATTGCACCATTACTGAATCTTATGGAAATCACTGCTGCATCATCTGAATCAACGGTAATTTTTTTTGAGTTTTCCTTTTCATCCTTGTACATTATCCCATCGGACACATACCTGTCTGGAGTAAACCTTCCATAGTTCGCCGATACCTCTTTGATTTCCAGTCCGGTCCAGAAACGGGCAAGGTCAATCCAATGCGAGCCTATTTCAGTAGTAGCACGCATTTGTCCTGCCAGCTCGGGCTTATAACGCCAGGTATACGCATCGGGCAGTGCATGAAATTCCTGCAGGTAAGAGCCATGTATAAGGCAAATACCTCCAAAAGCAGGAGTAGAGATAAATTCTCTGGCTTTTTTACATGCATCATAAAAACGTACATTAAAATTCACTGCTCCTACCAGATTCCTTGCCTTTGCATGAAGCATCAGTTCTTTTGCCTCATCAGGATTCAGGCACATAGGTTTTTCACATATTACATGCTTGCCTGCATTTAGTGCCGCCTTGACCGCTTTGTAATGAAGCACCGGCGGGGTACAGACATGCACACAGTCTACATTTTCAGTTAATGCCAAAGCAAAATCATCTCCGAAGCTCTCTGCCTTATACTGCCTGGCAAAAGCTTCTGCACTTTTTACATTCACGTTGACAACGGCTGAAACAGTATGTCCAAGCTCTTTCAGCACCTGTGCATGAACTCCTGCTATAAAACCACTCCCAATAATAGCTATGTTCATAATTACCATCCTTAATAATATTTCTTTCTTATGATATGGTAGAATCCCTCCCTGACACACCGCTCCTTATTCTTCGGAACGGTTATGAACCGTTCCCCACGGGGTTATCAGGATATATCCTAGTTTGCATCTCCTAAATATATCCGGCTTTTAAATGTTCCATCTTCATTAATTACATCCTTCAATGCATTGGGATAAATCCTGTAATCACCTAACCTCTCCAGGTCAAGCCATTCAACTCCTATCTGCATGGTGTCAGGCACAGCTCCGTTTTTGAGCTTCGCACCCGGAAGCAATTTGCATTCAAACATATACTCTATCTGATGAATCTCAGAATCCCATTCCGCAAACTCATGGTTTTTCCCTATATATTCTCTTATGAATCTTATATCTCCAACAGAAACATCTGCCGATATTTCCTCCATACATTCCCTTTTCAAGGCTTCTATCAAGCACTCCCCGTGCTCCTGACCACCCCCCGGAAGCAAATAAAAGAAACCCAGGTGATCCTTATTTTTGGTGAACAATATCTTACCATTTTCGATAATTATGGCTTTTGCAGAATTTCTTATGGCTATCAAACAATAATCCCCCCCGCTGCTGTTAATTGACTGCTATCTTATCTTTCTCTGTGGATCCTATATATTACTCTTTTCTTATCTCAAGCGCTGCCTTTTATATTCTTCAAGCGAAAAGCCTGTAATAGTATTGTCAGCGTTTACCGACACTCTTAAGCGGAATTTATTTTCTGTCCTTTTTAAAAGGTTTAAAGGAGAGCTATAGCTCATAGGCTGCCTGATATACACTCCATATTTTTTCTCAGTATCCTCAATGAATTTTTCAGGTAAGCTTGCTTGTATTCCCCATTCGTAGCTAAGTTCAGCAGCATTACTATTCTTGTCATAGGTTTTTCCAAGAATCGCAGGCTCTCCAAGGATATTGAATATTTCTTCAGGGGTACTGCATGCAAAAACAGAATCGAGCTCTTCCAAAGTAAGCTTTGCAGTATATGGGGCCCTGAAGTTTATTGTTTTGACAAATACCTTTGTTTTCTCTTCTCCACTATACCATATACTCACATAACCATAGGGATAATCCCAGGATTCAAATGACCCAAGAATGTTTTTACTTTTCTTATTCAGGAATTCATTTATTTCCTCTGAACCCGTATCATGTTCGATCAAGCTATAGGCTTTATAAATACTGGAGCCTTTCATTTCTTCCATAGTAAGCTCCTGTCCGAATATGGTTTTTACACTGAGCTTGAATTCGGAGAAATTGTAATTGACGCTATTCAAAATCATTAAAGTATAAAGTGCTGTAATTAAAAGAGCCATTAGTGCATATTTCTTCTCCAACATCTTCTATCTCCTTGATACTATCACTTATTTTACTTTATATCTGTTGTGCTCATTAAAAAATGTAATATCGGCATATCCAGCATAAATTTTGCCTGAATGCTTTACCCCGGCAGGGATATGGTATCTGTCACCTTTGCTGTAAGCCTTCTTCACACCACCTATCACCAGTTCGATCTTACCTTCCAGAACAACTGCCCACTGATCTTCATGAGAATGCTCCGGCAAATCTATATCCCTGTCAAATTCCATAAAAAGGATCTGATGGTCATCACTTTGAGACAGATATGCTGTCGCACCTTCAAAGGGAAGGTCCGCTTTACCCAGACCAAGTATAGGGCCTGTAAAAATGCTGCTCATGTTTATTCCTCCTTTTATAACTCTATCCTATGAAAAAAGGCTAATGTACATAATTAGCCTCACCGTTCTTATTTATATGGTTTTTTTCTTACCGCCTTCTATTACCTGTATTTTGATATCATGCTTATCAATTTTTTTCTCTATTACTTCCAACTTCTCTTTTATAGCCGTGATATCTTTCCTCTCCAGTGATACTTCATCCGATAAGATACCAAACTTATAATGAAATTCATCCTCTAATCTGACAATGTGGCTATTTGCTGACTTCACTTCTTTTTTTGTATCCTGAAGCTCAATAAATACTTTTTCCAGCAGCTCAAATACCTTATCATCCAAAAGAATCACCTCTGCTTGATCATTGTCTTTATTTTACCATATACCAACTAAAGCTTACCATATCTATTGTAAAAAAATTCAAATCCCCACCATATAAACTACCTTATTGTCTAAAAAAAGAAAATGAGTCAGTATACAGGCGCAAAAATTAATACATGCAATCCCTACTAATAATTATATGTCCAGGCTTTTTATCCATTCTTCCGTTGTCAGCACCTTTGAGAACCTCATTGCCTGGGTGACAAGTATCGCTCTGTGAAGCTCCTCTGCTGTTACCGACCCGGCATAGTTTGAAATCTGCAAAGTTCCTGTTGCATCTGACAGGAACTCAACGGAAAAACCCAGGTGGACCGCCTGCCTGGCTGTTGTATCACAGCACATTTGAGTCATGTATCCTGTTATAACTAGCGTGTCGATATCCCGTTCCCTTAACCATGCTTCCAGGTCAGTTCCTGTAAAACTGCCCGGCAGATTCTTTTCAATCAAATAGTCATAACCCGCTTCCTCTATTTCAGAATGAAGCTTCCATTCCTCCGTCCCTTTCCTGAAGGTTACTGCATCCTTCTGGGGAGCTGAGTGCTGGATTGTTATTACCGGCACATCTTTCCCATGGGCGGCTTCAATTGCCCTGGTAATATTGTTCAGACTGCCTGGGGGATAGGTAACAGGCCTTTTACCTGTAAAATATTCATTTTGTACGTCAATTACCAACAAAGCACGTTTCATTCTTTTTCTCCTCCATTTATACTTTTTCTATAATGTATAAGAGTCATATTATCATTTACTTTAAATTCAATCCCTGTTCTTCTGTAACCTTTTTTCTCATAAACATGATGATTCCTTGTCAAGTCATGGGGAGTCTCCAACTCCCATTCAAAAGCTTCACTATGCTGCTCTTCTATATAATCAATCGCCTTTTGGCACAGCCCCAGCCCCTGATATTCCGGCAGTATAAAGACCGTATGCAGCTTGAAATGCTGTGCATCCGGATTCTCATGCACATATATGGCTCCGGCAAATTTGTCATCTGCAAGGATTTTGTAGAAAAATTGATTCATTATACTGTTTCTTATGCTTTCCAAACTTTCATTGCATGGATTAGCTTCATCATCATGGTATTTATTCAAATATCCCCCGAAGCACCTTATCTGACCCTTTTGTATCATTTCCGCATCTTGAAGTATTGCCCTTTTAAATGCTATATTCATACGACCCTCCCTATCAACATATTATACCATTATCCTAAATTTGGCAAAATAGTTTGATAACTATCTTAAAATGTTATATACTATAACAAAGGAGCGTGTTACCATGGAAGAGCTGCTTGGCAAGATACTGAATGAGCTGAAGGATCTAAAGAATAATCAGAATAAAACCAACGAAAAGCTTGAAACCATCGATTCAAGGCTTGGTAATGTTGAATCAAGGCTTGGTAATGTTGAGTCAAGGCTTGGTAATGTTGAGTCGGATGTCCATATAATGAAAACTCAATTAAAGGAACATGGTCAGATATTATCATCCCTGCAAAAGGCTTCTGAGTTTCATAAAGCCGATATAGACAATCTAACCAGTCAAGTTGCTCATCTTTCCGGTGAAATGAAGAGCGGCTTTGATGAACTCAGAGAGACCAACAGATCTCTTTTTGAAATGTATGGCTACCACGAAGCCGAAATAAGTAAATTAAGACGCAGACCTGTTTAAAAATGCACTTTTATAGTGCCTTTTTTATTCTCCTTGATATCAAGCCACTCTATTTTCATTTCACCAATCTTCGGATTGAAATCAATGCCTTTTCTGTTTCATGTGCCTTAATGCCTACCATGTCTATATCAATCTTTTTCTTTTCCAGTGCTTCTCTGAGTATCTTCATAAAAATCATCCATTTGGTGCGCCCTTTTTTACTTCATGCCGAGTTATTTTTCACGCTAGGCAATCTTCCTATATTCTTCAGTATCTGAAACCCTCATTTCAATTTCGAACATTTTCTTCTGGCACTCATTGATTCATTAAGATGTACAATATGATGGCGCGTTACAGGCATTAACAATATTCCTGCTACATTCTTCCTACCCCAGAAGTCAATCAGCCAACTAGCCCTCTCGTCATCTACCACAGCCCCTTCATCCATAATACGCTGCAGCCTTGCCGGCTCCATCTTTCTTTTCAAATCCTCAGGCCTGAATTCAATGATTATTTCGCGAGTCTTCCGTCCAACCGCCATCCTATAATTCCTCAGTTCCTGCACATTTATATCAGCGCTGAATTCAAGGATTTCCTGGCCTCTCATTGCGTTACCGGTATCACAGATACTTGAGTTGGTCTTTTCAAGCCAGTTATTAGTGTTAATTACCTAAGTATCACCTGCAACCAAAATATTCATTGTAATATCTTCAATCCTTGCTGAATGCCACATACCATAAGCAATAGTCCGATCCTTGACGCCTGTCACATTATGAAATGTTTCCTCATCCAGGCCTTTCCACAATTCATCTTCAAATGTCTCAGCATCTATTGATGACATCTCCGAGGAATGAACCATTGCGTGCTGCTTCAGACATAGCTCAATTGCCTCACTGAATTTACCCGGTTTTGATAGCATGTCTCTCAGCAAATTCTGCTGAAAGTTCCATAAAGCTCTTTTTTCTTCCATCTTAATACCTCTTTAACTAGCCTTAGCTCCTTGATCTAATTATAACTGATACAATGCTTCCTCAAAATCCTTTACGAAGTAGCGCTTGCCCTTCTTCACAATTTCATGGCCTTCTGCTTCCAACAGAAACATTTGCTGGTCAATCCCGCCGGGATATTTTTCATTCAGCTCGCCGCCCTTTTTCAAAGTGCGCCAATATGGCGTCATATCGCCGCTTCCCGTATTCTCCCGTTCCTTTGCCGCATTCGCAGCTACATTGATGAATATTCCCGCTGTGAGCTGGCAGGTAAAATCGGCTTTATGCTTTCTGGCAAGAAATGCTCTGATTTCATCCGATGTAATAAGCTTGCCTTCGGGTATTCTTTTCATTATTTCATCATATTCCATCGGGGCTGCCACAAGCATGTTGCCGCTTCCAAAGCGCTTTGCCATCTTATTGTCAGGCTCTATGAACTCAACCTTGGGTAAATCCCCTGCATTACGGAGCTTTTCATTGAATGATTTTTTCATAACCACACCTCCTTTGACCTGAATTGTTTTCTGAAAGCAATGGAGATTCACTTTACATCTGCATGAATACTAACGGTATTACCATCCGGTAATTCTTATTGCTGGTTCAGGTATATTTCGATCCTCTCCTTACCGCCGCCCAAATTACTTCTTTTCAATGATATCGAACCTATTTCACCTGTTTTCCTGATATGTGTGCCCCCACAGGCTACCTTTGCAAAGTTTTCTATTTCCCAGTATCTCCTTTCACTTTCCTCATCCTCAAAAGCGCTGACTATGCTCAGATCTGAGCAGATCAGACTTTTTATCCTGTCCTCAAGCACCGGAAAGATATGTGATATGTTTCCCTTCCAGTGAAAATCCAGCCTCGCCTTTTCTGATGTTATATTTGCTCCGATTTTTTCCGGCCGGTCAAATTCCTGATAAACCAACTCTAAAACCAGCTCGGCGGCAAAATGCAATCTCATTATTTTATATCTCTTTTCCCAGTCAATTTTGACCAGGACATCATTATTCTCTTTCAGGCAATGGTTTTGATCTACTTTATACAAGATTTCCTTGCCTTCCTTTTTAGCCTCTATAATTTCATATCCGCCTATTGTTCCTGAATCAGACTGCTGTCCTCCTGAAAAAGCATAGGCTATTGTCCTATCCAGCGTAACAATGTCTCCACTAACGCTTGTCACCTTGGCTTCTATTTCTGTCAAATAAGGATTCTCCCAGAACTGCTTTTTAACTGCCATTGTAAAACCTCTTTCCAAAAAAACAGACAAGACAGGTATCGTAACCGCCTTATCTGTTTCCTGTCAAATTATATTGATGCTGTCTCTTCTCTATACTTAACCGTTATTACTACTTCCAGAATTATTCTTTAAATGCCTCAATCTCTTCTTCAACTTCTTTTGCCCCTTCTGCGTATAACTTCTCCTCATCAGGAGCCAGCTCTTTTAAAAGTCTTAAAAACTCTCCCGCATGGACCCTCTCTTCATCTGCAACATCCTTTAATACTTCAATTGCCAGCATGTTGTCCGTCGATTCAGCTAATTGCATATACAATTGTATTGCCTCATATTCTGCAGAGATCATGAATCTGATTGCCCTTATCAATTCCTGTTCGGTCAGCTTTCGGTCTTTAGCAAGACCGGAAAAAGGATTACCAAAGTCCGGCATAGTATTCCCCCCTTTGTTACTTTCCATTATTATATTATATCAGGAACAAAATGTAAATTTCCCCACAGAAACAAAATGCCAAAACACTGCTCAACAATTAATTCACATATTTAGCTTATAACCTCAATATACTTTTCTCCGGAATTCACAACTCGTGCTCAAGTATAGAATAAATCTCAGAATCACGCCAACAGCCTTTGACAAATCTGTGTTCCCTGAATTTTCTCTTCACATCATCAACGGTCGCTCCCGGCTGTAATCCGAAAACGGATAAAACACCAGGATCATGGATATCATCAAAACTCAATCCGCTTTCCTTGTACTTCTGAAAATATACACTGTAAAAGTACTCCTCAAATACTTCCTTCAATTCTTGTTTATCTAACTTTGCTAACTTCCATAATGGATACTTCACTGTAAGCTCATTGAATGATTTCGTGCAAAAATAGTCATCCCAGACATGCTTCATTGTAGGCGCTGCCGGACCGTTTCCATAGCGTATGCGATCTTCTGTCTTTTTCAATTCCCTCAACTTATGCTTCAATTGATCAATATCCATAAGATACCCCTCGGCGACTCTTAAGCACTGTAAATCTGAGAAGACTTAGTACTGCCTCTTCATTGCTTTGTAGTTGGGATTATACCAATTTTGCGAGTAGCAGCCGGGCAAATTCCCTTGCACCGTTTACAGCCTGCTCTCTCTGGAAGGACGCTTTGTCATCCTCATCTCTCACTGAGTACATTCCCAAATACTCTAAATTAGAATGTTCACAAAGATGTTTGATTCCAGTTTCAAAGAGTTCGGTTCCATATTGGACATCATACCCATGGGTTGCGATGATAGCACACCTTTTATCTTGCCAGAGAGAGCCCTCACCTCTGCCGTAAAATTTATTCATCCCATAGAAACGGTCAAGCATAGCCTTCATTTCCGGCGGGCAGTACCATGTATAAATAGGTGTTGCAAGGACAAAACAATCCGAGCTTATGATTTCCTTAACGATAGCCTGCATATCATCCTGCTGTTTGCAGCCGTATTCGCCTGTAATGTGCTGACAGGTATAACAGCCGAGGCAGGAAGAAATATGCTTGTCTGTCAAAGTAATATATGCAACCTCTGCGTCTTTTGCTTGCAGCTCCGTGATGAACGGCTTTAATAATTCCGCCGTATTTCCATTAAGCCTGGGACTTCCCATCAAAATACAAATCTTCATATTAACCCCCTAGAACTGTTTTTCTTCTGAATTGGCAATAAAATCTCCAAGCCTCAAAAGCTCCTTTTTCCCCCGGTTCCCTTTCGTAGTTATAATTTTACCGTTTTCGTCCCTTACCGGCAGTAGATACAAAGTAGCTTCTGGTCCATAGACTTGGCAAATGATGCAGGTATAGAAGATTGCGAAGCAATCTTCTACAAGATGTCTATACCCATCTCTCCACTTATTTCATACAGGAGCTCTTTGAACCATGTTTCTACCTCGCCCACCAGGACCTTACGCCTATAGCGCGGGCAGAAAACGAAATGATAGTTGATTAACGAAACTGTGGTTGATGTTCTTTTATATTCTTGTCCCATAACTCTATCGTATCAATATTTTATATCTACTGCAACATTACTATAAACTATCAGTGCCATTCATCCCACGGCTAAAGCCGTCAAGTATGGTTGGGCTTTCTGGCACTTTTCTGTAACGACAAGCTAGCCTCTTCTTGCAACCATTTCAATTTCAACCCGTGCGCCGATAGGCAGTGCAGCCACTCCAATAGTTGTCCGGGCAGGATATGGAGCGGAAAATTGCTCAGAATAAACTGAGTTCATCGCACTAAAATCAGCCATATCAGCAAGATATACATTGACCTTAATGACATCATCGGGTGTCAACCCTGCAGCATTTAAGACCTTGAATAAGTTCTTAAAGCATTGCTCTGTCTGAACAGAAATATCGCCTTCGGCGATTTTCCCGGTTTTCGGATCTATTGGTGTTTGTCCGGATAGATAAACCAGCTCACCGGATTCAACAGCATGTGAATAAGGCCCGACAGCAACGGCACCTTCAGCACTAAAAGCTTTTCTTGTCATTTTTATATCCTCCCTTTTGTATAATATTCATTTATAAGGTTCAATTAACACTCTGGTTTTACAAATCAAATCTATTATTCAATATTGTACCAAGGTATCTAAAATAAGAATACTTACGGATTAATTTTGAAAACACTTCAATTCTGCTGCCGATATCAACCCGGCGGATCAAGAGGGTCATAATCCACTCCGAAAACTGTTGTCATAACATTAGTCCTGTTGCCGTCCTTGTCGACAAAATGCACAAAGTATTTGCCATGGTTTGATGAGTATTCAACAAAGCTGTACCGGAATTTTCTTTCTGGGTATTTATCCTCCATATAGCTTTTTGCTGCCAATATGCAAATTCCTGAGGGAATCAGCCTGATTAACCATAAAACTGCAACAAGGATAGTTATAACAATGAGCATATTGATTCTTTTACTTTTGAACATCCTCTTTACCTCCAGGCAAGTATGTGTATCATAACTCCCCTGCATATTTTAATATTAGCAGGCTTCTGAAAGTCATGTCATACATCCACCGATCATTTTTCCAATCCTTCTCCAGTGCCAAGCCGGTATAGCAGCCCCATTTTTTAAACCCATAATCATCAGGCTTAATCCTAAAAAAGCCTTCTCCCTGCTGAAGTATAGCTTTAAGCTCGTTCAGTTGGTCCAAAAGTTGAGGTATATCCTTAACCACGCCAAGCCGTGCAAAAAGATCAAAGGTATGAAACCATTGGAACCAGTCTCTATCCATAAAATCACTTAACCTTTTCGACAGATCTCTTGGAAACAGCATTGCAGGTGCTATCAGCTGGCTTTTGTATTTTATATATATATCAGGAATGGGAGACAAACTAATCAAGTGTTCAATACATTCTTTTACCTTGCCAACGCTTTCTTTATTCCGCCATCCATATGTGAATGCCAATAATCTGAGATGGTAAATTTCCGGAAGGACAACTGCACTATTATAAAAGCTTTTATTTTTATATACTCCGGTGATATCATCAAAATTCCGAATATCTTCTGACCTGATTAAAACTTCCAAAGCCCGCTGTATCTCAGTCTGTATGAAATCATAATCTTCAATGCCGTAATATGAAAAGACCACAGAACGTATATAATCCTCCCCATGTAATCCGATTTCAGGGATATAACTGTTCCATTTTGAGCTGCCCTTGTTCCATCCCTCTCTTAGAAGCGCTTCAAGTCCTCTCCTTATAAACTCATGCTCCTTGCTTAATCCCATTTCCCTTAAGAATCTTAATGCGGATTCAGCACCTGTCGTACTATATTTTCTTTTTTCCTGAGGGATCCATCCCCCATGAAAAACTTCTCCTATATATCCATCATTGTTCTGCCAGCTGAAAACGTACTGAACTCTACTATCCTGAAGGATTTCATACTGTGACTGGTCCATATCTGAATCTTCTTCAAGTATTTCTTTTTTTATCCTGTACTTGATTGACGGGCACGAATATTCCATAAGCTGTTTAATTACTTCATTATACATGAATTAACCCCCTAAAATACTTCATTGCAGTAAAACAGCCTAAAGCTTCCCGGCCAGGCTGCCAGCCCAGGTACGTACCGCCGTTAAGTGCCGTATATCACTTGCCGGTACCTCGCCGGCAAATAAGTTGAGCGGGAAGGATAGCTTTGCCGGATCGTATTTACCTCCGAATATTTCAATAGCAACAGGCTTGAGCCATGGGAACTTCATCAGCTCTTTATCAAGCTGGGAGCGTGAAGCCTGCCATTCCTCCCTGTCATATGGATCGTGAGTAGGTCCGAGTGCAAAAACAGCTACATGCCGTTCTGCGAGAGCTTTACTGTGCTTTGAAAGGAAACGGAGGGCATCCTTGTGCCAATGGAACATGAAGAGAGGCGCTCCCAGTACGATCGCATCATACCCTGTGACTGTGCCCGCTTCCCGGGCAGGCTTAATGTCTACCACAAGACCATTTTCCTTCAGCGCTGCAGCAATTGCTTCCGCTGCTTCTTTCGTTGAGCCATAACGAGTTGCATATACTATCAATACCGAATCTGCCATATATTTTTACCCCCTTCAATTTTGTATGTTGAATCGTAATAGTGCTTTTCATCCATACCCTCCCAAGTTTAATACTTATCCTTTTGTATTAAAGCAGTGAATTGTTATATAAATAAAATGCTATGCCAATAATAAGAATTAAACTGCCTATAAGCCAGGTTGGTATTTCCCACACAGTATTTTTTTCTTTTTTCTTATAGCTGTCATACAGTGAAAAGAGAATAATTAATATACCGGTAACGATTTCGGTTATCTCACTGCTATTTCTGGCCAGAAATATTGAGTTCTGTTTAAAAGCCAACATAAAAATCCATGCCCCTAAAAAACAGTTTATCAATATTGCTGGGCCTCTGCCCGAAGAGCTAAATGGAATCAGCATAATTATTCACCTCGCTCATAATCAAGAATCGTCCGAAAGCATATGATATTTCCATCGGGATCTCTGAAGTGAACAGATCTTGCCCCCCATGGATAGGTAGTTGGAGTAGTGACAAACTCAAGATCAAGTAACTTCAGCCTTTCATACTCCTCATCAACATCATCAGCATTCAAGCCTATTGAAAAGTTGCCTGAGCCCCAATGCTTTGAGAAATCAAAGTGCATGTCGTTTTCAGCGGCTTTTTTTGAATAAATTGCAATGCCCTCTCCTCCTATGGCCAGCGAGGCATGGGTTTCATTTCCATCTGCTTTGACCTGCAGCACCTTTTCGTAAAATCGGGTTAATGCAGGTACATCTTCTGTAATTATACATATATTCGATAATTTCATTGGTTCCCCTCCCATTATTAAAAGACATCTATATGTCCGGACTCTCCCTCCGGATAAGGTATATCATAGGACCTGCTGGACCACACATCCCAGAAGTAAGGATTCTCAGCTTCTATCGTAGCTGCATCCTGAATATGAAACCTGCCCATATGTATCTCTCTTAATTCTTCCCGTACAATAATACTGCTCTTGACGTACTTGTTGACTATTTCTGCCGTCTGCACGGTTCTTTCCAAATCGCTGCAATATATCCTATCAACCTTTTTATTAGACAATCTTCGTCCCAGAGCTTCCGCTAATTATATCGCCTTCTGAAAATCTACAAGATCCATCTTCCTTCCGAATTTTACAGCAATTCCTTTATAATGTGCACACTGCTCGTATCCCAGTTTTCTGAATAATTTCATGCTTGGAACATTCTCGCCGGAAATGGAGGCAATTATCATCTCAAAATGGTTTATTTTTGCAATGTTCTCCATATAATTGACTATTTCTATACCTATTCCCTTTCCTGTAAACTGTGGTTTTAAATATAACCCTAATTCTGCAGTCTTATCATATGCGGGTTTTTTCTTGAATTGCGTCAGGAAACAGAAGCCTAATAATTCCTTATTTGCATGAATAAGAAACGTTTTATATTTGTCATGATTTATAAATACCCTGTTCTTGAATTCTTCCAATGTGATTTTGTCCAGATCGAAGGTCACAGTGGTATTCATTATGTAGTAATTGTAAAGCTCCCGCATCGTGCTGAGGTCTTCTGTCTTCGCTTCGGTGAATTCAATTGAATTATCCATAAAAATGCTCTTCTCCTTCTTCCCGAACCTCATCGGGCAGACAGCCCTGCATTTATTGCAGTTGACGGTGCCATAACCTCTGGCATTAGTTCCGTATGTATTCGGCCTGCACTTTGTCTGATTTGCACGCTGACCATCCAATGCCTGCGATGGGCAGCTTCTGATACACAGGCTGCAGCCTTCAATACAGATGCTTTCCGCAAGCTGGTCGGAGACAAGGTCGAGATCCGTCAGAACTACACCCAGAACCAACAAATTACCATACTTTTCATTTAGCAGCAAAGTATTTTTACCAAGTGTTCCGAGTCCCGCCAGTACGGCGGCATGCTTCATTGATATCAAGCCGCGGCCTTCCAGTTTTTCCGCGTCCCAGTATTCATAAGGACCATCTGAAGGTAGCGGTACAGCGTACCCTCCATAGAGCCTTTCGATCTCTCTTGCTGCCCTGAAGGCGATCCAATCAACCTCCGGACATGCAGCATAGTTGAAATGGCCGTATATCAGTCTCGGCTCCACCTTTGTCAGTCCTTTGGGGAGGGAGATGCCGAATACGATGACAGATTTGCAGTCAGGAAAAATATCCTTTGGGTGAAAGCCTTCAGGTGCATTGGAAAAACGGTCGATGTTAGCGACACCACACACATCCGCACCAATGCCCAATATAAATTCTTTGATCTGTTCCTTCACTTGATAAGCCTTCTTTCATAAATCTTTATGCTGATAATATAAATCCCTTAAAAGAGTCAACTGTAGAAAAATAATAATCTGAATTCAGCTTCATATATTCCTTTATATCCGGAATAACATGTGACCATCCTGCTCCTGCAAATGCTATATTGCAGCTTCTTGCCATATCCAGTCCGGGTTTTAAGTCATCTACCACCAATATCTCACTGCTATCCAAATCGAAGCTTTTCATAATTTCAATTATTGGATACGGGTTAGGCTTCCTCTTATGCTCTTCCAATTCCCAGCCGAAAATTAAATCCGGATTCAACCTGCAGTTCAGCATGTAATCCCTGGCAATCTGTTCGCTCTCCGAGTGAGAAACAACAGCTATTATACCGCCCAATTCCTTATATTCTATTATAAATTCGGGGAAACCCGGATAAAAGTCAGGTATTTTCGTATTTGTGTAGCTTTTCCATACCTTGTATTGATATTCCAGTTCCTCTTTATTAAGCTTCAGTATATCTTTACATAACTCAGAAAACCCCGGGTTAAAACAATATGAAACAAATTCCTCAAGGCATAAAGGTTTCATATTTGGTCTTAGAACCTTCAAGGCTTCCACAAATGAGGGATAGTGGATGTCGGGTGTGCTTTTGACTACTGTATCATCATGATCCATAATCAGACAGCGGTATTTCAACTTTATTCCCCCTATCATTTGCTTCCATTACTTTGCCGTGTGTATATAAAACAACCTTTGCTATGCCTCAAGATGCTCTTCGTACAACCTTATAATATCAACATCTCTATATTTATCGGCAATTTTTTTAGCAAGACTTTCTATCCCGAATAATTCAGTAAAGGTATGACTGCCAATTATTAGATTCATCCCCGCAAATTTAGCATACTCAATAGTGTATAGGACTTTTTCACCTGTTATATAGACATCACATTTTTTCTCAAAGGCTTCTCTCACATCTACAGTTGAACCTCCACCCCCACAGACCAGGCCAACTCTTTTTATGCCGCCAGCTTTGAATTTCCATGCCTTTACTGGTTCTTCAAGAATCATCTCCAATTTTTTCACCAGCTCTTCAAATTCCATCTCTTCATCAAACTCTGCAATCCTTCCACAATAAAAGCCATCTTCATTATGAGACCTCTCAATAATACTTATCCCCAGCTTTTCAACCAAAGAATTGTTTGTCCCAAAATTACAGTCATCCAGCGGTAGATGAGCAAAATAATGTGATATGTTGTATTCCGTTAATTTTTCCCGGCATGCCTCTTTTAGACCAAAAATAAATTTCCAGGCATCATGATGAGTAATAATCATATCGACGTTATTTTTTCTACCTTCTTCAATGGTATCAAGTGTTAGATTCGTGCAATATCCTATTCTTGATATATCTTCTGTACCCCTCACTGTAATTCCGCTTTGTTCATGAAAATGTTCATTATCCCTGCTCTCAAACAAGCTTACTATGAATCCCTCAAACTCAGTTAATCTCATATTCTCTCCTCCTCTATACCCATAAGCTCCGCTTTATATAATTGAAATTTTGTCTGCATTACCGCTGAACCAGACTTGAAAAGCCAAACTCAATAAAGCTGCCTATCCCTTAACCATTACTGAATATTGTTAATAGCTCTTTCAAGCTATTAATGCAAACATGATCTTTATCTGTATTTGCTTCTTCTCCCCTCAACATCCATATGGCATTCATCCCTATATCTTTAGCGCCCTCAATATTCTTCAAATTATCATCTATAAACACAGCCTCTGCCGGATCTATATCCAGCTCTGAAATAGCTGTTCTGAACATTTGTTCATGCGGCTTTACAACCCCAACCTTGGATGACATAACAAATGCAGAAAAATAATTCCGCAATCCTACATTTTTATATACTCTATCCAGAGAAGGCCATGTATCTGATATTACCCCCAACTTAAAGCGTTTACTCAGCTGCGGGATTACCTCAAACACATCTTCATAAAAAAGAAACTTATCATCAAGGATCTACTTTAAAGCATTTCGGAGAGCTTTTCCCAGTAATAGTCCAATCCTTCTTGTGACTCACAATTAACTATAAAAGATATGTGGTTGCTGCCTTTGCTCCGGAACAATCTCTCCCGAAACCCAGGGCACGCTTGCTTCTTGCTCTTTCCCGACACAAGGTTTTCTATGGAAGATATATCAAGCATCCTAGAGCTCTATCTGCTTCATAAAAAACATGATCTCCTCTTCAACAAATCCTAACTTCCTATATAAGCTATGAGCCCTTTCATTGGTTAATTCTGCGTGTAGCTGGACCCTACTGTATCTGTTCTGTTTAGCGAATTCTATCAAATATTCCATCATTTTCTCTCCAATACCATTTCTTCTATAGGGTGCAGCTATATACAAATCGTCAACGGTCAGAACTTTGCCTCTAGACCATATGCTATAAGCAGTCCATGTATTCGCATATCCAACCACCTCACCATCAATTTCACTAACAAAAATCATTATATGCTCAGGCATACTCAATGCCTCTTTGAATACATTCCCCATTTCTTCTTCTGTTGGTATTTTCAAAGCTGTCCAATAGGGATTCTCATCCATTGTTTCTTTCATGAAATCCAGGTTGAGTTTAATAAATACTGATTTATCTTTCGCATCACACTTTCTAATAATAAGATTATCTATCATCTTGCCCTCCTTCTTCATCAAGCATGTCCATGAACTTCTCAAAGCTTTCTCCATTTGACCACTTGTACAATCCCACCGCCGTGCCACAGCCTGAAGGCATTGTTACGTGATGTATGGCAGGCTCCAGCGGCAGAGTTATAAAAAGTCATTTTAAAAAACATTATCATATTTTATCATTACTATGATAAAATATGATTGTAATAATGATAAAATAAAGCGAGGTGAATCTTAATGCCTATCATCAAACCAATTTCTGATCTTCGCAATAACTTCAATGATATATCCGAAATATGCCATAGTGAATCCGAGCCTGTATTTATAACAAAGAATGGGCAAGGTAATCTTGTTGTAATGAGTATGGCCCTTTACGAAAAGCAGCAAGCACTTATTGAGTTATACCAAAAATTATCTATAGCAGAAGCTGAAAGCAAGTATTCCAACAATAGAATCTCACATAAGAGTCTGATGAAAGATTTAAGGGAGACTATCAATGGAAAAGAAGTATAAAATTGAGTACTTGCCAAGTTCTGTAAAGGACTTAACGGAAATAGTCGATTATATAATAATTGATAGCCCTCAGTCAGCTATTAGTTTTGTAGATAAAATTGATGCCTCAATTTCCCGACTTGAGCAATTTCCTTTTATGGGTAATGTACCAAAAGATATTAGACCTCAAAGCTTAGGCTATAGAATGCTTATGATCGAGAACTTCTTAGTCTTCTATGTAGTGTTCGATGATATAGTTGAAATAAGGCGTATTATTTCCGGCAAAAGGAAATATGATTTTCTACTTTGATTCCTTTTTGAAGATTAAATCAAAAGTTATACTACTGTGTTCCAGCAAATCCGCCATATGTCATATAACGGTTCCGCACTCACGGCACCACTGAACCGGACCCGCAGAGCCTATTCTCTTGGTGGAGCTTAGCTCCCGGTGATGGTGTGGCAGCGCCCAAGGCACGCACGCTCCCTGCCCAGCTTCACGTACCGCAGCGTGAGGGCTTTGTGTTATACGATGGATGGTGGCTCCAGAGCCTTGCTTACTATATCTATATACCGTTTCCGGTACCCGGAACCTGACATGTGTCGTTTTGTATATACTGTCTCTCTTGGGTTTAAATCTCCATCAAACTCAGCATAGGAGTTTGCACCTTATAGGGCCACACTTTGTTTCTTATTACATCAAGCATCCAAATACAAGTTGGACTTTTTGGTTATATCAAATAGTATGAATGTAGCAACGCTAAAGGTTCTTATTACTTTTTTCGTTTATGTAAATATCGAGTGCCTTAATTCCTCTCTGAGCAAGCATAATAAATAATACAAGAGCATAAATAGAAACACCTAACATTACCAAAGAAATTATCGTTGTAAACATTAATCTAGTCACTAAGCTCTACCTCCCATAAAATAAAATAAACAATATGTCATATACAATCTGCGCCATCTGTCGTATAACTACCGCACTCACGACACCACTGAACCGGACCCGCAAAGCCTGTCCCCTTGGCGGAGCTTCGCTCCCGGTGAAGGGGTGTGGTTGCCCTGCCTCCGCACCAAAGCAAATGCATCCGGCAACCCAAGGCACGCCTACTTCTTGCCCTCGCCCGCCGTGCCGCAGCGTGAGGGCATTGTTGAACTAAACCGCTAGCGCGGTGGCCTTTCGTTTCTATTCCTAATTATCCCATATATTAGTTACACTTTCCAGCAAATATCCTTTAAGATAGAATCAAATATTTTAAAGGATGTGATTTCATGTA
>DASPLL010000014.1:0-38960 GCA_035627615.1 Clostridia bacterium
TATTTTAGCTACAAGAGATGCGCAGGGTCTATACAAACAATATGGTTTTGCAGTACCCAACCCTGAAATGGTAACTTATATGGGAAGAAGAAAAACAACATTACCCCCGGCCTGATTGATCAGCCGGGTTTTTTTATTGCATTAAAATAACTGCTTAAGACAGAATAAATATAAAAGCAAAAATAATAGGCAGGAAGGTATATAAGTGTACAAATATATTGATAATCTAAAGGGCAGGGCTGAAGCAGGAGATGCAGATGCCAGAGCCAAGTATGAAAATATAATGGAATGTCTCAAGTCGATGGATGATGACAGGGTGGCCAACTGCATAATACTCATGAAGCAGTATATTCCGGAGCTCTGGAATCAGAGCGCGCTCCTCCTTAAAAAATATATTGTGGATGAGCAGAGGAGCCTTGAATTCCTGAGCAGGGATGAAGTGGAGCTTATAGAGTTTCTGAGGGAGTACCTTAAGGATGAAGCAGACATCAGACATTAAAAAAACAAGATCCGGACTATAGACCAAAATGTTGCAAACAGCTTAATCCATATGGATTAAGCTGTTTCTTTTCTGCTTAAAATTTCTGTTGAATATTTAATATATATGTATTTGACAAAATATTTCTGCAATGGTAGTATCTACTTAAACATATAGGATGTCTGACAAGTTAGGAGCGATATTATGCGGATTAAGGAGAAGACTGCTTCGTTGAGCCAGCAGGCCAAAGAGAAGATCATTGAGTATATCAGACTGGAAGGACTTCAGCCGGATGCGGCTCTGCCTACAGAGGCCGAGTTAATGGAAATGCTGGGGGTCAGCAGGTATATCGTAAGAGAAGCACTGGCACTGCTGGAGCAGGACAGGCTTATATACAAAAGACAGGGAAAAGGGACATTTGTCTATAAGAGACCTATAGAAATAGAAAGCGGATTGGAAAAGCTGGAGAGTATAACGGAGATCATTGAAAAGTTCGGTTACGAACCCGGTACCAGGTGGGTCGGAATAAGCGAAAATGAGCCCACAAGAGATATGGTGGGCAAGCTGAAGCTCAGTCCGGGAGATAAAGTAGTGACCTTCAAACGAATAAGGACCGCCAGCAGGAAAGTGGCGGCTTACTGCGTCGATACCGTGAAGCGGTCTGCTTTCGGAGATAAGGTACCCCAGAACATAGACCGTGAATCCATGTTCAGGTACCTCAAGGATGAGTGCGGTATTGAAACTGAATATGCAATAACTGAGATTATTCCCACCTTTGCTACGGAAGAGATGATGAGCCTTATTAAAACCAACCCGAACCAGATGTTCTTATTATTGCACCAGGTTCATTATGACAAAGAAGGGAATCCGGTCATATACTCGATGGATTACTTCAATCCTCAGGTATTCCGGTTCAAGGTAAACCGGAACAAATAATTCTAAGGCATGAGGAGGACTTTATGAGCAATATAGAGACAATTGAATTTAGATCTGAGATTTTATACTTGCTGGATCAGAGGAAACTGCCAATCAATTATGAGTTTTTTGAATGTAAAACCTATGCTGAGGTTGATTTTGCAATAAGAGATATGGTGGTCAGGGGGGCTCCGGCAATTGGAGAAGCTGCTGCCTATGGTGTAGTTCTGGCTGTTAAGGAATTTATGAATGAAGATGCGGTAGTATTCCGGAGCAGGATGGAAGAAGCACTATCGGTTTTGAACAGATCAAGACCGACAGCTGTGAACCTGATGTGGGCTATAAAGAGAATGAGGAAGGTATTGGAGAAATACAAGGATAGTGATACCGTTACAATATACGAAAAGGTTAAGGCAGAGGCAGATGCCGTTGTAGCGGAGGATATCCAGACCAGCAAGGCGATGGCTGAGTACGGGAATGCGCTTATCGGCAAAAAAGCCGTGATCCTGACACACTGCAATACCGGAGCCCTGGCAACCTCAGGTTACGGGACTGCTCTGGGCGTCATAAGGGAAGCTCACTATTCGGGTAAGGACATATTTGTTTATGCGGATGAAACAAGGCCGCGGCTGCAGGGGGCCAGGCTGACTGCCTGGGAGCTCAAGCGGGAAGGCATTCCGGCAAAGCTGATTGCGGACAGCGTAGCTGCTACCTTGATCAGAGATGGAAGGATAGATATGATTTTCGTTGGAGCCGACAGGATTGCCTTGAATGGAGATACTGCCAACAAAATTGGAACCTTCATGCTTTCGGTGGTGGCCAAAGTCTATAATGTTCCTTTTTACATAGTTGCACCGACTTCAACCATCGACTTCTCTACAGAATCCGGTGAGCAGATCCATATAGAGGAAAGAAGTTCTGAGGAGGTCACACACATAGAAGGTACAAGAGTAGTGGCGGAGGGCATCGATGTTTATAATCCTGCATTTGATGTGACGCCCTGCGAAAATATAACAGGAATAATCACAGAGAAAGGTATACTGCATGCGCCATATAAGGAAAGCATTCAAAAGCTAAAATAAGGGGGAGAGGTATCAATGGATAATGCAGAGGCGAAAGAGCCCGGTGATAATGCGGTCTCTATAAAAAAGCTTACTTTCGGATATAAAGACCAAAAGGAAGACAATGCAATCGAGAATATCAGCCTGGATATTGAAAACGGCCAGTTCGTTGTTATAATGGGCCCCAGCGGAGCGGGGAAATCGACCCTTGCCAACTGTCTGAACGGTCTTATTCCCAACTTTGTAAAAGGAAAATATGAAGGTGAGGTTTGGATTAACGGAAAAAAAGTAAAGGAACAAACTGTAAGTAAAATGGCAAAGGATATAGGACTGGTATTTCAGGATTTTGAATCACAGCTTTTTTCAACCAACACAAAGCTGGAGATTGCCTTCGGGCCGGAAAATTTCATGGTTCCAAGGGATGAGATACATAAAAGGATCAGCAAGGTATTGAAGACCGTCAATCTGGAAGGCTATGAAGAGAGACAGCCCTCCACCCTTTCGGGAGGGCAGAAGCAGCGTCTGGCAATAGGTTCTGTACTGGCCTCCCAGCCAAAGATAATATGTATGGATGAACCGACGACTGATCTGGATCCTATAGGCAAGCTGGGCATTTTCAAAATTGCAAGAGAGCTGCATGAGGATAAGGAATTAACTTTAATCATAATTGAACATGAGACGGAAGAAGCCATCGAGGCAGACAGGCTGATCATAATGGAGAACGGACATATCCTGAAGGACGGGAAGCCGCAGCAGGTTCTGAGAGAGGTTGAGCTGACCGAGAGAATCGGGATAATGTCCCTTCAGGTTCCGAAGTATTTTAAGAGTATCGCTTCATTGACAAAAGAAGAGCTGCCCCTGACACCGGATGAAGGCTACGAAAAGTTTTTAGCCATGAAGCTGACCCTGGATCAGAAAAAATATGATGAAATGCTTAGGGCGGAGCTTGAACGTGAGAGCAGATACGGAGAAGTCATAATTGAAGTGAAAGACCTTGAGCATGTCTATCCCAATGGAAAAAGGGCTCTGGAGGGTGCCAGCCTGAAAATCAGGGAAGGGGAGTTCCTTGCTGTCCTGGGACACAACGGAAGCGGGAAAACGACTCTGGTCAAGCACCTGAACGGGCTTTTGATGCCGACAGCCGGAGAAGTGCTTGTAAATGGAAAGAATACCAGGAACACAACGATCTTTGAAATCGGTAAGGATGTGGGTTTTGTATTCCAGAATCCCGACCATCAGATATTCGCAGATACGGTATATGAAGAGGTGGCTTTCAGTCCAAAGATCAGAGGCTGCAAAGCGGATGAAATCGACAGCAGGGTTAAGGAGGCCTTGAAGGCAGTTGATCTTGAAGGCTATGAAAAGGAAGATCCCTTCTCACTTTCCAAGGGAGAGAGGCAGAGAGTCGCAGTCGCTTCCATACTGTCTGCAAGGCCGAAGGTCATTATCCTGGATGAACCGACAACCGGATTGGACTTCAAGGAACAAAAAAGAATGATGGAGCTTATAAAGAAATTGAATGAGGAAGGTCACACCATCATCATCATCACCCATACCATGTGGGTCGTATCGGAATATGCTCACAGAGTGGCAGTAGTAAAAGATGGAGAAGTAGCCATGTATGGAAATACAAGGGACATCTTCAGGAGAGAAGAAGAGCTTCTGGATGCTTTCCTGAAAGTACCGCATATCGTAAGCCTTGGCAATAAACTGGGGAAGACGGTTTTGTCGGTTGAAGAGATGGTTGCATGCACCGAGGGGGTGGAGTAAGTATGGATATGTTTTTATATCTGGACAAGGATACCTTTTTGCACCGGTTGGATCCCAGAACCAAACTGCTTGCAGTATTGGGAACCTTTACTGTCGCTTTGATGTTTGACTCGCTTCAGGTACTTCTTGCATTAACTGCATTGATATTGGTCTATGGCTATTCAGGAAGAGTATTGTCAAACCTGAAGCGTATAAGAGCCATATTACTTATGATAGGATTTTTTTCCATTGTTCTGTGGTCATTTACTAAAGGTGGAGACACCAAGCTTCTCGGCCCTATTACTATGGAAGGGATCATACACGGTATCATTATCGGTATCAAATTCGATGTAATGATAATATCCGGTATGATTTTCCTGAGCTCAACCAAAATTGAAGAAATATCCCTCGGCCTGGTGAGGTTGAAAGTACCCTACAGAGGTGCCTTCGCCTTCTCAACAGCAATAAGGCTGGTGCCGATGATCGTGGGCACCAGTTACACCATTACACAGGCGCAGAAATCCAGGGGGCTGGATCTGGATTCCGGTACCTTCATACAGAAGTTCAAGAAATATGTACCCCTTTTGATACCTACTCTGATCTCCATAATAAGGGGGACCAATGTATTCGCAATGGCGTTGGAGTCTAAAGGCTTCGGCTATGATAATGACAGGACCAGCTATCTTGAAATAGGCTTTGGCAAAACAGACTATGTCATTATGGCATTGACAGTCGCTATTGTGCTTTTTTCCATATTTGCCAAGCTGAATCATTTGTTTTAGGAGGTGGTATGCATGGATAAGGCAATAATTGGCGGAACCGGTGTATATGATATAGGAGAGGATAGCTGCACAAGGAAGGTTGAGACGGCATACGGGAGTGTAGAGGTGGATATAGCTGATATTGCGGGGGAAGAGGTCGTGTTCTTGGCCCGCCATGGAAAAGGGCACAGTACACCGCCCCACCGGATCAATTTCAGGGCAAATATGGCAGCTCTGAAACAGCTGGGTGTGAAGTTCATATATGCAACGGCCGCTGTTGGTTCGTGCAATGACAATTATGCGCCGGGAGATATTGTCGTCTTTAAGGATTTTTTAGATATGACAAAAGTCAGACCGCTTACCTTTTATGAGGGTGAGGATGGCAAGGTCAGACATACCGATATGAGCGACCCCTATTGTAGAAGCTTGAGGAAGAGGTTTTTAGAAGCTGCAAGGGAGCTGCAGATTCATGTTAAAGGAGGCGATTCGGTATACGTTTGTACTGAAGGACCGAGGTTTGAAACTGCCTCAGAAATCAAAGTGTATAAAATGCTGGGAGGTGATATTGTCGGCATGACCAACGTACCGGAGGTGATTCTGGCTAAGGAATTGGGGATGTGCTATGCAGCTGTAGGAATAGTGACGAACTGGTGTACCGGGATGAAGAACGAAAGCATAGCCCTCCATGATATTCAGGGGTCGTTGGCTGAGAACAAGGAAAAGATAACAAAAGCATTTCTGAGAGTTTTTCAGGGTCCTTTGAATCAGGAGAATTGTACATGTACAGAGGCAATTATTGAATTATGAATAAAAAGGAGTGTGTGTTATGAAAGATGTTTTCAAGATGTGGAAACAAACAAAGATGGTTGTTCTGGTTGCGCTTTGCGCAGGTCTTTATGCCGCAGTATTGATTCCGTTTAAGGGTTTTGTCATTATTCCCGGTATCACAGAGTTCAGACCGGCAAGTGCATTGCCTATAGTATTCGGACTGTTGTTCGGACCGGCAGGGGCCTGGGGTTCTGCCATAGGAAATCTTATCGGCGATTTCTTCGGCTCAATAGGTATCGGCAGTGCCTTCGGGTTCGTCGGAAACTTCCTTTTTGCTTATGTTCCTTATAAGCTCTGGCATAATCTTGGCATGCTCGGAGAAGGCGAAAAAGAGCCAGATCTGAAATCCGGGAAGAAAGTATTCGCTTATGTTGTGGTCAGTATTTTCGGAGCAGTCGCTTGTGCCCTCTTTATTGCATGGGGTCTGGATCTGCTGAATATGGTTCCTTTTGCAGCATTGGGCACCATCATATCACTTAACAATTCCATTCCTTCCATTGTATTGGGGATTCCGCTCCTGATAGTTCTATATCCCAGGATCAAGAAATGGGATCTGCTCTGGACGGAAATCATGCCTGAGGAAGATCTGCCTAAGGGCGGCAAAGTGGCAAGGCTTGGAGCGGTTCTGATGGTTGTAAGCATTGTTGTCGGTATGGGCGGCGGACTTATGGCGGCCTTCGGTGCAAATCAGGCTGTATTCAGCGCAGGCTTTGCTGCAGGCGGAGCAGGTACCATGGGCGTCTGCCTCATAGCCGGTCTTGGTTCAATCGGTATGCTGGTTACAGGAGCTATGCAGGATTAAACATGGATTGGTGAATTCTGTAATAAGTCAGGGGAAGGCTGATTGGAACGATCCCCTGACTTATTATATGGCTTTAAAATATTGATTATATATGAAAAATGGAGGCACAAATGACGACAGTTAAGTATGAAAAAGTAAGGAAGCAAATAATTGAAGCGGGGATAGAGATGGCAAAGACAAAGCTGGTTGTGGGAACCTGGGGAAACATCAGTGTAAGAGTTCCCGAAGAGGATTGCATGGCCATCACGCCCAGTGGAGTTGACTATAATGATATACCTGCGGAGGGGATCGTCATAATGGATATGGAGGGCCGCATCGTTGCAGGAAATATGAAGCCTTCCATAGAGTGGCCGATGCATCTGGAGGTATACAAGAATAGAAAGGATGTCAATGCGGTCGTGCATACCCACAGTACATACTGTACGGCAATGGCGATAGCGAGAAAGCCTATACCTGCAGCAGCAGAAGATATGGTTCAGATAGTAGGCGGCAACGTGCGGGTAGGCAGCTACTGTCTGCCGGGTACACCGGAGTTGGGCAAAGCCGCAGTTGAAGCCCTGGAAGGCCGCAATGCCGTCTTGCTTGCCAATCACGGCTGTCTTGCGGCAGGTAAGGATCTCAAGGAGACGATGAAGATCGCACAAATAGTTGAGAAATCAGCAAAAGCGGTTATTTTTGCACAGATTCTGGGTGGTGTTGTGGAGTTGGATCAGAAGGATGTTGACGCAATGAGGAATTTTTATCTGAATCAATACGGACAGAGGTAGGCGAAGGAAAATGAAGAACAATACCGGAAGGAAATACGGCTTTGATACTCTTTCGATACATGGGGGGTTAAGAGGAAAGAACCCATGCAACTCACTAAATGCACCAATATTCCAGACATCAACCTTTACTTTTGACAGTATGGAGCATGTTGACAAGGTCATGAGCTTTGAAAGCGATGATTATGTATATACCAGAGGAAATAATCCGACCTTGCGGATATTCGAGGACAAAATGACGGTATTGGAGGAAGGAGAAGGGGCCGTCGCATTTGCTTCGGGCATGGCGGCAATCAGCTCTGTCCTTTTTTCCCTGCTCAAACCCTCAGACAATGTGATTGTCCATAAAACCTTGTATGGTTCCACCTATAATGTGGTCACAAAGGTTCTGCCCAAGTACAAGGTAGGCTATAAAGTGGCTGACCTGAATAGTCCCGAATGCTTAAAGGACTTGATAGACGAAAATACCAGGGTCATCTACTTTGAGACCCCCTCAAACCCGAACCTGGATGTGGTTGACATAGGCAAGGTAGTGGAGATAGCAAAAGGCAGGAATGTGAAGGTGGTCATAGACAATACCTTTGCAACTCCATTATTCCAGAAGCCTTTAATTCTTGGCGCGGATGTGGTAGTTCACAGTACGACCAAGTATTTATGCGGACATGGAGATGCTATCGGTGGCGTAGCAGTATCAAAAGATGCGGATTATATCCATGAATTGAAATTTGATTATATGAGCGAGTTCGGCGGTGTAATGAGTCCATTTAATGCATGGCTGCTGCTCCGGGGCATTAAGACACTGGGAGTAAGAATGCGGCAGCATGAGAAAAATGCGATGGAGCTGGCCGGATATTTGCAAAAGCATTCCAGGATTAAGGAGGTCATGTATCCCGGCCTGGAAAGCTTCAGGGGATACTCAACTGCAAAGAAGCAGATGAGCGGTTTTGGAGCTATGGTCAGCTTTGAAGTGGATGGCGGCATAAATGAGGCAAAAAAACTGGTGAACAATGTAAAATTGGCGAAGATTGCAGTGAGTTTGGGAGATTGTGAAAGCCTGATAGAAGTGCCTGCGGCCATGACCCACCGGGGATACCCGAAGAAACGGCTGGAGCAGTTCGGATTGACCGAGAGCATGGTCCGGATTTCAGTAGGGCTTGAAAACGCGGAAGATATAATTGAAGACCTTGAACAGGCATTGAGGAGCCTGTAATGAAGACGGATGGGTCAAGACCCATCCATTTTTATCATTTCATTAAACGCAGTAAAAAATCCACACCCATCCCGCTTATAAGCATCCGTTCCTTTTTGTTGCCCAAAAGCTTTTGGGACCAATCCACAAACCCACCGTCGGCGATTTCTAAATCACTGCCTTTGATGTCGACATTTACTTTAAACTGGATGCCTTTATAGTATTGGTTGTCATGCTCTGAACCCGGGTTTTCGGTATGTATGCTTATTCCATCCGTATTGTTATGTATATGGTGAAGTATTCTATCAACGAGGCCCTCGGGGTCGGTATACCCACCCCGCTTGATAAGCTTGATTTTTATATGCTCAATATGGAATAACTGCCTCAATATCTCTTTATATGCTGTTATATGCTCCAGAAGGTGCTGTTTTTCAAAGCCGTATGAGCCGGTATCCCTGCCTGAGCTTACCATGCAGAAAATTTTAAAATGGGCGCTGAAGCCCGGAATATCAAATTTTTGTGTCCTTATAAGACGGTGTGAGGTGCAGTACCTTATAGGGCTATGCACTTCCCGGTCCTGTGGCTCCATTTCCTTTATCAAACTGCAAATATGCAGGGCCAGGGCATTGGTGACGTCTGCCATAACCTCAGTACCCCTTAAGGCTGATATGACCTTGTTCTGGTTAACAGTAGCTATGACGGAGCAGGTGCCTAACTGTGCAACCGGCGACAGCTCGATCGGAGTGAAGGAAAGAGCTTCTGCGATTCTATAGAAATCCGCCTCCAACTGCAGGTATTCCCGCGGATTTGTGCAGGCAGGCTTGACAAACCTGTTGGCAATATATCCATTTAACAATTCTGCGGGAGAGAGTGCTTCAGTCTTCATTTTATAGACTTCCAATAATAATGAATTCAGCTCAGAGGCGGTAAGCTTATTTACCAGAATATCCAGCAGGTCCTTTTGCCCCAGTTTTTCAAGGATTTTATCGATTGTCGGATTTCCCATCATTAATCACCCTTTTCATATGTTATTCACTATTCTATCACAGATTTATAGAAATTTCAGGCAAGAAATACAATCCTACCCTCATATAATTTACTAAAGCATTTGTGAAGAAGGGATTTACAAATATATTTTGCAGATGATCAGGAGGGATTGTGTTGAAAAAGCAGCTGCTGCTTCTTTTCGTTCTGCTGCTTCTGTTTGTACTTATCGTTACTATGCCTGATATAAGGATTGGATAATAGAGAAAAGCTCCGGAGCAGATACATGCTCCGGAGCTTTTAGTTCGCCAGCTTAAAATCAGTATTGGTAAGTATGAAATCCTCCTTCAGACCTGAAGTAACATAAACCTGCTTATCGGCAGTTACAAATATGGCCTCAACATTTTCAAGACTTTCAATCAATTTGATCCCTTCCTCAAGCCCCAGCAGCAGTGAGGTAGTGGATAATCCGTCTCCATCTATCGACTTGTCGGTTATGATCGATACACTGTATAGATTGTTTTCTGTAGGATAGCCGGTGGCTGTATCCAGAATGTGATGGTATTTTTTGCCGTTCGCCTCAAAATATCTTTCGTAAGTACCGGAGGTCACCACTGATTTATCCTTTATAGGTACAATCCCCAGAAAATCTCCTCTTGGGTTGAAAGGATCCTGAATTCCTATATTCCACGGGTTTCCATTGGGATTCCCGCCAACTGTCATTACATTCCCGCCCAGATTGATAATGGCGTGCTTTACCCCGTTTTCCTTCAAAACCCGGGCTACTTCATCTGCAGAATAACCTTTTGCAATTGCTCCAAGGTCCACCTTCATACCGGGATCCTCAAGCCTGGCAGTGAGGTTGGCCTTGTTGAGGTCCAGCTTAGTATAATCTATCAGGTTTACGGCTTTCTCCAGCTCACTTTTCTCAGGCACGGCCGCATAATCCGTACCAATGTTCCAAAGTTTTACAATGGTGCCGACGGTTATATCGAACTTTCCGGCAGTCAGTTCAGAATACTGTTTGCCTTTTTCTATTACAAAGAAGGTATCAGGGCTAAGCTTCACTTCACTTTTACCCGAAGCACTGTTCAAAGCCATGATTTCACTCGTCTCAGCATTATTTATAGTCATTTTTGCTTCTATCTCGGATATCCTTGCAAGAGCTTTATCCAGTATTTCTTCATCCTGCTTGTCATGTACGGTTATTTCAACAACCGTTCCAAGAAGAAAGCTTGTTTTTGACAGGGGTGTTGCTGGAGCCGCGGGTGTCTTGGCCTGGCATCCGGAAAACAGGATTGAAGTTAATATAGTCAAAGCGACAAGCAGATTTGCTTTTTTATTTTGTATCAAAATGGCACCTCCAAATTATTGTGAAGAAATTATTTAATATGTATTTAAATAAATTTACATATCTAATTCTATATGATACATTAATATTATTGCAACAATAAAATTAATAATGATAATTAAATTCACTCGGTATGAAACGATTGCTGTAACCTGTTATAGCAGTAATTGGGCTTTGTTACAGCATATAGCATTATACGAAAAATAAATAAACCAATACTATTACTATAGGCATTTTATATTGTATAATACTGATGAAATAAATTATATAGCGAAACAAAATATTCCTTAACGGTGCCAATTCGATAATAATAGGGAGGAGCTATGAAAGTAAAAAAAGGAGATCTGGTTATTATCTTTATACTTGTCGCAGCGCTGATTTCCTGGTTTGCGGTATATCAGCTGGGCGAGTCGGAGGATGAGAGGCAGATAGTGATAGAGACTGACGGAAGCGTATATAAAACAATTCCGATGAAAGCAGGCATGAAGCGGCAGGAAATCCATATAGATCTTAAAAACGGGAAATATATAGATATTATGGTTGATGAAAATGGAGCTTACGTCAGTGACGTAATTTGCCCTGACAAGGTGTGTCAGAAAACCGGATTGGTGAGCAGAGTGGGACAAAGTATAGTATGTCTTCCCAATAAGATTGTCGTATACATTGAGGGGGAAGAGGAAGCTTTAGTTGATGATGTTTCATATTGATGTTTATATTGAACGCATAAAAGTATTCCTATTGGGCAAAGTGCGAATTCAATAACAACAAGGAAGCATTTCGCGAAATCTGAGTTATGAATGTAAAGTGTTTTTTCGCGAAATGCTTAATTAGGAGAATGGTGATGAATAGAACAAGAAAAATGGTGCTGCTGGGGATTCTGGTATCCCAGGCGCTGATACTGCATATAGTGGAAAGAATGATTCCTGTACCTGTACCGGTTCCGGGAATCAAGTTAGGTCTGGCAAATGCCATATCCCTTATGGCAATAGTTTTTTTCGGGTCTAAAGAAGCTTTGGCGATTGTAGCCATGAGAACCTTTTTGGGTTCTGTATTCGGCGGAGGAGTCTCAGCTTTCATATATAGCCTGATAGGAGGCTTGATAAGTACTGCGGCAATGGCAATAATGTATAAAAGGTTCAACAGCCTTTTCAGCTTGCCTGCAATAAGCGTGATAGGAGCTATTTTTCACAACGTCGGTCAGATATTGGTGGCCAGTATTATTGTGCAGAATGCCAAGCTCTTTTATTACCTTCCTCTGCTTCTGATTTCAGCAGTGATCACCGGATTATTTATAGGATTTGCTGTACAATATACATTGAGACCAATGAAGCACATACTCAGGATAGGAAGTGATACAGATGTGGAATGATAATGAGTTTTTAAAGAAAGAGCTGGAGGCTGTAGAAGATACTATTAAAAAATCTTTAAGAACCAGAAATAAAACGGTTAAAGAAGCTTTGATGGGATTTGTTGATAGCGGCGGCAAAAGACTCAGGCCTGCTTTTACAATACTGGGAGGTACCTTTGGTGAGTACGACAGAGATGAAATAATCAGCACGGCTGCGGCTCTGGAAATAATCCACATGGCCACTCTGATACATGATGATATAATAGACGACGCAAAGCTCAGAAGGGGGAAAGAAACGGTGCACTCTGTTCTGGGCAAGGATGTGGCAGTATACAGCGGTGATTTCCTTCTTACCCGTGCTTTCATGCTGGTAGCTGAGCATGCCGACCTGAATATGCTGAAACAGGTGGCAAAAGCTTCAGCTTATATATGTGACAGTGAAATAGCCCAGAATGAGCAGCGGTTTGACGCTGACGTCACTGTCAAGCAGTACCTTAAAAGAATAGGCGGAAAAACTGCAGCGTTATTTGCCATAAGTCTGTATATGGGCGCTTATAAGGCGGGATGTTCAAGAAAGCTTGTGAGTAAGCTGGGGGTGCTGGGTAACAATATAGGAATGGCTTTCCAGATAGTTGATGATATACTGGATTTGACCGGAAATCAGGTAAAGGTGGGTAAGCCTCTTTTAAGCGATGCTGTACAGGGAGTATATACCTTACCGATAATTTATGCGCTCCGTTCTGAATACAGAGAACAGGTGATGGAGGCTTTGAGCAGGATGCACAAGGACAAGGGTCAGTCGTTGTATGAGGTTTTGAATGCTTCAAAGGCTATTGAAAGATCAAAAAATCTTGCAGAGAAGTATATACATAAGGCTTTGAAAAGTGCAGGGGAACTGCCGGACTCTATAGGAAAAGAAATAATCATTGAAATAATCAATGATCAGCTTGAAAGAAAATTCTAATTCTATTCGTCTAAATATATGGTTGTTCGTCATTGGGTGTTTTGCTAAGCAACGCACCCAAATTGTCTTTTATAGTGCCCCGTAAAGTATATCCCTTCTTGAGCCATGCGAGGCACTGAGTCAATATTGATCGCACAAAAGTATTCCCATTGGGTGAAGTGCGAATTCAATAACAACTAAGGAAGCATTTACGCGAAATTTGAATAAGAATGTAAAATGAATTTCGCGAAATGCATTGGTTGTGATTTTTAACACACTGAGGGGTATGAAAGCTGATGTGTTAATAATCACTAGGACATAAATACCAGTTATGAATACTGCTGAAGATATATTGAATGATGACGAAAATTGTATCATAATTATAATGTATACATATCAGTGTATATATATAGTGCCTCGTAACGTATATCCCTTCTTGGGCACGCGAGGCACTGAATCAAGGTTGTGATTTTTAACACCTTGAATAATGTAATATGATATGTGTTGTGTTAATAATCACTAGGAGGTTTAAAGATGAACACAATTCAGGCAATAATACTCGGACTCATACAGGGGCTTACGGAATTTCTGCCCATAAGCAGCTCAGGACATCTGGTGCTGTTTCAAAAGATATTCGGGATAAATGAACCGACGCTTATGTTTGATACCATGGTACACGTGGGAACACTTGCAGCAGTGGTGACGGTGCTGTGGAAGGATATATTTTCTCTGCTTAGGAGGCCCTTTCAGAAGCTTACATGGTTATTGGTTGCAGGTACCATACCAACAGGTATCATAGCAATCATGTTCAAGGACTCCTTTGAGGCAATGTACAAGACCGGCAGCACATTAGGTTTTGAGTTTATAGCCACCGGTTTGATAATCCTTTTTGCGGAAAAGCTTAACAATGGAAGGAAGCATATCCATGAGACCTCTTATCTGGATGCTGCTTTCATAGGGATCATGCAGGGAGCTGCTATCATGCCTGCCATTTCAAGGTCGGGACTTACTATTTCAGGTGCCCTTATGAGAAACCTGGACAGGGAGTTTGCAGCCAAGTTTTCTTTTCTGCTGTCGATACCAGCCATACTGGGTGCTGCAGCCTTCCAGGTCAAGGATATTTTGGATGCGGGAGGCGCCGGCATCATTACTCTTCCGCTTGCCGCGGGGACCATTGCAGCGGCAATCGCAGGCTATTTTTCCGTAAGGTTTATGATAATACTGATTAAAAAGGGCAGCATGAAATATTTCTCATATTATGTCTTTGCAGTAGGAGCACTTGTAATATTGGATCAGTATGTAACACATCTGTTTTTCTAGATTCGAGATACGAGATACGAGATGCGAGGGCTAGGGAAGGACTTCGAAGGCAGTGCTTAACACTCGAGTCTCGAATCTCGAATCTCGTATCTAAATGAAAATGAAACATATTTGTAATATTTAAAAACTGGAAGATTATTATATAATTAAAGTATGAAAAAAATTGCATCATAAGAGGTGTTTTAAAGTGAATGAGCTTAAGGAGCTGCTTCCATATCTTAAAATGTGGAATACATATGTGGATATCGGAATAATCGCCATTATAATTTATAAGGTAATGAATTTAATAAAGGAAACCAGGGCGGAGCAGCTTATTAAGGGTATAGCCATGCTTATAATTGCGACCAAGCTTAGTGAATTGCTGGGCTTCCACGCTGTTTACTGGCTGCTGAAAAATGCCATGACAGTAGGAGTTATTGCAATTCTGATCATTTTCCAGCCCGAGCTGAGGCGTGCACTTGAACATCTTGGGAGAGGCAAGTTCTTCGTGAAGGGTGAACTGCTTGATCAGGAGATCGACAGCATGCTTGACGAGATAAATATCGCTGTGACACACCTTTCAAAGAATAAAATCGGCGCTATAATAGTGCTGGAGCAGGAAACAGGTCTGAATGAGTACATAGAGACAGGCACCAAGCTGGACTCCATAGTAACAAATGAGCTGCTGGTGAATCTGTTTGTTCCGAATACACCTCTTCATGACGGCGCTGTTATTATCAGAAGAAACAGGATAACTGCTGCAGGGTGCTTCCTGCCCCTGACCCAGAGCCAGAATCTGAGCAAGGAGCTTGGCACCAGGCATAGAGCGGCAATAGGTATAACTGAGATATCCGACTCCCTTGTAATAATAGTTTCAGAAGAGACAGGGGTAGTATCCTTTTCAAAGATGGGTAGGCTGTCAAGATATCTGGATACCAAATCACTGAAGGAAATAATCAAAAATGGATATAAAGCCAAAGAGAACAAAGCTCCTATCTGGATGAAGTGGGGTAGCAGAAATGAGTGATAAGTTATTGAATAAGGATATAACAATAAGGATACTTTCTGTTATGCTGGCACTGCTGCTGTGGTTTTATGTGATTACCGAGCAGAATCCTGAGATGACAAAGGAGATTATAGTTCCGGTAAGGCTGGTTAATACTGTATTCCTTGAGAAAAGCAATATGGTGATGGTCAATGATCCCAATAACTTTAAGCTTACATTGAAGATAAAGGGTAAAAAGGATGTGCTGGATAAGCTTAATGAGACCACGGTCGATGCCATTGCCGACCTGGAAGGCCACAGACTGAAGGGTGAGAACTTTGTAAAAATCAACATTAACGGCATTCCTGAAGGCGTCAATATTCTGATGAAATCTATAGAAAGCCTGAAGGTAGTGCTTGAACCAAGAGTAAGTATACAAAAAAGTGTAACCGTGAATATAATGGGCAACCCGTCTCAGGGGCTGGCGGCTATGACACCGGTATTAGCGCCTAATGATGTTGTCATAACGGGCGCGGAATCCCAGATCAACAAAATTAAGAATGTCAGGGTTGATGTGGATATCGCCAGTGTGAATGCTGAAGTGAAGAAGATCCTGCCTGTAAGAGTACTGGATGAAAGCGGCAAGGATATCCAGGGCATCTCTATAGATCCCGGTACTGTAGAAGTAAGCATTCCTATAGAAAACACAAAGCGTGTAAGCCTGGAAATGGATCTTTCCGGGCAGCCGGCTGCAGGATATATGGTAAACAGTATTTCCGTACAGCCCGGAGAAATACTTATTACCGGAAAGCAGCAAGCCCTTGCAGGTATAAATTCCTTGAAAACAGAGAAAATTGATATTACTGAGGGAACTGCAGATGTATCAAAGGAAGTAAGGCTTGTATTACCCGACGGTATCGAGCTTGTGAATGTCAATGAAAAAGTAAGCATATTTGTTGATATTGAAAAGATCACATATCAGGAAGTGACAATAGAAAACATTGAATATGTGAACCTTGCGGCAGGCCTGGAGCCGGAAAGTATAAAGGCCGGCATGATTGCAGCTTTGAGAGGCGGAGAAAGCCTGCTGCTTGATGCATCTAGTACCGTCAAGTTTTACGTGGACCTGAAGGACGCTGTAGAAGGTACAAATGTCATGAATCTGTTATGGCTGGCACCGGAAGGGGTCGAAGTCATGAGCGTAACTCCGGCCCAGGTGGAAGTAGTACTGAAGAAGAGCGGCACGCAATAAGTCCCTAGTCGCTAGACTCTAGTCACCAGGTTAGGACAGAGCTTCGAAGGCTGGGCTAGACTTATGCCAATAAGGAATACCCAAAATCTAGAGACTAGCGACCAGTGACTAGCGACTAAAAACTAACGTTTTAAGCAATGGTTTGCAGAATATGGAGATGGTTAAGTGCGTTTTGAGATAAATAACCTGAAGCAGCCTGTCAGAGAGATTACTTCGGGCAGTGACCTTGACATGGTCAGGTTCCTTGCTGCCGGCAGGCTCGGCATAAGTGAGAAGGATATAAGGGGCATCAGGATTCTGAGAAGATCTGTGGATGCAAGAAACAAGAAGGATGTTCTGGTAGTGTATTCCGCAGAGGTTGAGCTGGCGCAGGACATAAGCCTTTCCCAGTACCGCAGGGTAAAGGATGTAATAATGCTTAATGAGCAGACAGACCGGAAGAATTTAAAAAAAGAGCTGGTCTATGGCAGTGAAAAAATAAATAACAGGCCAATAATAATAGGCAGCGGACCGGCAGGATTATTTGCCGGTTTAATTTTAGTACAGCACGGGTACAGGCCGCTTATACTTGAAAGAGGCAGTGACGTAGATAAAAGAACAGAGGCAATAAACACATTTTTCAGACATGGTGTGTTTGATGAAGATTCCAATGTGCAGTTTGGCGAGGGAGGGGCAGGCACCTTTTCCGACGGAAAGCTTACAACAAGAATAAAGGATGAAAGAATCGGCACGGTCCTGAAAACCTTTATAGATGAAGGCGCACCTGAAGAGATACTATACCTGAGCAAGCCTCATATAGGAACCGATATACTGAAGAATGTGATTAAGAATATCAGGAACAGGATTATAGAGCTTGGAGGAGAGGTGAGGTTTTCCTCCAAAGTCACAGACATATTGGCGGATAACGGTGTCGCAAGGGCTGTTGTTGTAAACGGTAAGGAGACCATTGAATCAAATATCATTATAGCAGCACTGGGTCACAGTGCCAGGGATACATACTCCATGCTGTTCGACAAAGGTGTGGATATTGTGCCCAAGCCTTTCTCCATAGGAGTGAGGATCGAACACCTGCAGAGCATGATTGATGAAGCCCAATACGGCAGCTTTGCCGGACATCCGGTACTTGGAGCGGCGGATTATCTGCTTACCACCAGGAGCAATACCACAGGACGGGCTGCCTACAGCTTCTGCATGTGCCCCGGAGGCCAGGTGGTGGCTGCAGCCTCAGAGAGAGGAATGCTTGTCACCAATGGGATGAGTGAATACAAAAGAGATAAGGAGAATGCAAACAGCGCATTGGTTGTTTCGGTATCTCCCGAGGACTTCAGAAGCAGTCACCCCTTATCAGGGGTGGAGTTCCAGAGAACCTGGGAGGGTAAGGCATATGAACTGGGCGGCAGGAATTTCCATGCCCCTGTGCAGCTGGTAGGGGATTTCCTTCTGGGAAAGGTATCTCAGGCAACAGGCGCGGTCAAACCCAGCTATACCCCTGGGATAAAGCCCTCTGACCTGCATCAGTGCCTTCCTGAATATGTGACGCTTACCATGAAGGAGGCCCTTAGGGATTTCGACAGAAGGATAAAAGGTTTTGCAGACAGTGACGCTGTACTTACCGGGGTTGAGACGAGGACCTCTGCGCCCATTAGAATAGTCAGGATGGAGAACTTCGAAAGTGAAACCCTGAGGAATTTCTATCCCATAGGTGAGGGTGCGGGCTACGCAGGGGGAATAATGAGTGCAGCAGTAGACGGCATGAAGGCCGCTGAAAGGATAATACAAACCTTTAGGCCATTATAAACGGGTGCGAGGTCTCAGGAGTAGGGGCGATTCATGAATCGCCCGTACGGACTTCGAAGGCTTTTCTTAGGCTCCCGTATATAAAAGATTCGTGAGGAAGGTTTTTTTATGGAAAGAGATATAGAACTGATACTGAACTCTACTCATGACGCGATGATCGCTGTCAATTCCGACGGCATAATCACACTGTTCAACAAAGCTGCTGAAAGGCTCACCGGAACAAATGCGGAGGATGCGCTGGGGAAGTATGTGGCTGATGTGGTATTGGATACAAGACTGCCTTATATACTGAAAACCGGTGAGTCGGAATTAAACAGGCAGCAGAATCTCGGCAGCATCAAAATAGTGACCAACAGGATGCCTGTCAAGGACAAGGAAGGCAGAATAATAGGAGCTATTGCAGTATTCAGGGATATCACGGACGTTATAGAGCTTGCGGAGGAGATAACAAACCTGAAGGAAATGCAAAGCATGCTTGAGGCGATTTTTCACTCTACCCAGGATGCCATATCTGTTGTGGATCAGAAGGGGTTGGGAGTAATGATCAACCCTGCCTATACCAGGATAACCGGACTGCCGGAAAAGGATGTCATAGGAAAACCTGCCACTGTTGATATAGCAGAAGGCGAGAGCATACATATGAAGGTAATCAAGACAAAAAAACCTGTCAAGGGTGCTCTTATGAAGGTAGGACCTGCTCATAAGGAGGTACTGGTCAATGCCGCTCCTATAATAGTGGACGGGGAACTGCGGGGAAGCGTGGGAGTAATACACGATATGTCGGAGATAACCAAGCTTACCAGCGAGCTGAAGAATGCCAAGGATATCATAAGAAGCCTGGAAGCCAAGTACACCTTTGAAGATATAATAGGGAAGGACCCGCTGCTTCTGGCGGCAATAGAAAAAGCAAGGAAGGCTGCAGAAATCCCGGTGACTGTATTGCTGAGAGGCGAAAGCGGTACCGGCAAAGAGATATTTGCCCATTCCATTCACAATGCGAGTGAGAGGAAATATAGAAAGTTTGTCAGGGTGAATTGTTCAGCGATCCCAGAGACGCTTCTGGAGTCAGAACTATTCGGATATGAGGAAGGAGCTTTTACCGGGGCTAAAAAAGGCGGAAAGAAAGGTCTCTTTGAGGAAGCCAGTGGAGGTACTATCTTTCTTGATGAAATAGGGGAGATACCCCAGGGTACTCAATCAAAGCTTCTCAGGGTGCTCCAGGAAAGGGAGTTTGTAAGAGTAGGGGGTAACAAATCAATAAACATAGATGTCAGGGTCATAGCTGCTACTAATGTTGACCTTGAAGCGGCAATAGACGGCGGCAGGTTCAGGGCGGATCTGTATTACAGGCTCAATGTGCTGCCTATAAAGATCCCGCCCCTGAGGATGCGCAAAGGGGATATTTATGATCTGTCCATATTCTTCATAAAGAAATTCAATCAACAGTACGGGCGCAATGTTCAGGATATCGCACATCAAGCTGTGCAGAAGCTTAAGGAGTACAACTGGCCGGGGAATGTCAGAGAATTGGAGAATGTCATAGGCCGTTCCATAATAAATATGAAAATAAATGATATGGTAATACTGGAAACCCATCTCCCGCAGTTTGAAAGGCTTGTAGAAAAAGGTGATATCCCTGTTGTCCGGTATGAAAGCGATGAGGGAAGCGCTATGACCCTGGAGGATATCATTGAACAGGCTGAGAAGAAGTATATAGCCCGGATCATAAAAGAGTGCGGTAATAACAAGACTAAAGCAGCCAGGCTTATGGACATATCGCTGAGGAGTCTGTACTATAAACTGGAGAAATACGGACTTGAGTGAAGTCCGGTATGATGATATAATTGCGTGCAAAAAGTTGCAAAAGTAAAGTGTATTTGCAATATTTTGCACGCAATTATATGCAAAATAAATATCGGTTGTTCATATTTTTCTAAATTTTGTACTCATATACAGGTATTTCAAAAATATTTACAAACGTTATAAAGAATTTTGAACCTGTTTTCCTTGCTATAAGCGGAAACGCAGGTTTTTGTTTTTTTTGACAAAGTTTGTGGCACATTATTTGCATAAGTATAAATATAGATACGAGATACGAGATACGAGTATTCGGGTAAATCTTCGAAGCCATTTCCCGGATCGCGAAATGCGTAACATGAAACAAGAATAAATTTAAGGAGCGGTGAGACAGTGGCGGGAGAATATATATTGGCAATCAATCCTGGATCAACTTCTACAAAGGTGGCGATTTTTAAGGGCGAGGAAAACATACTCCAGAAGAATCTCAGTCATTCTGCAGAGGAGATCGCCAAATTTGAAAAAATCACTGATCAATATGAGTACAGGCAGGATATGATACTGGATTGGATGAAGGAATCAGGTATCAGCACTGAAAGTCTATCTGCGGTGGTTGGCAGAGGCGGGCTCCTGAAGCCGATGCCCGGAGGTACCTACAAAGTTACCGGGGAAATGATTGAGGATTTAAAAATCGGTGTACAGGGGGAGCATGCCTCGAACCTTGGGGGGATAATTGCCAAAGGAATAGCCGATAAGGAGGAAATACCCTCATTTATTGTAGATCCTGTTGCCGTAGATGAGTTTGATGATATAGCCAGAATTTCCGGGATGCCCGAATTACAGAGAAAGTCTCTGGTTCATGCTTTGAATATAAAGGCTGTTGCCAGAAGAGCAGCCAGGGATATGGGTAAAGGTCTTGAAGAGCTGAATTTTATAGTAGCCCATCTTGGTGGAGGAATATCAATAGCACCTTTGCTAAAAGGAAGAACAGTTGATGTGAACAATGCCAACGACGGAGGTCCTTTCTCACCTGAGAGGGCAGGAGGGGTGCCTGTCGGAGATGTCATAAGGATGTGCTATTCCGGTAAATATACTCAGGCCGAAATGAAGAAAAAGCTGGTAGGCAAGGCAGGACTGGTAGGATATCTTGGAACGAATGATGCCAGAGATGTGGTAAAGATGATTGAAGCAGGGGATAAAAATGCAGATATGGTATTTGATGCAATGGCATACCAGATAGCGAAGGAAATCGGCGGAATGGCAACTGTACTAAAAGGAGAGGTTGATGCGATCCTCCTTACCGGAGGCCTGGCATACTCGGGGCTTCTGTGCGGCAGGATAAGCCGTAGAGTGGAATTCATAGCACCGGTCAAGGTATATGCAGGAGAAGATGAGATGCAGGCGCTTGCAGAAGGCGCTGCAAGAGTGCTTAAGGGTGAAGAGGAAGCGAAGATTTACGAGGAAGAGGTGAAATAGATGATCAAAGCCTTTGATGAGATCATTAAGGCTGCCAGGGAACAGGGACCTAAAATCATTGCAGTGGCTGTAGCCCAGGATGTTGAGGTTCTAAGGGCAGTCAACGGAGCAAAGGACCTGGGGATTGCAGATGCAATACTGGTTGGTGACAGGGATGAAATTATAAAAGCCGCTAAGGATTGCGGAGTGGATATAAATAAATTTGAGGTAATTGACATTAAAGAAAAGGATAAGGCATGCAGAAGGGCTGTTGAACTGGTTTCGACAGGCAAAGCACAGATCGTTATGAAAGGACTTGTTGATACTTCTGTGGTTTTGAAAGCAGTGCTGGATGAGAAAATAGGACTAAGAACCGGGAATGTGCTTTCCCATGTCGCAGTATTTGATGTACCGGGCTATGACAGGCTTTTCTATGTAACAGATGCAGCAATGAATATTGCACCGAATTTTATGCAGAAGAAGCAGATAGTGGAGAATGCCGTGAAGGTAGCTAACGCTTTGGGAAATGACAATCCGAAGGTTGCCATGCTGGCAGCGCTGGAAAAGGTCAATCCCAAGATGCAGGCAACCATTGATGCGGCAGAGCTGGTAAGAATGAACGAAACTGGGGAGCTTACAGGCTGTACTGTCGGTGGTCCTTTTGCCCTGGATAACGCAGTATCGGTGGAAGCATCCAGGCACAAGGGAATAAACCATCCTGTTGCAGGCTATGCGGATATATTGATGGTTCCGGCTATAGAAGCAGGGAATATGCTTTACAAATCAATGGTGTTCTTTGCCAGGGCCAAGAATGCAGGAATAATAGTAGGCGCAAAGGCTCCGGTGGTATTGACCTCCCGTGCCGATTCCGACGAAGCCAAGCTGAATTCCATTGCCATAGGAGCGCTTATGGCGAATATTTAGATACGAGATACGAGGTTTCTGAGGTAGGGGCGATTCATGAATCGCCCGTACATGAATGGATGTAGGGGCGGCCAGTGGCCGTCCATAAGGCGAAATGCCTATAATATATTTTGAGGAGGAGTAATTTGGTCATGCAGGAGACATTCAGATTACTGATCATTAATCCGGGCTCCACATCGACGAAGATAGCTATATTCGACAATGAAAAGCCTGTGCTGGAACAGACGCTCAGACATTCAAACGAGGAGCTTGGTCCTTATAGTACGATAATCGGCCAGTATGAGTTCCGGAAGAACGTCATACTGGACACATTGAATGCTAATGGAATCAATATCACCAGACTTAGTGCAGTTGTGGGAAGAGGCGGATTGCTGAAGCCCATGGAAGGCGGTACCTACAGCGTAAATGCGAAAATGCTGGAAGATCTTAAAAACGCACCGATGGGACAGCATGCTTCAAATCTGGGAGCGATAATAGCCAGTGAAATAGCATCTCAGCTTGGCATACCGGCATATATTGTAGACCCGGTAGTGGTGGATGAAATGGATGAAGTGGCAAGGTTTTCAGGTATGCCTGAGATAAAGAGGATAAGCATATTTCATGCGTTGAATCAAAAGGCTGTTGCCAGAAGGGCAGCAGCTGACCTTAACAGGAAATATGAGGAATTGAACCTCATCATTGCCCATATGGGGGGCGGAATATCTGTAGGCGCACATAGAAAGGGCAGAGTAGTGGATGTTAACAATGCTCTTGACGGTGAAGGCCCCTTTTCTCCTGAAAGAACAGGAGGCTTGCCTGTCGGCGGTTTGATGAAGCTCTGCTTTTCAGGCAAGTATACAATAGATGAAATGAAAAAGAAAGTGACGGGTAAAGGCGGCCTTGTAGCATACCTGGATACCAACGACGGCAGGGAAGTCGAAAAAAGGATAGAAGCCGGTGACAAGAATGCAGAGCTTGTATATAAGGCAATGGCATATCAGGTAGCCAAGGAGATAGGAGCCTGTGCCGCAGTGCTTGAAGGCAAGGTGGATGCAGTGTGCCTTACCGGAGGTCTTGCTTATGACAAGCTTCTTACAGGCTGGATAAAGGAAATGGTTGAGTTCATAGGTGATGTAAGGATATATCCCGGTGAGGACGAAATGATAGCCCTTGCCGAGGGAGGCTTGAGAGTACTTCGTAAAGAGGAAAATGCGAAGGAATACGTGTAAGTTACTAGTCATTAGTCGCTAGATTTAGGGAAAGGCTTTGCAGGTTACGGGATTCAGGGCTGTAGGGGCGAACAGTGTTCGCCAGAATAGGCGTCGAAGGTTTTCTGAGCCACGAGCCAGATAGGGATGATAATATGTTCAATGAAAAAAGAATCAGAATAATAACAGGACATTACGGCAGCGGAAAGACAGAGTTCGCTGTCAATTATACCTTCGGACTTGCAGGGACAGGTAAAAAAACTGCAATAGTTGACCTGGACATTGTGAATCCGTATTTCCGTTCAAGGGAGATAGAACCACAGTTTGCAGAAAAGGGAATAAGGGTCATATCCTCTTCAATAAAGGGGTTGTCTGGGGACCTGCCCGCTCTTTCCCCCGAAATATATTCAGTGCTGCAGGATACCTCCTATGAGGTGGTGCTGGATGTAGGCGGAGACAAGGTAGGTGCAAGGGCTTTGGGAAGGTATCATGAGTATTTTGACAAGGAACCCTATGAAATGCTTTTTGTACTTAATGCCAACAGGCATCAGACAAGTACCGTTGATGGAGCCATAAGCTACCTGAGGTCCATAGAGGACGGCTCCAGGCAAAAGGTAACGGCATTGGTCAATAATACCCACCTCTGCGGTAATACTACAGTGGAGGACATAATGAAGGGACAGAAACTGTGCGAGGATGTTTCCAGGATTCTGGGACTTCCCATAAAATATGTGGTTGTTGAAAAGAAGTTTGTTGATATGCTTCCAGACGGGCTTCAAGGAGAGGTGTTCCCTATAGACATTTACATGAAGAAGCCATGGGAAGACTGATTACAGCGCAAACAATGTTACTATTCATAAAATTATAAGGAGGTTAAGTAATGGGTAAGGTAATTTTTGATGAGAACAGATGCAAGGGTTGTGAACTTTGCACCACAGTGTGTCCTGCTAAAATAGTTGTCATGGACAAGGACAGGATTAATGTCAAGGGCTATCATCCTGCTACAGTCAAGGATATGGACAAATGTACGGGATGTGCTTCCTGTGCAAGGATATGTCCTGATGTTGTTATAAAAGTAGAAAGATAAAAAGAGGAGGTAGAAGCTTAAATGGCTAAGGAATTATGGAAGGGCAACGAGGCTATAGCTGAAGCAGCAATCAAAGCGGGCTGCAGATTTTTCTTCGGCTATCCTATAACACCACAGAATGAGATACCAGAGTACATGGCGATGAGATTGCCCCAGATCGACGGTGGCTGCTTTCTTCAGGCAGAATCTGAAGTAGCTGCTATCAATATGGTTTATGGAGCAGCAGGTTCCGGTGCGAGAGTAATGACATCCTCATCAAGCCCGGGAATAAGCTTGAAGCAGGAAGGGATAACATATATAGCAGGAGCAGAGCTGCCCTGCGTAGTAGTCAATATAGTTAGAGGGGGCCCTGGCCTCGGCGGGATACAGCCTGCACAGTCGGATTATTTCCAGGCCACCAAGGGCGGCGGACATGGGGACTACAAGCTGGTAGTACTTGCACCGTCGTCGGTACAGGAAGCTGTTGACCTGGTACAGGAGGCCTTTGACATAGCAGACCAGTACAGGAATCCTGTAATGATCCTCGGGGACGGTATGATAGGACAGATGATGGAGCCGGTGGAATTCACCGAGATAAAAAAGAGAAGCCTGCCGGAAAAACCATGGGCTACAGTGGGAACCAAAGGGATGAGAAAACCTAACGTTGTTAACTCCTTGTTCATAGATCCTGCTGAATGTGAAAAGCATAACTTCAAGCTGTTTGAAAAGTATGCTGAAATAGAAAAGAATGAGCTGAAGGTCGAGACCTACAACCTGGAAGGCGCAGAGATCGTTTTCACAGCATATGGAACAACTGCAAGAATAGTTAAGAATGCAATAAATTCCCTTGCAAAAGATGGAATAAAGGCCGGATTGATAAGACCTATAACACTATGGCCATACCCATACAAAGCCATTGAGGAAGCAGCGGCGCAGGCCAGCGTAAAAGCCTTCCTGACTGTTGAAATGAGCATGGGGCAGATGGTAGAGGACGTAAGGCTGGGTGTGAACGGAAAGAAGCCGGTGCATTTCTATGGAAGAACAGGCGGAATGGTTCCGACTCCCAAGGCGATTGTTGAAGAAGCCAAGAAGATTTTAGGGGGTGCAAAGTAATGGCAGTTGTATTCGAAAAAACAAAGGGACTGACTGATAAGCCTTTCCATTATTGTCCCGGCTGCACTCATGGAATAATACACAGACTTGTGGCAGAAGTGCTTGATGAGCTTAATCTTTTAGATAATGCCATTGGGGTGGCACCTGTCGGATGTGCTGTTTTCGCATATGATTATTTTAACTGTGATATGCAGGAAGCAGCTCACGGAAGGGCTCCGGCTGCTGCAACTGGTATAAAGAGGGTCAATCCTGAGTCCGCCGTATTCACATATCAGGGCGACGGCGACCTTGCGTCAATAGGCGCTGCTGAGATTGTCCATGCGGCAATGAGAGGCGAAAAGATAACCACAATATTCGTGAACAATGCAATATACGGTATGACAGGCGGCCAGATGGCTCCGACAACCCTTGTCGGACAGAAGGCAACCACAGCACCGTACGGAAGGGACGAGAACCATGCCGGCATGCCCCTCCGGGTAAGCGAGATGCTTGCAACCATTCCTAAGGCGGTATTTGTTGAAAGAGTTTCTGTACATGATGTAAAGCATGTAATTCAGGCGAAAAAGGCTATAAAGAAGGCTTTTCAGACTCAGATGGAAGGCAAGGGCTTTACCTTGGTAGAAGTATTGTCCACCTGTCCGACAAACTGGGGCAAGACTCCTGTAGAAGCATTGAAATGGCTTGAAGAAAACATGATACCATATTATCCGCTTGGAAACTATAGAAATCCTGAGGAGGTGAAATAATGGCACATGAAATTATAATGGCAGGCTTCGGAGGGCAGGGAGTCATGGCTATGGGAAAAATACTTGTTGAAGCAGCTCTTAAGGAAGGGAAAAATGTGTCATGGTTGCCTTCTTACGGCCCCGAAATGCGTGGAGGCACAGCAAACTGCAACGTGATAATATCAGAGGAGCCTGTAGGCGCACCGATAGTAACCGAAGCAACAGCAGCTATAGTAATGAACAGACCTTCACTGGACAAATTTGAAAACGATGTAATTCCAGGTGGAATACTACTGATAAACAGTTCTTTAATAGACAAGAGAGCAACAAGAGATGATATCAAAATCTACTATGTACCTGCAAATGATATAGCAAACGAGCTGGGAACGGGAAAAATCGCCAACATGGTCATGCTGGGAGCATACCTTGCATTATCAGGCGCTGCAAAAGAAGATACCATAATGGAGATCATTACCGAAATATTCACCGGCAAAAAGGCCAGCGTCATTCCACTCAATAAGGAAGCACTCTTAAGAGGAGCTGCCTGCGTAAAATAATTAACAATAACCATCCCGGAATTTAACCAAACCTCCATCTTCCATCCTCCTTCCGGGATGGTTTTTTTTGCGAATATCCTCTGATGTACAGGCATATATTTTACTGAAGTCCTGTACAAAAGGGGGTAAGGGAAAAATGGAGAAGTTTCCTTTAACAGAAGCTTTTCTCAAGGTTATAGAAGATACAGCGGCACAGAACGGAGCAAAAAGAATAAGCAGGATATGGCTGACGGCGGGCAAAGGGATGTATTTCAGAGGTAATACCTCAGCTTACCTGGAGAATATTCTCAGAGGTACTGCCGCCGGCAAGGCAGATATATATATAAGTTATGGTCAGTCGGCAGAGAGATGCCGCCGCTGCGGACTGGTTTTTGCAAGAGGTGATAATATGACTTGTCCCAAATGCGGAGGCAACAGCAGCAGCATATCCCTGGAAAGAAGCTTCATCATCGACCGGATGGAAATAGAGCGGTGACTAACAAAAAGTATTGACTATTTCTATATAATTGAATAAAATATAAATATTCATATTGCATTTCTATGATCCGGAAAAGTAGTGGAAGGTCATTATTCAAAGAGAGCCGGGGCAAGGTGAAAGCCCGGCACTAGTGACACTGTGAAAAGAGCCGGGGAGATTCCGGTCAAAAAGGCAGCAGCTTCAAGTAAACCGGACGCAGGCCTGCGATAAAGGTTTGAGAGGGCTTTTGCTCATGGTGATGCACACCTGGCAATCTGCCAATTAGAGTGGTAACGCGGTAACTCCGTCTCTTTGTTGAGATGGAGTTTTTTTATTTGGCTTGCGCCGGGTTGCGAGGTTGCGAGGTTCCGGGGTTGCGGGGGGCGTAGGGACGGCTATTGGCCGTCCGTAAAAAGCTCCGAAGGCTTTCTGAAGCACGAGGCACGGAGCAAAAACCTGATACACTGTGACTATGTAATGCTATATAAGTATTTAATAATTAATTTTATATATAATAAATGATATCGGAGGGATATGTATGGATTTTAAAGTGGAAGTTGCTAAAAGAATAAGTGGTTTAGTGGATATGGAATTAGATAAAATTATGGGACTTATTGAGATTCCACCTCAGGCAAACATGGGGGATTATGCCTTCCCCTGCTTCCAGCTGGCAAAGGTTATGAGAAAGTCACCCAATATGATCGCTGCCGAGCTTTCCGGGAAGGTGCAGGCCGACAGTGTAGTTGAAAAGGCTGAGGCAGCAGGAGGCTATCTGAATTTCTTCATTAACAAAGGCGAATACATAAAGCAGATTGTTGATGAAGTATTAACCAGGGGTGAGAAATTCGGAAGCAATGAAGATGGCAAAGGCAAGAATGTTATAGTAGAATTTTCTTCCGTTAATGTAGCAAAGCCGTTTCATGTGGGTCATCTCTTCAATACGATGCTGGGCAGTGCTCTTGAGAAGGTTTACAGACACTCAGGCTACAACACCATAAGGATCAATCATCTCGGGGACTGGGGAACCCAGTTCGGCAAGCTGATATCAGCCTATAAGAGATGGGTGAATGAAGAAGCACTTGAGAAGGAGCCTATAAATGAACTTCTCAGAATTTATGTCAAATTCCATGAAGAAGCAGAAAAGGACCCCACTCTGGAGGATGAAGCCAGGGCTAACTTTAAGAAGCTGGAGGAAGGGGACCCTGAAGTAACCAGGGAGTGGCAGAAGTTTAAGGATTTGAGTCTCAGAGAATTCAGTGAATTGTATAAAACACTGAACGTTGAGTTTGACTCCTATGCAGGAGAAAGCTTCTACAGTGACAAGATGGATGAGGTTGTCCAGATGCTTCGCGACAAAAACCTGCTTAAGGACAGCAACGGAGCGAAAATCGTGGATCTGGAGCAGTTCGGCCTGCCTCCGATACTCATACTGAAATCTGACGGGGCTACCATCTACGCCACAAGGGATCTGGCTGCAGCTATATACAGAAAAAGGACCTATGATTTCTACAAGAACATATATGTTGTCGGAGGCACACAGTCGCTGCATTTCAACCAGATTTTCAGCACCCTGGGGCTTATGGGCTTTGAGTGGTCCAAGAACTGCGTGCATATAGGCCACGGCCTTGTAAAGTTTGCGGATAAGAAGCTCTCGACCCGGAAAGGCGATGTTGTTTTTGCAAAGGATGTAATCAATGAGGCTGTTCACAAGACTCTGGAGGTAATAGAGAACAAGAACCCGAACCTGGAGAACAAGGAAGAGGTTGCAAGGAAGGTCGGCATGGGAGCGATCCTTTATACCTTCCTTAAGAATAACAGGGAGAAGGATGTTGTATTTACCTGGGAGGATGCATTGAACTTCGACGGGGATTCCGGCCCGTATGTGCAGTACACCTATGTACGCGGCAGGAGCATACTGAGAAAGGCGGGAAATGTGCCTGAAACAGCCGACCTGAGCTATCTTTCCACCGAGGACGAATTCCAGCTGGTGAAGCTCTTAGGGGCTTTCAAGGATTCAGTCAGGGAAGCGGTAGAGAGATATGAGCCCTTTGTGGTTATCCGTCATATAACGGAGATTGCCAAGGCATATAACAAGTTCTACAATACGCATCCGATCCTGAATGCTGAGGAAAATGTAAAAGATGCAAGACTGCAGCTTACAAAGGCAGTAGGTACGGTAATAAAGACAGGACTGGGCCTGGTGGGTATAGAGACTCCTGAAAACATGTAAATATTAGTTAGCATAAGACTAGAGCAGCCATATATAGCCACATATGCATATACAGAAATTGATGGCACTAAGCAACTCAGCCTAAGAAAGACCTAACGCTTTCAACGGCCATCCTTGGCCTGTGAAAGCTTGCTCGGCATCCTTGCCTCGCATACGATTTTTCTAAGGCTTCGCTGCTAAGAGCCATAAACAATTTCTGTATGAGCATATTTAGGCTATATATAGCTGCTCTTTAGTTTGTGTTCAATCAGAAAGCCGTCGAATCATACTGCTTTTTTTGAATGTTTCATTAAAAAAGTCGAGTAGAGTACGGATATGTGGTATATAATGGAGATATCCTCCGGAGGTGATGTTATGGATAACAGTCTATTTGTAAAAACAATGCTGGACTATATTGAAAACCGTGTGGCGGAAGAGATTTCCGCGGATGAGATAGCCGGAACGGCCGGTTTTTCACTTGCACATTTCCGTGCAGTCTTCAGGGATGCTACCGGACAGACCCTTGCAAGGTATATAGCTCATAGAAGGCTTTGCCATGCAGCTTCGGAGCTGGTACACACCAAAAGGCCTGTATCGGATATAGCCATGACTTACTATTTTGGTTCTCATGATGTTTTCATAAGAGCATTTAAGAGAGCCTTCGGAATGACTCCGTCGGAATTCCGGCAAAGCAGGCATCCGGTCAGTCACAGGCTAATCGTCCCGGGAATCTACGGCCCCTCGGTTTCATCGGAGGAGAGTGTAGTAATGAATATTGATAATGTATCAGAGAATAAAAAGGACTATGGCATGCTGTATGGGGTTGTGCCCCGCGTAAGCTACTTCGGCCAGGAGGCTGAGCTGACGCCCTTTGTGTCCTGTCTGAGGGCGTGTCTCACATATATGGGGCAGGATATCAGCTATGCCAGGCTTATGGCAGGCTCGGGAGCAGCTTTCCGCCTGATGTGGAATACAAAATTCTGGGATGGCGGAAATGTAGATATCATGAATATCAAGGAGGATCCGACAGAGCCGCTGCGCAGAGCCTTGAAGACTGCGGGAAGAGAGTTTGTAATGCTGTGCAAGCCCGGTAAGGAAGGCCGTTATGTATTTGAGAATTCACCGGCAAAAATGTCAAATATAAAAGCAGGTGAAAAAGCTTCCTTTGCAGAGCTTATCAGAAATGAAATCGATTGCGGCAGGCCTCTTATAGGCTTCGGCATCATAGGGCCGCCGGAGGCCTGCATCATAGCAGGCTATAAGGAAGCTGGAGAAACACTTACGGGCTGGAATTTTTTCCAGGATATGCCTGAATTTTCAGCAGGCATAGGCAAAGAGCCCTGTGGGTATTACAACAGGAAAGGCTGGTATGAGTATCCCGAAACCATTGCTCTGCTGGCAATTGGTGAAAGCCTTGAGCTGCCTGAAGAAAAGAGTTTTCTTATGGACACACTTGAATATGCCCTGAGTATTATTGAAACACCAAGGGTCAATGACCATGCGGGAGGTTATGAGGCTTATGAAGCCTGGGCTGCGGCTTTGTCAAAAGAAAGCGAATTTCCCAGGGACGCACCGCTGCCAATGCTGATGGAGCGGCTGATGTGCCAGTGTGACGCCATGACAATGGTTGGGGAAGGCCGGTGGTATGCGTCTGCTTTTCTTGAACAGGAAGCTGGTATGTTCCCTGAAGCAAGCAGCGAGCTCAATGCCGCAGCACAGCTATATAAGCAGGAGCATCAGCTTTCAATGGAGATGGGCAGGCTGCTGGAGGGTTTCGCAATGAGTGAGAAATGTGCCGGAGCCCTGGCAGTGCCGGAAACAAGGAAAAGCATTGCAGCACTTGTCCGGCAGTGCGCAGTACTGGAAAAGAAGGCAGCGGAACATATCCGCAGTGCCGTCAATATTTTAAAATAGAACAAGCTGATAAATATGCCGCAAGGAAAATGTCAATAGGAGGCTTCTCCCATTGGCATTTTCTATTTTTCAGCCTAAATTATCCAGCATAAAAGCACTCCTTACAGTGACAATATAAAACAATAAGTGTCATTTGAAAAAGGAGTGATAATATTAAAAGCTCTTTTATTGTAGTTGCGATAGTATTAATGATAGTAACAGTTATGAATTTCGGTTATGGAAATATTGAGCTTGAAAAGAGCGGGATCAAAGAGCAAAGTATAACTGCAGTCGAAAGGGTACCGGCCGCTGGGAAAGTTGTGAGCAAGGAAGAACCTTTAAAGAAGGAGATAAGCTACAAGGAGATCAGATGCACCGAATTGGGCTTTCAGCTGAAGGTGCCCGCACATATGAGCATTGACACAGATTATTTACCTGCTTTTATAAGGATAAGCAGTCCGGACATGGATATCAAGCTTTCCAGGGAGCGCTCACCCTATGGGGACATAGACGGTTACTTCAATACATACCTGTATAAATACATACTTGATTCCGAATACCGCGAAGCTAATAATATAAGCCTCATTACCAATGAATACCGGAGCATCAACGGTATCAGGACCAGAATACTGGAATTCGCAAGGAAGCCTGCAGTCACAAGCCGGGAGGACCAGAATGAGTATACACATGCGCTCTTCATCACAGGAGAAAGGGAGTTCCACAGCTGCTTTATCCGCTGCAGCTCACAGAGCAGGCAGAAGGAAGTAATACAGCAGATACTCAGCTCCTTCAGAAAGCTTGAACGAAGCGGGGAGCTAAGGTTCAATACAGCATTTAAGCCTGAGCTTCCTGACTGGAATGCCGAAACGAGAGCCCTTTATGAAAAACTGTCGGCTTCAGACTCCATAATGTGGGGAATATTTTATCCTAATTCGATAACAAGAGATTTTACCAGGATAGAGGACATAGAAAAAAAGCTGGGTTACAAATTTCCATTAACACTTCATTACATATACCTTGGCCACCGGTTCCCCATGGAGGGTATGAGGAATGCCCGGGGGCAGGGCAAGACAGTGGAGCTTACAATGCAGGTAATGTGGAATATAAAACCCGGGAATACCGATAATGAAAAGAAGAATGTCAATTTTGACGTGATCGACGGACTATATGACGGCTATCTGAGGCAATTCGCCAGGGATGCAAAAGCCTTCGGTCATCCTTTCATATTCAGGCTGAACAACGAAATGAACAGCACCTGGGTAAGATACAGCGGTATAGCCCTTTTATGCGACCCTGACGTCTATATAAAGGTATGGAGGCATATCTATGATATATTTGAGGAAGAAGGAGTCAGGAATGCCATATGGGTATTCAATCCCAACGACGTGGACTATCCTCCCTTGAAGTGGAACTCCCATATCTCCTACTACCCGGGTAATAAATATGTGCATATGATAGGAATCACAGGCTACAATACCGGAACCTACTACCGGAACCTTACAGGAGAGCGATGGAGAAGCTTCCGGGAAATATATGACCCTTTAAATGAAAAGTACAGCAGGCTTTATGGGGAATTTCCATGGATGATCACCGAATTTGCCTGCAGCTCTGTGGGTGGGGACAAGGAAAAGTGGATCAGGGATATGTTCGCAAATATCGGAAGATACAAGAACCTCAAAGCTGCAGTATGGTGGAGCTATGCGGATTTTGACTACCGGAAGAGCAAAGATGGCACTCCCGCCAGGCGCTACTGGCTGGACGAAAAGCCGGAGTACCTGAAAGCCTTCAGGGAAGGGCTGATTCGATAGGTGCGGGGTACGAGGTTCGGGGTACGGGGATATTGCGGTATGAACTGTAGGGAACGACGCCCCCGTCGTTCCACTGTAGCGGCAGGTTTCCATACCTGCTGCAGTAGGGGCGATTCATGAATCGCCCGTACAGGCTTCGAAGGCATACTTGAAACCATTGCCCATAGCCTATGGCCCCTTGCCGATAATCTTATATATTTGTTTGAAGAAAAATCATGATTGTGATAAACTATATCTACACGTAATCCAACTAAACTTTGAAAGGGGTCTTACGATGGGTCGCTTGTTTGGAACTGACGGAGTGAGAGGAATTGCCAACAAGGAATTGGACTCTACCCTGGCGTTCAATCTTGGAAGAATAGGCGCATATGTTTTGACTGAAGAAACCCACCACAAACCCAGGATTGCCGTAGGGAAGGATACCAGAATATCGGGTGATATGCTTGAGGCTGCACTTATCGCAGGTATATGCTCCATGGGAGCAGAAGCTGTTGTATTGGGAGTTCAGCCAACACCTGCAGTTGCTTATCTTACCAGGCATATGGGTTTGGATGCAGGGGTTGTTATATCTGCTTCCCATAACCCGTTTGAATATAACGGAATAAAGTTTTTCGACGGCAAGGGCTACAAGCTTTCGGACCAGCTGGAGGACAGGATAGAAAGCCTTCTGAATCAGGAGAACGGCATAGCAAATCCGACAGGGGCGGAAATAGGCAAGAAGGTTGAAATAGATAATGCGGTACATGGATATGTTGATTTTCTCAAAAAGACAATAGATGTCAACCTGAGAGGACTCAAAATAGCAGTTGACTGCGCAAATGGAGCATCATACATTGCAGCACCTTCGGTGCTTGCTGATCTGGGTGCTGAGATAGTAGTCATAAACAACAAACCGGATGGAAAGAACATAAATGTAAAATGCGGTTCTACACATCCTGACAACCTGCAGAAGCTGGTGCTGGAATCAGGCGCTCATGTAGGCCTGGCTTTTGACGGTGACGCCGACAGGCTTATTGCAGTGGACAACAGGGGACAGCTGGTCAATGGGGACCACATGCTCGCTATATTTGCCAAGCACTTTAAAGAAAAAGGCATATTGAAAAATGATACGATAGTTGGCACTGTAATGAGCAATATGGGACTTGACATAGCAATGAAGCGGGAAAAATGCAACCTTGTAAAGACCAAGGTAGGGGACAGGTATGTACTTGAAGAAATGATGTCAAAGGGCTACAATATAGGCGGCGAACAGTCCGGCCATATAATATTCCTGGACCACAACACCACGGGAGACGGGCTTCTGACAGCACTTCAGCTGCTGTCCGTAGTAAAGGAGACCGGCAAGAAGCTGTCCGATCTTGCCTCTGTAATGACAGAGCTGCCTCAGGTACTGGTCAATGCCAAAGTAAAGAACGGGAACAAAGAAAAGTACATAGAGGATAAGGTCATCGCAGCGATGATAGAAAAGCTTGAGAGCAAGCTCAAGGATAAGGGAAGGGTGCTCATAAGGCCATCCGGCACCGAGCCCCTTGTAAGGGTTATGCTTGAGGGGGAAAATGAAGCGGAGATAAAGGAAGACGCCAAGCTGCTCGCCAAGCTTATTGAGGAAAGAATGAACTAAATCATGCAGTACCCTATTGATATAGGGTACTTTTTCATTAGCTCATAATACAATAATAAGGGATAGTTGGTTCAATCATACATATTTGGGCTGGTATAAAATGAAACAACTTGCAAAAAGTATATAAAAGCTATAAAATATAATAGAAACATGGATTATTACAAAAGGAGGCGAAGGTTGAAGATAACGGCAGAAAGGTGGTGAACGGCTGCTGATGTGGCTTCTGAAAACTTAATGAAGCGCCAGACTTGCAATGCAAGTTGACGAGGTCAGGGTTAATCGAAAATTCGGCGGGTGCCCTGCGCTGTGACTCGACAGTGTAACAGATTTTACAAATCCTCAAGTGATTGATGGGACAAAGGAAATCTGATTGAGTCAAGGGTAAAACTGAGAAAAGCTAACGGTTAGGACCTGTTAGTGTATTTTTTTGCCCGGAAATAGGTTAACATAAACGAAGATACGAGATGCGGGATACGAGGCGTAGGGAACGCATTGCATGCGTTCCGATGTAGGGGCGAACAGTGTTCGCCAGAAAACTTCGCAGCTCTTCTCAAAATACTCGAATCTCGAATCTAGAGTCTCGAATCTATTTATCTGAGAGGAGTATTAATATATGTGCGGGATCGTAGGTTATATCGGAGATAAAAAAGTAGTCCCTATCCTGATAGGAGGACTGCAGAAGCTTGAATATAGAGGATATGATTCTGCCGGAGTGGCAGTTTATAACGAAGGAAGCATCGAGGTAAGAAAGTATAAGGGCAGACTTGCAGTGCTTGAAGAGCACCTGAAAAAGGAGACGCTGGACGGAAGCCTGGGAATAGGCCATACACGATGGGCAACTCACGGTGAGCCCTCTGATGTGAATTCCCACCCCCATACCAACTGTTCCAGTGACATAGCGGTAGTTCACAACGGTATAATAGAGAACTACATGAGCATAAAGAACATGCTCATAGAGAAGGGCTATGTTTTCAGATCGGAGACTGATACAGAGGTGCTTGCACACTATGTAGACTATTTCTACGACGGGGACCTTATTGAGGCAGTAAAGAAGGTACTTGAGAAGATCAGAGGCTCCTATGCCTTTGCCGTAATAAGCAGGAGAGAACCGGACAAAATAGTATGCGTAAGAAAGGAAAATCCCTTGATAGTAGGTATAGGCAATGGAGAAAACTTCATAGCCTCCGACATACCGGCCATATTGAACCATACAAGAAGAATGTACCTGCTTAACGAGAATGAGCTTGCAGTTATAGAGAAGGAGAAAATAAGCTTCTATGACGAGAGCGGCAAGAAAGTTGGCAAGGAAGTATTTGAAGTGAACTGGGATGTAGCCGCAGCCGAGAAGAGCGGCTTCGAGCACTTCATGATAAAGGAGATCCATGAGCAGCCCAAGGCTATAAAAGATACAATGACCTCAAGGGTGCTCCCTGACTTCACAAGCATAAAACTGGACGAAATAAAGCTTACAAAGGAACAGCTCAAAGAGTTCAACAAAATATATTTGGTAGCCTGCGGCACAGCTTTCCATGCCTGCATGGTAGGCAAATACGTAATAGAAAGGCTTGCAAGGATTCCAGTAGAGGTGGAGATCGCTTCTGAATTCAGATACAGGGATCCCATAGTGGATGAAAAGACCCTGACAATAGTAGTAAGCCAGTCGGGTGAGACCCTTGACACGCTGGCTGCCCTGAAGGAAGCCAAGAAAAAGGGCTCCAGGATACTAAGCATAGTCAACGTTGTAGGCAGCTCAATAGCCCGTGAATCCCACGACGTGTTCTATACCTGGGCAGGCCCCGAGATCGCGGTTGCATCTACAAAAGCCTATACGACACAGCTTATAGCGTTATATATAATAGCGCTGTACATGGCGAAGCTCAATGGAACCGTAAAGGATGAGCAGATAGCAGCAATCAAGGATGAAATGAGAAAGCTGCCTGAGCTTGTGGAGAAAACTCTTACGCATAAATCAACCATCCAGAAATTTGCGACCCAGAACTCCAACGCCAGGGACATATTCTATCTGGGCAGGGGAATAGACTACGCCGTAGCTCTTGAAGGTTCCCTGAAGCTCAAGGAGATATCCTATATACACTCCGAAGCCTACGCAGCCGGAGAGCTCAAGCACGGAACCATAGCCCTCATAGAAAAGGGTACAATAGTCCTTGCGGTACTCACTCAGGATGAGCTTTATGAAAAGATGGTCAGCAACGTAAAGGAAGTAAAGGCAAGAGGAGCATTCGTATTTGCAATAGCAAAGGAAGGCAACACAGAGGTAGAGAAGGTGGCGGACTATACACTGTATATCCCGAAGGTATCCGACATATTGGCTCCGGTAGTAGCGGTTACGCCGCTGCAGTTACTGGCCTATTATATGGCGGTAGAGAAGGGCTGCGATGTGGATAAGCCGAGGAATCTGGCGAAAAGTGTTACTGTGGAGTAAGGCGGAGAATAGAGTCGAATTATTGTGTTGGAGTATAATAAAGTTATGAACTAAATAAAAAAGATGTGAACTAGAAAATAAAATTATGAATTAAGCCACCTATTTATGGTAAAATTACTATAAATGGGTGGCTTAATATTTTTTAGGATGTGATCTGGTGAGTAAGCGAAGATATGGCATAGATGAAGCTAAAACTCAGGCATATATAAAAGAAGGCCGTGGACAGGGAGAAGGAAAGGACTATAAACCATGGATTGATATACATGATTTCCCTTCGCTAGGCCGGGTTTCTCGTTGCTTTGGGTGGAAAACGGGACGAATTCATCACTTTATGTCTGATATGGAGATGAGATATTTCTATTTGCTTGAATGGTCTGATATTGTAATGGACATCAGGGAGCAATATCCACTGCTAGACCGTGATAGGACACGTAAAATAGCTGAGGAAAAAGGTATCAGGTATCCGGAAGATACAGCGACAAGAACACCTATAGTTCTTACTACAGACTTTCTTATTACAGTGAAGGAGAATGGTAGAACCTTTGATGTTGCAAGAACTATAAAATCTGCACGTGATTTGGATAAGGCCAGGACAATTGAGAAATTCGAGATTGAGAGAACTTACTGGGAAGAACGTGGAGTAAATTGGGGCATTGTAACTGAAAACGAGATAAATAGGGAATTTGCTTCGAATGTTGAGTGGGTGCATGATGCCTATAAGCTTGAACCTATAGGCAGTCTTGATATACCAGCGCTCATAAAACACACTGCAATATTGAAAGAGAGGCTTCTCAACAATAGCTTAATAACCTTGCAAAATGTTCTGCATGAACTGGATGCAGAGTTCAACTATGAGAACGGCTTTTTCCTTTTCCTTTTGAAGCATATGATTGCTACAAAGCAGATAGATATAAATAACATGGATAAAAAATTAAACATCAACCAATCGGTTAGCGAATTATTGTCAATTAACTCTATATCTATTGAAGAGGAGAGAAAAGTGCAATGATATTGTCGATTAATGAGCTGATATGTTTTTTGCAAGTACTTTTTCCCCCCTTTTGCAACTTCTTTTTCCCCACCACTGGGGTGGGGAATTTTAGAAGCATTGCAGGCGGCATTATCGCCTTTTGTTAAGGTTTATTCAAATGGCGTAAACAGGCTTTTTACACAGACATTCAGGTCACCAGCCTCATACC
>DASPLL010000015.1:0-52093 GCA_035627615.1 Clostridia bacterium
TTTTTTGTGTATCCATACAATCACTCCGATCCAAGTTGAAAAAGTTTGCTTACTTATTCAACTTTTTCAACCATTCTTATTGTGATTGTACTCCTTTCGTTCCTTCTACACTATGTGATGGTATCTTTGACGCTTACCTTCTATTCAATGTGGGCTATATTTGACAGATACGAATATATAGCATACTAGTGAGCAGAATAGAAATAGAAGGACAGTCGCAAGACCGTCCTTCTATCAACAATTCAATACAATTACTATTTTGTAAACTGATCTACGTACACAGGTGCATCCTCAATCCTAGTAGCATAGTAACCTACGTAAGTATCTGCTGCACCAAAGGCCGCATTTACATTGTTTGTTGCAGGTACAAGATCTTCTGTAGCTCTGTAAACTTCTACAACAAATGTCTGCTGTGCTGGAATTACAACTGCTGTTTCATTGCCATCTTTTGTGTATACAGTAGCCATATTAAATTGAGCTGTTGTTGAATTTGTAGTTGATGGTAACACTATGAATCTCTCTGATCCATCAGCTGCTATTATACCATTGCCGTTGTAATCATAAACAACTTCTACTACATAATCCTCTACATTCCAGTCACTGAATTTAACTATATTGGTATCAACGTCAAGATCACCGCCATCTACATCAGCTGTAAACTTAACTTCTTCGCCGAAATCTGAAACACTTATAGTTACATAATAGTCTACGCCGTCAACCAATGCAACATCTAATGCTACTACTGCCACATCGTCTACAGTACTTTCATCAACTAATGGTGTTAAAGGATCGTCAGCTATGATTGTTTCGGTTCCTACCGGATCACCATCTGCACTTGCCTTAGTAACTGTAATAACAGTACCTGCAGGCATATCCTTTGTTGTATAAACTTTAACGCTCTTAGCATCAACCTGCTTCACACCAGTGATATAATCCTCAACTGCAATACTTGAGCCATTGAAATCGTATTCTTCGCCACTTAAGTCACTGTTAGTATTACCAGCCATATTCTTAGCTGTCTTAGTAACTTCCAAAGTATATACAATGTCTGCGCTCAATGTACCTGTTACAGGTAACTCAACGATATAGTCTTCGTCACCTTCTACAGGAGTTCCAGTTGAAACTCTGTCGTCTTCTTCGTCAACTACCTTGTACTGGCCAAGACTATTTGGATCTACCTTTTCTTCATAAACGATTTCGATAGTTTTGTTGTTCTTAGCCCTTACATCAGCGATTTCCGGTTCTTCGTCTTCGTCATAGTAAGTATCAAGTAATGTAACTCCTTTTGGCTCTTCAAAGCCTTTTAAGTAGCTGGTTCTCTGATCGCCAACAGCATTATCATCCATTGGATCTACATCGAAGTCATCTTCTTCATCGATTGCAGGTGCTCCTGCATAGTCAGTAACAAAAGCTGTGAAGTTAAAGCCGATAACCTCATCGGAATCAATAGGATTGCCGAATGTCAAGTCTACTGTTGAGTGACCTGCATCATCTGCGTCTCCTTCCGGATCAACTTCTGCGTCAAAGTTCAGGCCGTCCAGAGTGATTTCATCGTTGTCAGCATCATCTGATAAACTCACACCAGAAAGTTCAGTAACAGGTGTTGCAGTTCCATCATACAACTGTACCTGCTCTGTAAATACAACTCTTACAGTCTTAGCGTCTGTTTGCTCGATAGAGTCAACTTCCGGACCTTCGTTGATAGAATCATCTCCATCGAATGTATCCTGATCATCTGGGTCAGTCGGTGCTACATACTCATTGTTATGCTCATCTTCTACGCCAGTAATAGCCGAGATTTTGTATTCTCTGTTGTTGATCATTGGAGCTGTGCTCTGGAAAATTATTGCTTCATCACTATCTACTGTTGTTCCAACAGCTGTAAGTGTTATAGCATCATCATCAGTATCAGGGCCACCAGCGTCTGTATCTGTATCAGCGCCATCTACTGTCATAGTAGCTGCTGAGAAATCAACATCTTCGTCCCAAGTAACCTGTACGAGGTTCCTTGCAATTACTTCGATGCTTTCGATTTCAGGTCTGTCATTATCAACACCGCCGGTTGAGAAGAAAGTAACGTCTAAGTCTTCAACTGTATTGCCGTTGATATCAGCAATGTTATTCATAACGATTTCGTACTCTGTCTGCTCATCCATTTCAGCGGTTGTCAATGTTACAAGTGTCCTGTCATCATCGTCAAGCTCAGCTTCTTTTACAGCAAGACCTTCAATGTAGTAGTTTGTTGGATCTTCTGCACTTGCTTTGTCAAGAAGTCCCTGGTTATTATCGTTAGCAAATGTAAGAACAACTTCGTTGGAGTCTGTAGCTTCAACTTTTACAACATAAGGAGGTACTATATCTTCGTCTATGCCGTCGATGCTCTTTTCCTTAGTATCAGCTTCAATTACATTGCCAAATTCATCAGCAACGTCATTGATGGTAAGTATATATCCGTGCTCTTCATTGTCACTTACAGCAGTTGTAAGTAATACAACGTGTCCGTCATCGGAATCCAGATCTTCCGGATCAAGTATTTTAGCAGCTGTTACTGCCAGGTCATCGTTAGTTATTACATAGTTGTTCGGATCTTCTGCTGTTGCCGGATCCAATCTGTTGTCATCTGAGAACTCTACCCAGAGAACATTGTCATTTATGAAGTATGCATCGTCAAGTTCCGGAGCATCATCATCAGCCGCTTTTGCCCTGAACTTTTCAGTCTGTTCTTTAGCCATTGTGTTGGCTGATACAGAGCCGTCAACAATGTTGTTTACCTTCAAAGTATAAGATGTGCCTTTTTCCATTGGCGCTGTGGTGATTTCTACATAATCATAGTAATCATCGTCATCGTCGCCTGTATCTGTATCTTTAGCTTCTATGCTTTCAATCTCGACTTCATTTGTGCCGTCTGTGATTACATAGTTAGCTATAGTCTCAGCAGACGCCTTGTCAACACCATGATCATCATCATATCTAAGAATGATTCTAACATTGTTATCGTCAGCATCAATCTCATCTATGTCTGGAGCATCGGTATCTGCTTCACCTGTGAAGGATTCTGTTGTGGTCTTTATTGCTACCAGATCAGCTGATTTAACGTTGGCAACTGTCAATTTGTATGACTTGTTGTTAACAACGCCTTCAGTTGTCAAAGTAACAACGTCTCTGTCTTCACCCAATACAGCAGCTTTAACTGTTGCATTGTTTGTCAGAGTGTAGTTAGCTATATCAGTAACTGTTGCCTTATCCATTACTTTGTCAAATGTAACTTCTACCGTATTGGTATCTACACATTCAACATCATCAACTCCAGGTGCACCGCTGATCTTTGCGATACCTGCAAAGTTCTTTGTTACATCTCCTACTGTCAATGTGTAAGCTGCTCCGCCTGTCTGAGCTGCTGTTTCGAGAACTACAACTGTTGCACTTTCTGCAACTGCTGCTGTAACTTCAAGAGCAGTTGAGGAACCTCTAACTACTACTTTGTAGTTAGCTGCGTTCTCAGCAAATGCCTTAGCAACGTCAGCTGTGAAAACAACTTCTACCTTGTTGTTAGCTATAGCTAAAACACTGTCTAATTCAGCATCGGTAGTTGTAACTTCTTCTACAACGAGTCCGTCTGCTACTGCCTTTGCCTTGTCAATTTTGCCGGCTTCTATAAGTGAAGTAACAAGAGTTGTTTCTCCACCTTTTACATTAGCTTTGAGAGCTTCTACTGTAGCTGTTGCGAGATCATTAACTGTAAAGCTCTGAACAGCTGCAACCTTTGCGAGGCCTAAGCCAGCTGCGAATTCTATTACGTTTTCCCACATAAAGTCGCCAACTACGTTAGTTAAGCTTTCTGTATAACCAAGTGCTACAAGCATTACTTTGTAATAAGCCTGTGCAGTCATAGCGCCTTCAGGATTGAATGATCCGTCAGGATTGCCGTTGAAACCAACTTCAGGATGAGCCTTTAAGTAAGCAAGCAGGTTTTTGCCGCCTTCCCAAGCCATGCTGCCATCTGTGAAGTTATCAGTTCCGGAGAATGCAATTGCTTCGTCATAGAGACCCTTAAGTCTTAACAACATTATAGCTGCCTGCATTCTTGTTGGTGTCTTTGCGAGATAAGAAGCGTCAACGCCGTTACCTTCGCCAACAAGCATTCCCAGGTTTTCACAAACCTGAGCGTCTGCACTGAGTGTATCTTCTGCAAATGCTACTGTAATTGTTGAGAATACCATAGCAAGTGCCAAGACAAGTGCAAGTGTCTTCTTCATTTAACCAACCTCCTCGTTATGTAATAATTATTATAGCACCCAATAAAGGGACTGCTACCTATTTCACATTATAGCAACAGTTATATATATAGTCAATGTGTGGGAAGTAAGTGTAACAGAACTGTAAAATAGCGTACCGCTATTTTATAGTTCTGTTACACAGATGCGAGATACGAGATTCGAGATACGAGGTTTTAGAAGGGCTTTGAGGGTTAGTCTCGCTGCAGAATGGCACACAATTGTGTGCTATTTGTATCTCGAGATTAAAGCCTCGGATCTGGGTCAACTTTACTTCTTAGGGTTTTAATAAAGCCACCTAGCATTCTAGAAATTTCGATACATTTTGCATCCATATCTGAGTGATTCGCTTCATCTATATATCCTATGTCTCTTGCTATCTCCAGTTGTACCCGTAATTCTGCCAGAGAACCTTTTGCTATATATAAGAATCGGATAAATTCTTTTTCTGATTCCCTATCATTGCCTTCGGCAATATTGCTAGAAACACTTACAGCAGCTTTTCGTATCTGATCCAGGAATCCATAGTCCCGCGCAATTTCACCGCAGCTTGTAAGCTTATAAATATCTACTGCCAGATCTTTTGATTTCTGCCATACATTAAGCTTTTTAAAGTCTAATCCACTCATGGAATTACCTCCTTACATTAGATGCGAAATGCGAGATACGAGGTTTTAGTAAGGCTTCGAGCGTGCTGATAATTTGGGCCATTATATCAGAAATCAGCGATTTCTGTTAATTCATGCAGCTTCTGTTTTAATAGCTTTTTGTCAATTAGTTTTAACGTATATTCAGAAATAAGCGTTGGGGATAGGCTCCTTGATAAAGCGAACTCTACGACTTCATCATCTTTGTTGCTACAAAGGATAATACCGACGCTTGGATTTTCTGTTGGCTTCTTGTGCTCTCGATCCAATGCCTCCAGATAAAAATTCATCTTGCCTAGATGTTCCGGTTTGAAAGTGCCTATTTTAAGCTCAAAGGCCACCAGGCACGTAAGCTCCCGGTGATAGAACAAAAGATCAATATAATAGTCGGCGTTACCAACTGAAATTCTGTATTCTTCTTCGATGAATGTAAAGTCTTTTCCAATTTCCAAAATAAACTTCTTTAAATTTCCGATAATTGCTTTTTTGAATTCATGCTCGGAAAACCGTTCCGGCAGATTCAAAAACTCCAAGACATAGGTGTCCAAAAAGTTATCCTTAATTTCTCTTGTTACCGGAACAGGCTCCAATTTTTCTGTTGATAACATATATCTTTCATAATAGCTACTGTCCAGTTGTCTTTGTAGTTCTCTCTTAGAATATTTTTCATGTATACAAAGCTTTATATAAAATTCTTTCTCATCATCAGATTTTGTATTTGACAGAATCAACAAATTATTTGTCCAGCTAATTTGTGTCACCAGTGGTGACACAAACTCATTGTCTTTATATGTCTCATAAAACTGTTTCATTCTATAAAGTCCTCTGCGGTTAAATCCCTTAATCCCTGGACAATTTTCCGAAATAAAAGCTGCCATTTCATCTACATAAGCATTGCCCCATTCCTGGGCTTGAAGCTGCTCTGAAATGTATTTTCCAACATTCCAATATAGCATAATCAATTCTTCATTGACTTTTCGAAGTGCACTTTCTCTCGCGTTTTGTATTAAGTCAATAACCTTCATAAAGTCTTTGCTTGTATCGTTCACTATGTCTCCCCCCAACTTTGTTTTCAAGTAATGTATTACAATTTTTGTATCCATTCTTTTATTACTACGGGTAGCCATATTGAAATCATAACATAATTGTAAATTAATTACAATAAAGCAGAGGTATGGGAAATACCCATAACTTTATGGATTTCAGTGTCTTCAGTGTTACACGTTCTTTTTTTAGTTTGCTAGGGATGGAAATTAATCTTGTTGTTTATATATTTATCCATATATATTATAGTTATATTATAGTCTCTTAAGTACAAACTCTCAATTAGATTATTACATGGGATAGGTGGTAAGTTATGGTTAGAAAGTATATGGTTGTTTTATTTGTTATTCTTGTAGTGATTTTTGCTGCCGGATATGCTGAGGATGACTTAGGGCTTAAGCTTGATAAAGAAGTGTATACGGGTTTGAATGATCAGATGAAGATCACTCTGACTGCGCCTTCACTAAATAAAAGCGTGCGTATGTCGGAAACGGCTCTGGCAAAGATAGCTGCTGCCGACAGCAGTTTCAGTATTAATGTAGTGCTGGCTGAGACCGGGAAGGACACAGGGATTTTTACAGGCAGTGTGTACTTCAGCTTTAGCGGTAACAATGCTGCTGAGAAAAAAATAGCGGTGAAAAACGATGTTAAGCTGCGTGTGCATTGTGAAGGCTTAATAGCTGAGGCAATCTGGATTCCGTATAACGCAACGCTGAAGCTTGATGCCGACAAATACAGGGGGCTGGGTGATCTGCCCAAGATCACACTTGTAGATCATGATCTGGATGTGAAGCCTAATGCTGTTGAAGAGGTGCAGGTACTTGTGAAATCAAGCTCTTACTCAAAAGCTATCCCTGTTACACTGAAAGAAACCAAGGCGGCTTCGGGAGAATTCACAGGTTTTGTCAAGTTGACTACGGGGCCTTCTGATCCGAAGGAAGGCAGTCTTCATATTAAGTATAATGATGAAATTACTGTTACATATAATGACAGTACAAATTTGAACAGCTCCGGAAAGCTATTGACTGCTTCTGCAATATGGACGCCTCAGACTGCAGTAGTAAAATTAAGCAAAAGCAGCTTCAGCGGACTGAACTCCAAGTGTGTGATAACTATAACAGATAATGATATGAATAAAAAAACGGATATCAAGGACATTATAGATGCAAAAGTTACGGCCGATGACGATCCCAAAGGATTATTCGTAAGGCTTACTGAAACAAAAGCGGATAGCGGCATATTCAGCGCAGATGTCTTTTTCGACAGGTATTCAAGCAATTCAGCCCGGAATACTCTCAAGGTAGCAGCTAAATCGGATATTAAGGTTACTTATTGTGATGAATGGAATGAAGCGGACAAAAGGTATGTTGATGTTGAGGCAAATGCAGAGTTTCAATTTGTTGAGGCGGTCCTCAGCGCTTCCGTCGATGAAGGCACCGATGTGAATGACAGTATAACCATTACTGTAAAGGACCCCGATGCAGATACCAATAAACAGAAGAACAGTGTGCCTGTCGTTGTCACTTCTACTACAAGCGAAAATGGACTGAGACTCTGGCTTACCGAAACCGGGGACTCCACGGGAAGCTTCAAGGGGATCTTGTATTTTTCTACTAAGCCGGTAAAGGATAAGGAGAAAAAAGATATAACTCTGATAGTCTCGCAAGGCGATGATATCGAGGTCACATATGATGATACAACAATGCCTGAAGGCCGTCCTTTGGCGATAAGCAGGACATACAACTGGTCATATCAGAAGGCCGGGATAAAGCTCGATAAGGAAAGCTACATAGGCTATAATTCAAGTGCGGGCATTACTATAAAAGATGTTGAGGCAAACAAGGATCCGGATAGTAAGGATAGAATCAAGATAAATGTATCCAGTGATTCAATGTCGGAATTCAGCCTGTTTATTGAAGAGACAAAAGCTGATTCAGGAGAGTTCAAGGGTTCCGTCCTCTTTGGCAGGCACGGGAGTAAAGCAGGGGATATTCTGGAGGTAGCTGCAGGGGATGCATTCCGTGTTGCGTATGAGGATCAGGGAGAGTATAGTTTCGGTACTGTTGAGGCTTCAGCTGAATGGGATCCTCATGATGCTGAGGTGACACTGAACAGTGATAGATATTATGAGAAAGATGCAAAGGTAGTTATTACCGTTGAGGATTGGGATATGGCAGATGATGCCGATAAAAAGGACAGTGTGACTGTATCTGTAGGTATTGTGGGCAAGCCGGCAATGATAAGGTTCCCTCTTGAGGAAACAGGCAAAAATACCGGTATTTTCAAAGATACCCTGATAATCAATAGTACTAATAATAAGGGACTGGATTTCCGTCTTGAGAATGGAGAAGAGCTGGAAGTTACCTATCAGGATAGGGATAATACTGATAATGTAGTTGTTGAGAGGAAAGCCTCGGCGATGTGGTTCTTGAAAAAGTAGGATATGGGTTGCGGGGTTCCGGGGCTGCGGGGTTACGGGGCTGCGAGATTAGGGAGAATGCGATTTCATTCTCCTGGTTTTTATTTTGAGGCTTTTCGTGCTTGTATTAGTGCACCTATGCTTTTGGTTAGCTGCATGCACTTCTCTTCTAACTCATTGAATTTATCATTTTCTAAATATCCAATCTCTTTTGCAATAATAAGCTGCGTTAAAAGCTCTGCCAAAGATCCTTTTGCAATATATAAGTATCTAACAAACTCTTTATCTGTATCTCGATCGTTACCTTCTGCAATATTACTTGGTATGCTTACTGCAGCTCGACGCAGCTGGTCCTTTAATTCATAGTCTTTTGACAAATTACCAGTGTTAGTGAGCATATATATTTCGACTGCTAAATCCTTTGAGCTTTGCCATACTGCAAGTTTTTTGAAATCAGTGCTGCTCATATTGTTCACTCCTCTCCGAACTAATCCTCTCTTTCGATTCTGTACTTTTGTTTGGGATCGTTGTTTAGGCTGTCTAAGTCTGATTTGAGCTTGTGGCAGATTAGGTTCATTTTACCGTCTAATCCTTTGATTTGGTCTTTCATTTCAGCTCTGAATTCTTTGACTTCATTTTCGAGATTGTCGAAACGTCCTTCGATTCTGTCAAATCGTCCATCCTGTCTGTCGGAGCGCCCGTCAATCCTATCTAGTCTCTCAATTATTTTTTCAAACATTTCCCTTGTTTCGTTATCCACAATATCACTACCTTCCGGATAAATTAGATATGGAGGAATGGGGTAACAATTTCTGCTCCTTTTAGTATACACTTTTTTCCAGTTTACGACAAGAGTATCTATAAGATTCTTCGCTGCGCTCGGAATGACAGGGGCGTCGTTCCCTGCAATAGATAGAAGCTTTGGATTTGATCCAAAGCTTCTATTTGTTACTTATTCTTATGCTCCAGTGCTGCTTTTATGAATTCTCTGAACAGGGGTTGCGGTCTGTTGGGTCTGGATTTGAATTCCGGGTGGAACTGGCAGCCCAGGAACCATGGGTGATCCTTCAGCTCTACTATCTCCACGAGTCTCTCGTCAGGGGAGAGTCCGCTTAGCAGCATCCCGTGCTCCAGCACCTTGTCCCTGAACTGATTGTTGAATTCGTATCTGTGCCTGTGTCTTTCAAATACCAGATCCTCGTTATATGCTTCATAGGCTTTTGTATTCTCAGCCACCATGCAGGGATACAGGCCCAGTCTCATTGTGCCGCCCTTCTCATCTATGTCCTCCTGCTCAGGCATAAGATGTATCACTCCGTAAGGTGTGTTCTCGTCCAGCTCTGTACTGTGGGCTTCCTTGAGTCCTAATACGTTTCTGGCATATTCTATCACTGCCACCTGCATCCCCAGGCATATTCCGAAGTATGGTATCTTGTTCTCCCTGGCATAACGGGCAACAAGTATCTTGCCTTCAATACCTCTGTTGCCGAAGCCTCCCGGTACCAGTACTCCGTCAACTCCATCCATGTATTCCTTTACATTTTCAGGAACGACATCTTCTGAATGCACCCATCTTATATCTATGTCCGAATCATTTGCGATACCCGCATGTCTTAAGGCTTCTGCCACCGACATATAGGCATCATGCAGCTCTACATACTTTCCTACCAGTGCAATGGTAACCTTGTTCTTCAGGCTCTTAATCTTGTTGACCATATCTGTCCACTCTGCAAGCTCGGCTTCTCTGCACTTCAGCGCCAGCTTCTTTATTACAAGGGAATCAAGGCCTTCATTGTGCAGCATCAGAGGAACTTCGTACAAATTGTCGCAATCCACATTCTGTACTACGGAGTCACCTTCAAGGTTACAGAACAGGCCTATCTTATCCTTCATATCGACGGATATGGGCTTCTCAGTCCTGCATACGATGATGTCCGGCTGGATACCTATGCCCCTGAGCTCCTTTACACTGTGCTGCGTGGGCTTTGTCTTCAGCTCTCCTGCTTTTGTGAGGTAAGGCACCAGGGTAACATGGATGAAGAGCACGTTTTCTCTGCCGACCTCGTACTTTACCTGTCTTATTGCTTCAAGAAACGGCAGGCTCTCGATATCGCCCACTGTACCGCCTATTTCAGTTATGACTACATCAGGGCTTGATTCATTGGCTACCCTGTATATCCTTGATTTGATCTCGTTTGTTATATGAGGTATTACCTGCACTGTACCTCCCAGGTAGTCCCCTTTTCTTTCCTTGCTTATTATCGACCAGTATATCTTTCCTGTGGTAACGTTGCTGTTCTTTGTCAGGTTGGTATCGGTAAACCTCTCATAGTGCCCCAGGTCCAGGTCTGTTTCTGCCCCATCGTCTGTCACGAATACTTCTCCATGCTGGTATGGTGACATAGTTCCCGGGTCAAAGTTCAGGTATGGGTCCATCTTCTGCAAGCTTACTCTCAATCCGCGGCTTTTAAGAAGCCTTCCCAGTGATGCTGCAGTTATGCCTTTCCCTAAGGATGAAACGACGCCGCCGGTGATGAAAATGTATTTGGTGTGTGGCATATGAAGTACCTCTCTTTCTAGACTAAATATATAAATTATGTAACAACATTATTATGGGCAATAGGCGATGGGCAATAGGTTCAAGCCTTTCTTTGGAGTCATTTTTCTATACTTCTTGACTTTATTAAAGAACCTAACATTCTGCCAATTCTACTGCATTTTGATTCTATTCCATTTAATTGTATTTCATCAATATATCCTATTTCTTTAGCAATTTCAAACTGTGTAATTATTTCAGCAAGTGAGCCTTTAGCTATATAAAAGAACCTCACCGATTCCTTATCAGTACCTCTTTCATCACCTTCGGCTATATTACTTGGTATGCTTATTGCTGCACGTCTAATTTGACTTCTTAAATCATAATCTCTATTAATTTCTCCAAATGATGTTAAATTATAAATGTCAACAGCTAAGCCTTTTGACTCTTTCCATACTTGTAGATCCTTGAATCCATACTTACCCATATATCCTCCTTTTTCTACAAGAAAAATAATTTAACTTAAATAGTATATCTATATAATAATAAAAAATCAATAGAAAAATTAACAGGCAATAAGCAAAGATTTTATATCTACGCCTATTGCCCATTGCCTAAAGCCTATTGCCCCATCACTAACATTTTCTGTATCTCTTCCATTGCTCTTTCCAGCTGCGGATCGCTGTTGTTCAGTTTTTCCTGGAGTTTGTTCCGGAGGACTTTTATGTCGTCCGGGTCTATTGTCGCATCCTGCTTGAGGTTGTTGGCTTTCTGGAAATCCAGGACTGCTGCTCTTGTCTGGGGACCGAATATGCCGTCCTGCTTCTTCAGCTCGTAACCTATGGTATTGAGTATTTGCTGGGCTCCCAGGACATCCAGCCCTATTATCCCGCTTTTTATGCTTCTGTCGCCTTTTATCGGCGCGTACCCGGCTGCTGTATCAGCGGAACTTGCTTTTACTTCTATATCAGGAGTGATTCCTATGCCGTCGAGGGAGAAACCGCTTGGAGTAAGATAGTTGGCTATGGTCAGCTTTGCTCCGCCGCCTCCCTGAACTCTCATTGTATGCTGTACAGTGCCTTTTCCGTAGGTCTTCTCCCCTACCAGTATACCTGTTTTGCTGTCCTTTACCGCACCCGCCATTATCTCGGAAGCTGATGCACTGCCGCCGTTGACAAGTACGACCAGCCTGAAGGGCGCTTTGTCCAGCTCGGAATTATATTCTTCAACTATTTCATTTTTTACCTGTATTTTTACTATCGGGCCTTTTGGTATAAGTAGCTTGCATACCTCTACAACCTCACTCAAAAGTCCTCCCGGATTTCCTCTGAGATCCACTACTACACCCTTTACATCCTTAGCTTTAAAGGCTTCTATTGCTGCTGCAACATTTTTGCTGGTATTTTCATTAAATTCCGTTATTCTTAATAAGCCAATGTTTCCGTCCTTTATCTCATACTTCACAGGGTTTATCTCAATGCGCTCCCTTATCAGCTCATAATATACTATATCTGCTACTCCGTTTCTTCTGATCCCTATTTTGACCTCGGTACCTTCTTTGCCTCTTATCAGTGAAGCGGCTTTGTCGCTGGTATATCCTGAAATATCGGTATCATCAACACTCACGATCCTGTCTCCGGTCTTAAGTCCTGCTTTATATGCCGGTGTACCTTCAATCGGAGCGACTACAGTAACGCCGTCATCTCTTTTTTCAATCTGTACGCCGATTCCGACAATCTCACCCGTGATATCATTCATGAAGTCATTGAATTCCTCTGTTGTGAAATAAGTGCTGTGAGGATCAAGGGCTTCAAACATACCTTTGATTGCTCCGTTTAAAAGCTCTTCATCCTTGATATCCTTGTAATAGTCGTTTTTTATTATTTCCATCATCATTTCTATTTTTTCTGCTGTTTCCGATACTTCCGTCTCTCCTCCCGGTGTCTTGAATACAAATGAGTCAGCGGCAACCGCAGTTGTCAGTAAGGTTATGATCATTACAACAGATAGAAATGTTTTTATAAGGCTTTTTTTCAATAATCCCACTCTCCTAATTATTAATTGTATGAATGGGAGAACACTGTTCTCCCCTACGTTATGGTGCTATGACTGCGGACGGCCGGTGGCCGCCCCTACGATATGGTATTACAGGCGGGCGATTCGTGAATCGCCCCTACCGGCCGAAATTTATTATTTTTTCTCTGTATTCTTTTCTTATGTCAAATTGCAGGTATCTTATGAATTTGTTGAGCATTGCGGAGCTTTCGGCTCTGGTCATCAGCCTGTCGGGCTCTATTTCATTATAGCTGTTGGCGCTTATTATGCCCATCCTGTGTGCTACATTTATTGGCTTCTTGGCCCAGGCTGCCACTCTGCCGTCATCCCTGAAGGCGGTCTTGGTGCTGCTTGCATCTGAAGCTTCCTCCAGACCCATAGCCCTTACTATTATGGCTGCGGCCTCCGCCTTTGTCAGGTATTCGTCCGGACTGAACCTTGTATTGCTGGTACCTCCCATTACACCCATCTTTGCCGCAACCTCTATGTAGTCATAATAGGGATGATTCTTATCAACGTCTATAAAGGTCGGAGTATAGGTTTTAAGCTTCTTTTTAGCAGCATCCTCAAGGCTTATATCGCAGGCCTTTACTATGGCTTTTGCAAATTCCCCCCTGCTCATGAAGCTTCTCGGCATGAAGTAGCTGCTGTTCTGCACGCTTATTATATCCATGGATACTATCTTCTTTATATCCTCCGCTGCCCAGTAATTGCCTGGAACATCCTTTATGGTGGGAGCAAAGGTCCTTGTCAGCACAGGAACGGTATTGGTATTGAAGCTATTCCGGCCTTTTGCCCTCTTTCCCTCAGGTGCGTCCTCATCCATATCAGGCAGGTCATATATATAGGATACTATGTTCTCCTGGCCTTCCTTGAGCACATATCCTCCCTTGAAGCTTATATCCTTGGGATCGTTGTTTATATACTCCATATTCCTGACGGTCGAATCGGATACGGCGAATTCCACTGTGCCGTATGCCTCCTCGAAGTCTGTATCGGTGACGTCCTCTTTATATGTGTATGTTATTGAATAATTGTAAAAGGATGTTTCCGTGGAGCTCCAGTAGTTGTTGTAGCCTACCATGTTCGTGGAGAAATCTACTTTTACTTCTCCTGCTCCGTCATTCTTTGAGTAAGTCTTGCTGCCGTTCCAGTCTGAAACCACGTATCTGATTATTGTCTTGTCATCGATCAGGCCTGAACGTGTGAAGAGATACTCGGTAAGCTCGTAGGTATCGCTGCCTATCTGTATAGTCTCATCATACTTGGGGTCAAGGGAGCTGGCATAGGTGGTCTGATTGCCGAGGCTGTTGCTGCTGGCTGAATTGAGAAAAACAACCTTTCTGGTAAGCTGCGCTTCTTCCTGGGTGTTGAAAAGCTCGTATTCCAGCGTCGTCTTGGTACCCCTGCTGTCTTCCTTTACTGAAATCGTACCTTCCAAAAGCACAGGCTCACCGGAGACAAATACTACTTCTTTGTATTTGAATTCTCCTTTATTGCTGGTTGCTTCACCGCTTATCCCGGGTTCGTATCCCGGAGCTGCTGCTGCTGTTATACTTAGCATATATATTGTTAGAAATGCTGTGACTAGTTTTTTCATATAACCACCTCTTGGTTTTTTGCGGACGGCCGATGGCCGCCCCTACTATTCTACGAATACGAATATCGCTTCATTGTCTTCGCACATTATGTATGCTTCGCTGCCTGCTTCCAGATTGTAAGTGCCCCAGGTTACTCCATCTCTCGTTATTATTATTGCTTCGTCCGTATCTATCGGCATTGTGGGCCTTACAGGTCTCCATTGGCTGTATGTCAGGCTGTATTCTCTTGCATCCTTCAGAGTAATGAGGCCTAAATCATATTTCTCTATAGTATCGACCAGACCCGCAACCATTCTTTCGGTATCTGTCCTCCTATCAGGATTATAGTTCTCTTTGTCCTTTTCGTACAGTACCATCGCCCTGGCGATGTTGTCTTCGTCGTATACCACGTATGCCATATAGTGTTCATGGTATCTTCTGTTATGCTTGTACTTCTTGTAGTTGCTGTGGTATTCATTGTCTTCATGGAACTCTATAGTTTTTCCATCTTCATCTTTTCCTGCAGCCTTGTAATTAGGCCACAGATAGGTGAAGGGCTCATATCTGCTCTCTACGAACCTGTCCGGCGGCACTGTCTTATATCCGTCCACACCGTCAAGTATCAGCGTCTCATTGCTAAGCCGGAAAAGCTGATCTCCTACATTGGTCCAATTATTGTTCGTCAGCTCAAAGGAGTTGTCTAATGAGAAATAATCTTCTCCGATGCTGTTTATATATCCCTTGCTTATCCTGTAGTTTGCAAAGGCGTTGAAGCTCTCCAGACAGACTACTGAAGCATTGTCCACCCCCGATGAGGTGGTATTCTGTATTATAAAGGCTCCCATATCGCTGTCAAGGTCATTGGTGTCAAGAAGTCTTCCATCCCTTACAACGATGGTACCGTCTGCATAGCTTAAAAGCTTTCCGTTGGACAGCGTCATCTGTTTCTCTGTCCATTTTATTGAACCTATTGTCTTGTAGGTGGTATCTTCGAAGCCTTCCTTCAGGGATATCTGCATAAGCTCTTCAGTACCATAGTTGTCCTTTGACACTGCATATATGGATTTGCCAATGTAGTTCTTGAGCTCATCGAGCCTGAGCTTTTCATTTCCCCTGTACAGTACAGCCTCCGGTGATAAGGAATATTTCAAGTAGTTGCCTGCATACTTCCAGTCATAATAGCCGTAGTTGTATGCCTTGGTAAGGATCACTTCTCCCGTTGCAGGAAGCACATCCACTATATCACCCTTGTATATCTTGTCTATCATCGCTCCTTGTACCTGTACCTCGATCCGGGATATATAGTTGTCCTTGACCGGATTCACCTGGAACTTTATCCTGTCTCCCTGCCTCAAAACACTTCTGTCCGTTGTTATGCCCTTCTTCAGAACAGCCGTCATATTATCCATTCTGTAGCTGTTTTCCTTTTCGGGGTCTTCATCAGGGGAAACAACTATGCTGTCGCCGGATGCAGTCCTTATTCTGCCTGTAAAGGTCTCTATCCTGTCTTCCTCCTCAGGCTCCAGATCTGTAAATATCCTTACCTCCAGGACCTTGCCGCCGGCCACCTTAAGCGCGGCATCCTGGTCAAAGCCTATGGCGTCCAAGCCCTGCCGTTCGCCATTTATATATACTGCAGTATCCTCAGTCATATCAAGATACTGCTTGTTATCATACTCATCCGCCACTTTAAGCACATTGCCCATTGGGTCTGCATAGAGTATCGTCACTGCCAGCTCGTCATTGTTCAGGGTCTCGACCGGCACATTTACCTCCATACTCTTCAGGACATCATCTGCAAATACCGCTTTTGCCGCTGTGTTTGGTTCTACCCTGCCGATATCCACAGGTTCACCTTCTGCCTGTATGGCTGAATCCCGCATTACCTTCAGGAAATACCTGTTGTTTTCCTTATCGGTAAGCTGCACTGTCTGATTTTCCGGGTCATATTCTATGAAGGTTCCCTCAATCTCCTTGAGCCGTGCAACATGAAGCAGCACTGCCCCATTATCCTTATTGACGGTATATTCCACCACATCCCCTTCAGTTATGAGGGCTTCATCCCCTACCTTGCCGTTTTTTATTACCGGCAGGGCCTGGCGGGAATTGATATTCCTTCCTGTGTTTTTCTCTATGCTTATGTTGATGATATCCGCACCTGTACTGTCAATTGTTATATCAGTAACCGCACTGTCTGAAAGGGAACCCAGGTCCCTTTTCACTTTTACGCTTGTTACCTTTCCTTTTCCTGTCTCAAAACCAAGCTTGTCCAGCGTCTGATTTGCTACCAGGTTGAGTACTGAGGCCATCTCACTCCTTGTCATGCTGTTCTTGGGCGAGTAGGCGCCCTTTGATGCCGCTGTGCTTATTCCCATTTTCAGCACTGCATCTATATATGGAAGGTTCTCTGTCTTGATGCTTCTCCAATCATTATAGCTATATACCTCCGCCATCTCCTCCCCTTTTACGGGCTGAAGGCCCAGAGCACGGGCTATCCAGAGAGCGGCTTCCTCCCTGTTTGCAGGGGCGGTAAAAGCCATTTGCTCCAGTTTCCGGTTTATTATCTGGTCATATTGCGCCTTTGTCATTTTCCAGTTGGCTCTTTTTGCTTTGTCGGCTTCCGCCTTTGCAGCCGCTCTGTCAGCTGCAGTGATGGTCGCAGCGTTGTCGTATTCTCCGGGCTTTATTATGCCGCTGCTTCGTGCAAGCTCAATATGCCCCAGTATATATGCGGTAGTGGAATTCAAAGAGGGGTCCTGTATTTTGAGAGCCTCTCCCCGCTTGACAGCAGCCTCCTGCTGACCTGTCGCCCTTACCAGTGCCGCCAGGAAATCCTGCCTGCTTGCATTCTGGGACGGTCTGAAGGTTTTGATCCCGTATTCCCTTATTATTGAATAGATGCTCATTTTCATAATGTTTTCCGCATTGGAATTTGAGCCTATGTCGGTATACGTTGCATTGCTTATAAGGGCATCTCCGGAAGTAATCCCGGTGTATTGGATATCCGCACTGAAGGTAGGTATCATAAGGCTGTTGAAAACTAAAGCAGCTGTTAGTACATATGAGATTGTCTTTTTGTTGAGATGCATTTCAAACACTTCCTTATATTTAGATTCGAGATGCGAGATACGAGATACGAGGACCCGGGAAAGGCTTCGAAGCTTAGGCTCAACTCTCGAGTCTCGAATCTCGAATCTTGTATCTATTTCGTCATCTTCCCTATTATCATATATTCTCCGCTTTTGGATATTTTTGCTTTCAGGGCATTATTCAGTTTTTCTGTTTGTATTATCGTAAGCTTTCTTTCGTAGCTGTCGTAATAGGCTATGTATATTCCGCCGGGGAACAGTCCGGCTTTGGCCTCGTCATATTTTATTGTCATGGAGGCTTCGCCCTTTATGCCTCTGAGGCTTGTGGCCTCTCTTTCCACCTGCATTTCAACTTCCATTCCGAAAGGATTGGTCAATAGCTTATAGCCTTTGGGAAGACTTATTATTATGTCGTCGCCCCTGGCTGCCAGATTCCTGTTGATGCAGACCCTGACCTGGGTATCCTTGTGGAGTGCGCTATTCACCATTATTGCTTCATCCACTGCCAGATTGCCTGCCGTCATACTGATTTCCAGGCCTTTATCCTTTATAGTCAGCCTGCTGCCGGGATACTTCTTTATCAGCAGAAAATTCATTTCAACTAACTTTTGGCTTGCAGAGCCGTAGTATTGCTTGTCAAAGTCGGCTGTGGTACCATCGCTGCCGCCCAGGGACTTCTCCCCGGTCGTAAAAATTACCTCCGGACCTTTGAATACTACTTTATCCTCTTTCATTGCCTCAAGAAACTCATCTGTCCCCTGATAATTGGTATTCCTTATCAATTCATCGGTCAGCACATACTTGGTGGCAGCCGTGAAATTTGAGAAGGTATAGTAATTGGCTGCCCTGATCTTGACACTGTACCAGGTTTCCGGAATTAACTCTTCGATAAAGTACACTACTCTGTCATCATCCAATTCCTCCGGTATCACACTGGCAAAATACCTGTAGTCGTCCAGCTTGTTGCCGCGTTTACCGTCTTTGCTTTCGGATATGTAGAGTTCGTAATATATTACTCCTTCTATCTTATCCCACTCAAGCCTTATGGTATCACCATCCACAGCCTCTATTTCCACGCCTGTCGGCCTGTCCGGCGCAGGCTTCTCATAGTCGGCATCTATAACATTGCTTACTCCGCCGTCTTCGTTTATCACTATTATGCTTGTTTCGCTGGTCACCAGCTTTGGTGTTGTAAAGCTTATGGTATCCTCCGGGGTTACAGTGACGTTTTGTACCTGGATACCGCCAACCACAACCATTTCAGTATTGTCTGGACCCAGGCACTCTATGCCGGATTCACCCTCGGCAAGCTCACTCTTCGGCTTAAGCTCCCCGCCGAGTATCACCTTTGCACCGGTCATGAAGCCTGCACCTTTAAGCTGTATGTTTTCTCCTCCTTCAATGGAGAAAACCACCGGATCCATTATCTGTCCATTGCTGTTAAGAACAGTGTCTATATGTGGAGAACTGATGATGGTAATCCCATCCTGTACTTCACAGTAGCCGTAGTCACCATTCTGCACCATGACTAATTTCGGCCCCGGGCTTATACCTGCGGGTATGGTGACATGAAGTATTGAGCCGGGCTTTGCTGTATCTCTTGTCGTTACACATGGCACACCGTCCAGGGAAACGACTACCTGTCCCTCAAATCCATAACCGTAAATTGTTACAGTATTCGCCTTACCGTTTGAGCTTCTTTCAGGAACTATACTTTCTACTACAGGCTCACTCAGGGATAACTGGTATTCCACATAGTACGGCTGGTCCATAAGGGAGGAATCCGCCACACCGCCGTCCTCATTTACGATTATTATCCTGTACAGCTTGTCAACGTCATCCTCAGTCCCTGGCGGAACCTTTACCACCAGTTCATCATCATTTGCGCTTTTACTCACTATTTCCAGAAGCTTGTCTTCCAGATAAACCTTTACATTTCTCCTGTAGTCGGAGCCTTTTATTGTAAGAAAAGCTCCGCCGTCAACAGGCACATATGTATAAAGCTCTGAATACTGCTCCCGGATTTCAGGGTTGTATGCTTCCACCACACCGTCCAGCAAACCGTAATTGACCGGCTCAACGGACTCTATGACGGGATTGCTGTCCGGACTTACGATATTTATACGTCCTGAAGCTTTTCCGTTGTCATCGTTTATCACATATATGTTCCTGCTGCCTTCTGTACTTACAGGAGGTGCTGTAGCCGTGATCTTCTGTCCATTCTGACCAACTGAAGCATATGGGGCTATCCTTCTTGTGATTATTACCGACTCAGGCGTCACCTCCACAAGGATGCCTTCGTCAAAGCTGTTATTGACCCCAAGGTCTGTCGAATGATTCAGTATGAACATATGGGAAGAACCAACGGGGATGTCAAGTTCCATAGGAGTCGGGACTACCTCGTTGTCTTCGTTCCTGAGCTGTCTTATCACCTGGGAATTGTCGGAGGCTCTCAGCACTCTTATATTTGCCGTCGCCTGATCAACTCTTTCAAACACAAATCTCAAATCATCAATCACCGTATTATAGGGACCGACTATTGTGTCAATGGATTTCTTATCCCCGGTAGTTTCATCCCCGAAAATTACTATTGTGCTTATTTCATCTCCGGCGTCTTCCGGACTGTCAGTCTCTCTTCCCACCTGCTCCTTTGCGCCGCCGGGAAGCTCGAACAGGCTTTCCAGATTACCGTACCTGAAGCCAGTTCCTTTTATCTCCAGGTTTACATTCCCAAGATTGCTGACTATATTGGGAGTTATGCTTGTTATAGCCGGCGCGGACATGGTATATGAAAACCCGGTATATGTACATGAGCCTGCATCATAGTTTACCAGCACTATATCCACCGGACCCGATACATCACTTGCAGGTATGGTTACAACAAGCTTCTCGGTTATCAGGTCGGTATTATTGGACGGCCACTCAACCTCAGCCTTAACCCCGTTGAAATATACGTCCGGAGGATTACCGCCGGCAGTTGCTCTTCTGAAATCCAGACCCTCGATGATTATCTCGTCTCCGCCTGCTGAAGAGCCATTGGTTACCAGACTGTCCGTTGCAGAGTTCTTTAAAGCTGTTATTACTGGATGGCTGGAGGGTATCTTGTATGTAAAGCCCTCTGCTCCGTCCCTTACAGCTGTTCCGCCATCGTAATTCACCACCATGACCGGCACTATGAACTCATCAATATTACCGGGTACCGAATACGGATATTCAGGTACTGTTGCTCTTATCTGAGTAGCATTTATAAAATCAACATTCAAGGCTTCCTCTGAACCGAAGTAAACCTCAAGATTATCCTCCTTAAAACCGCTGCCGGTTAAGGTAACAACCGTACCTCCGTCAATTGAACCGCTGTTTGGAGACATCGAAGAAACAACAGGATTTGTAAGAGGTCTCATATATTCAAATATGATATTCTCCTTGGACCTGGCTCCGTCAGGATTCAGGACCTCGACCTTCAGATCACCGAGCGGTATACTCTGGCTGGTAAGGTACGGGGCGCTGCCTCCCCCAAAGCTGTAGAACCTGTCAGGTAAATCTACATAAATTGTGGAGGAATCTATAACCGTGACCATAGCTCCATTCAGTTCGTAGGGTGCAATACCTCCGGTACCGTCAGGATCATACTGGGGATTGTAGTAGTATATGCTTCCGCTTCCGTTTTTAACTATGATGGGGTTCCCTGACCCGTCCACCCCATAGTTGTAAGCATTCAGCTCCCTGCCTCCCAGTAATACTGTCGTACCTTTTCTCCTGGGGTCATTCGGATCTTCTATTGTTTCATCAGGAAGTATAAAATCCTCGCCTTTTATAACCAGCTTTGCACCTTTTCCGCCCTTATCCGGAACGATTTTTGTTATCTTGGGAGCCGAGGTCACCAGCTTGTATTCAAAATCCGCACTTGTCATTGAACCATCTTCGTTAATAACCTGCAGCTTCGTCATCCCCGGAATAGTGCCGGGTGGCGGAATGATCGTCACCGTTTTGCCGTCGGAGGATACCCTCCCGACTATGACTGCCTTTTCCCCGTCTATGGTGATCACTACCCTGTGGTTATTGTCGGCGGAAGTAAATATGTTGCCTCCTGTTATTAAAACTCTCTCACCGCTTATATCTCCTCCACGGAGGTCTGCATATTTTTCCTTCAGGTTATCTATATACGGTATTTTACTGTCAGCCCCGGGCTGTCTGAATTCAAAACCGTTTGTCAATGTCTTCTGCCCGTCGCTGGGATTAATCACAACTACATCTGCTGCACCCTCCGCAGCTGTTCCCGCGGGAAGCCTGAGCTTTATCTTGGTACCGGTTGTTATGAGCTTGCCGTCCACAACCCTGTTTTCATTGTCATAGACCCCGGTAACGGTACACTCCCTGCCGCCTATTCTTACTCTGGGTTTCTCTCCGTCTTCGAGTACCTGGAAGTCTGTACCGATTATTGTCATGTAAATTTCCTTGTCGCCAGGGCCATATTCGGGAGTGACCGAAGTTATGGCAGGAGTTATTTCATCGGGTAAATATGTAAAACCATTGGGCAAAATATATTTTTCGGTTCTGTTATAAATGATACTCGGGGTTGCGGTACCGGTTTCCCTGAATATGGTGGTTATTGTCTCCATCGACACATCGACGCTCTTCGGTTCATTGGGCTCCAGATTGACATCTATCGGACTTACATAGATTGTATCCTTGCTGAGTTGAAACACCGGTGTGTAATCAATCCCTCCGTATACGTCGTCCACCACCGTCGCATCACCGTCTATCGTCGTCCTGATCTGCCTTATTATGGTAACATCCACAGGTCCTGTTGCAGACTGGTACTTGCCTGTGTACTTGATCTTGTAATAAAGCTTATCCTTGAACATCGTATAGTTGCCGTAGTCGCCGTAGCCATAATTGAAATCCGATGCTCTGGCTACCCCGGAAAGATTATCATAACCTGTTCCGTTGAAAAATCCTATGTTACGCCCTTTTATCTCTACAATTTTTTGTTCAGTTTCTTTCTTGAAATTGGGATTGACTCCGTCTGAATCAATAGTCAGCGTATTTCCTATATCCAAATACACAAATGAACCGGGTATTACAAATTCGCTGCCAAGATTTTTCGAGGTCAGGATAAGGTCGACCGTACCTGCGGTAGCCCTGGTAGGCAGCTCGAATTTTACTCCTGTGATCTGTCCGCTGCCGTCCTTTATGACCCCTTTATTTGTACCTTCGCTGCCCTCCACAAAGATTCTCATATCATCAGAGAAGTTGCTTAAGCCTGTCCGCCCATATATGCTTATAACATTTCTCAGGCTTTTGGGCCCTGAATTCGGATCTATTCTTTCTACCTCTATGCCGGTAAGTTTGTTTACTACTGTAATACTGTCGCTGTAAATTATCCTGATTTCACAAATTCCCGAGGTCCTTTCAATCCTTATATCGGATACTCCCTGGTCAATTGGATCCTTAACCGGATCTATATCAATTCTGCCATCCGAGATGGTACACTCAGTATCCATAATATAAGGCTTGTTGGAAATATAAAGGGTATCCGAAAATGCATCAGTTGTTTTTCCCAAAGTATCAAAACCACTGCCTGATATTGTAAGAGGGTCTCCAACATAGACCTTGGAGCTTGATACGCCGCTTACCGTAGGCAGCGAACTCAGATCAACGTTTTCCGTATCTGTCGCGGTTCCTGTATCTGTTTCCGCAGTCACCCTTATTATATTCGGCCTACCTTTGATCTCTTTCAAAGCTGCTACATCGTCTATTACTATCATGCTTGTAGTAGACAGGGCTTCATTAATAGCCACGGGAATAATGCCCAATGAGCCTGCCGTTACTGTGGGTTCAATAAAATTCGAGCCGTAAATATAGAGTGCCTCCTTAGGATCATTCATAGAGGTATCTTTGATTCTTTCAAAGCGCACTCCCAATATTACCGGATCTGCGTGTACCGTTATCACGCCGGAAAACAGTGAGAATATTATCGTAAACGTCAATAAAAACGATAGAAGTCTTTTGGAAACAGAAATGGACTTTTTCATGGATATTCCTCCTGATTTAGATGCGAGATTCGAGATCCGAGACTCGAGCTATAAGAGAGGCTTCGAAGCCTTACCCTAAGCCTCGTATCCCGTATCTCGCATCTCGTATCTAATATATCGACATCTTTCTTCAACGGATAAAGCGATACAGTTATTTAAATTATACCATAATTGTCAGCTTTCTTGAAAGAATTGTAATACAACCTTAATATTAAATCAGATGCGAGATTCGAGATACGAGATTCGAGAGTTAAGCAGGGCGATGTAGCTTTTGTTGAGTTGGGTGGTTGGGAACGCATTGCATGCGTTCCTCCGTAGGGCGATGCGGAGCGGGAGGGAAAAATGTATAAAACCCGTATTGAGTTGGTTAAAAACGCATAATTATGCATATAAAATTATTGTAATGCTTCCAAATTCTTTGTAAATATGCATTTCCAAGCAAATTATCCCATTCTCAGGATATGCATAATATATAGGTTTTATAACAGTTTAATTATATGGATGTCTAACGTGTAATATTTTATTCACAATTTTTTCACATTTTTTTCACAAAACTATTGCATATTCATTCTTTATGTATTATAATTATCATTGTATTTAACCCCTGAATAACTCATAGCTTATGGAGACACACACAATCGTTAACCCCACTCATATTGCACCTTAACAGGTGCGCTTTTTTTGTCCAAAAACTGACGTTTTGGGTAGGTACGAGGTTACGGGGTTTCGAGGTTTCGAGGAATTGAGCCAAGCCTTCGAAGCCGGGCGACCAATGGTCGCCCCTACAGCGGAACGCATGAAATGCGTTCCCTACGCCCCCGCGCCCCCGCAACCCCGAAACCCGCATCTCGAATCTCGTATCTCGTATCTCGTATCTACTAAATATTTTTCGGAATTATGTAATTATTAAAAGGAAAAAAATGTTTTATGTAGAATAATGTAGTTTGAGGTGGTTGTATGGACATTCTTGTTATTGCAGAAAAGTATGAAGTAATCGATACCTTGTTTTCAAGTGAGCTGCAGACGGTATATTCAGCTAAAAAACAAGGGGTTGATGACTCCAAAAGGTATATAATCAACGAGTTCAAGAATACTGACACCATATACAGCATGAAGGACAACTTTTCAATTGAAAAGTGTCGTTACATCAGAAATATCGTTGAAACCTTCTATGAAAATTTCTGTTTTTATGTCGTCTGCAATATCTGTTCAGGACCCACCATAGAAGCATTTCTGTCCAACAACAGTCTCAGGCTTACGGAAAAGATGTACCTTACCGAAAGCTTACTCACCCAACTCATTGATATGGAAAAACTCAGCCCCTTTATTGTTCATGCGCTTTGTGACACCGACAATCTTGCTGTGACAGGCAGGAGGAATATTTGCTTCAACTGCAACCTGAAGTTTACAGAAGATAATTTATCTGCAAACAAAAGTGATGTGTCAAGGAGGGTAGGAGAAATCATATGCGCTATTTTTGCCAACACTACTGCTGCCGATCCGGAGCGTATAAAGGATATTCTGCCTCCTGCGCTTTTCCCCATAGTACAGAACTGTCTGGAAGGGAAATATGAGTCCATAGCAAAGGTATACAGTGATTTCAAAGCATTGCTTATATATTCGGTTTTTATGGGCAGCGGATCTGTAGAGAATCAGATAAAAAAGAACTATCAGAAAGCAAAGATCAAACGCAAGCTCACACCTGTACGCAGGGTTGCGGCAATTATACTGATACTGCTGCTTGCAGGAGGTATATGGACCGTAATGAAGGATTTTGACATAACTTCATGGAATAAAGGCCAGGCTCAGGTTCAGAATGCAAAGCCGGCAGCTATGTTTTCAGCAAGCAGGGAGCAGGTTTATGCAGGAGAAACAGTGGTTTTCACAAGCGAGTCCACCGACCCTGACGCCAACGACAGCATAAAATCCTATTCCTGGGTGATATCGAAGGATAATACGCAAATATTCAGCTCTTCCAGTCAGAATATATCCTATACCTTCACAGAGACCGGAAGCTTTAAGGTTCAGCTTGTAGTATCAGATTCTCTGGTCTTAGCAAGTTCACCCTACGAAGTATACATAACCGTGCTTCCAAAGCCTGTTCTGCCCGACACGGAAACCGATTCAGACACTGAGAATAATAAATAAAATCAAAAATGCGTCGTAAGACGCATTTTTTATGGTCTGTTTAATATTACATGATTGTCATCCAGATTACTCTTATTATAGCTGTACCTTATCACATCCCCTATTTCATAGGGATGCTTGCTGGTAGTCCTCTCTACCGGCCACTGCTTCTGGTTATAATCATATTTCATTTCTCCATTCTTATAGCCCTTTATTTCAAAATTGACTATGATATCCCTGGGTATTTTCTTAGCTTTGGCCTCGGCAGCTGAGGTTCCGTCAGGCACAGCCCATGCAGTTCCGGGTATAAAGTATAGACCTCTCCATACGGCATCGTTACCTGTGGTAATTGTCCTATCATTCCTTGTGAGCTTTACCATAGCCCACGGTGAATGACCTCCTTCCCCTACCCTAAGTATTTCATGATAGCTGTTTTCCCATAACAGGTCTCTCTCAGCAGTATCCCTTGCCGAGTCATCACAGGTATAGAAATGAGGTGTAATTTCAATATAATCCGTTTCATTATTAAAGCTTCTGGAGTTTATCTTGAATTCAAAAATATAGCCTTTGGTCAGCCCTTTTATTTCACTGCCGAAATTATGCCTGTCTATTGCCATGCCGTCCACATTTGTATTTCTTTGTATATACTGCCCTTCGGCTGCATTGTAATAGTAGCTTTCAAGCTGCACATCCCTTATTCTTGTAACCTCAAAGTTACTCAACTTGAAGCTTTCCTGCACCATTAGATCCTGATAGTACAGCTTTCCTGCATTGTATGCACTGTCCGTACCTCCGTCAGACCACATTCCGCTGCTGTTCCGCACTCTCAGGTATATCCTGTATTTTCCTACTCCCGGGCTCTCGTAATCCGTCCTGACATTCACATCATAACCGGACATTTCTCCCGTGCCTTTATTACTGTTCGTAAACTGCAGATCCTGCAGGCTTGTGGTGGGCAAAGTGCCATTTGCATCATATTTTTTAACTATCCAATGCCACCTGTTTATAGGTGAAAAACCCTCTGTGCCGGAGGTGTCTTTTATCTTCAGCTTTTCTGTGGGAGCTATAGGATTTTTTGCTATGGTAAAGCCGGCAGTGGGTGGCCTGTCTACTGTCAGGTCCCTGTATGCGCAGCTTCCCAATATGGCAGTACTGTCGGTACCGCCATCCGACCACATTCCGCTGCCGTTCATTACTCTCAGATATATCCTGTATTTGCCTGCTCCCAGATCCTTGTAGCTGGTTGTTACGTTCACATCGTAGCCTGCCATGGCTCCTGTCCCGGTATTTCTGTCCGCAAACTGGGTGCTCTGTACATTGGCACTTGGTACACTTCCGTCGGTATTGAGCTTTTTCACTATCCAGTGCCACTTGGCAAGGGGAGATATCCCGGTCGCAGTGGATGTATCCTTTAATTTGAGAGTCTCTTCAAGCTTGATAATGGCACTGTCAATTGTAAAAGCAGCTGTCGGAGGCTTGTCTGCCAGAAAATCCAGACTGTAGTATTTATTCAGGTCGGCCGGTGTAATGGAGTCGGTTCCGCCATCTGACCATATGCCGCTGCTGTTCTTCACTCTTAAGTAGACCCGGTACTTGCCTGCACCCGGACTGTTGTAATCAGTCTTTACATTTACATCATAGCCGGCCATGTCTCCTGTGCCTTTATTGCTGCCTGTAAACCTCGCATTCTGCACATAACCGGTTGGTACGCTTCCATCTGTGTTGAGTTTTTTCACTGCCCAGTGCCAATCAGTAATAGTGCTGAAGCTCTGTGGGTAGGACTGGTCCTTCACTTTAAGCTTTTCAGCCGTATTGATAATGAACTTGTCCAGGGAGAATAATGCGACCGGAGGATTATCATCGTCAATTTCCACTGTGTAATAGTCACTCCATGCCCCCTCCAGGTCCTTTACCCTGAGCTGGACTATATATGCTTTGTCAGCGGTGCAGTCAGACTTATTCATCTGCCCGTTTGTCCAGGTTATCGCGGCGGACTCCTTCCAGCGCCATTCCCTTGCGGCGATGCCCCTATCGGACCTGGATATATGGTCACGGTCATAGCTTCCTGCGTCAAATGCTTTTACTGTATAAGTTCCATTGCCGTTATTAGTTATAGTGACTCTTGCTAATGCAACAGGCTTTTCGTGGACATACAGCAGCACATTCTGATTGCCGGTGCTCCACTCATAATAATTGTAATCCTCATTGGTATCATGCTTGAATTTAGTATTATTTTTAGGATTATCCCTTGCCTTCACATTTATTGTGTAGCGTCCCTTCCTGTCAAACCTTTTTACCGGCGCTGCAAGCGTCTGCCCGTGGAAGGAGGCAAGCCCCATACTGTTTTCGAAGTAATTGGGCTCATGGCTGTTTTTCCATTGCTCTGCATATTTGGGATCATTCTCATAGTCGGCATAGGTCATTCGGTAGTCAACAGCATCGTTGACCAGTATACAGTTGCTTGTGTAGCTTACATCGTTAAGATAGGTATTAGTTATGTCGTTTATGGAAGCCTGGTACTGGCCTGAGCCGAAGTATTTGCTGTCAGGACTGCTGTCCAATATCTCACGCAGAGTTATGTAAGCTAAACCAGGCTGCAACATTTTGGCCATGACATTATAAACATTTCTGAAGGAAGTATTGTACCCGGGATAAGTGCCGGATTGCAGGTTTACTATGCCAAGTTGCCCGTACCTGGAAAATCCCATACCGTAAAGCTTATTATCATATGTAAGGGCTAAAATCCTATTATTGCAGACTTGTGCTTTTTTAACATTTTCTACTACATTGGAAGAATCACCTAATGCATAGAGTTTGCCGTTACTGTCCAAGCAAAACATATCCTTATATGTGCTATATACACTCTTTATATTACTATTTTCAAGTATAAATCCCGGAGGAGCACTGGTATACGAAACATCAGGCGGCTTCAACTGCCTGTATGCATCTCCGTTAGCACAGTAGGCAACTACGTAATCACCGCCTTCGGTAATACTTATTATATCTTTGTCATTCAGCCCTTTAGCATTGCCAAATCTTTTTACTGGCGTATAGTAATAGCCGTCTTCTCTGTTACCTTGTTTTTGCTTATCCCAACGAGTACATAATACGTCACCGTTATTCAATATAATTACATTACCGATAACCTTTTTTACACCTGCATATACAGGCTCGTCATCAACCTCAAAGTAATAGCGGTGGTCATCCGTTTCATAATCAAAATCATATCTATAAATTGTTCCATTTTCTTTTAAAAATGGATTAATGGATACTATATCGTTAATAGATGAATATTGATAAACATCTATTGTTGTATCCCAAGTACCGTAATAGATAGACACAGTAGAAAAATTTCCTTCCTTGATTCCAATTACACTTCCTCCTGACATAACTATTACTAAAATAGTTGATTTATTTGCATAAAACTCTTCAATTTCAACCGCTTTCCGTGTACTATGTATTGTTCTATTTACCACCCCATCAACCAGAAGATAAGTGCCACCACTAGATTTTACTGCTATATCGGCATTTTTAAAGAGTTCATTATCACTATGTATTACGGTTTCTATACCATCGAGTCCCGTATCTGTTGCGATATCACCCGACAGGTAATAAAGACTGCTATCTGCTGTAATCGCATATTCATTATCCAATATTTTAGATGCATCTGTAATGCCGCTTACAGTTACATAGCTGCTTCCACCGGGACTAAATTTCAAAATCCCATCGTTTTGCAGGATATAGTCCGGCAAAATCTGCTTGATACTGTTAATTCCAATCTCTGCCGGATATAGCAATTCTTTATCATCTGCATCGCCGGTAGTTCCAATTCTTTTAATTGAGCCATCAATTGTTTGTATGTATGTAAAGTATTCACTTAGTTCAAAGTCTGTTATTTTCTCCTCCAGCAATGTACTGTCTACAGCTTTGGCGGGAGATACAATATAGGTTTTAAAGCCATTGTTCTTAAAATAATCAAGCTGCATGTTTGTTAATCCAGTAAAGGGAAAGTAACTGCCAAAGGCTTTTGAAAAATCCATCTGGTAGTTGTCGGTGATAAGTAAAGCAAACCTGTCGCTGCCCTCTCTTAGAGGTATAGACCCCAAACTGTTGAAATCTATGCTGTTTACATTTGTGGTAATAGATTTTATTTCTTCTTCCTTTGAAAAGCCGCTGTCAACGGTAGCGCTAACATTGTCTATGCGGTCTATTCTCCTAGTAGTTCCATCATGGTTATAATATATAGTAACTTTAACTATCCCACTGCTGTTAACATCATTATCACAGGTAATTAGAAATATCCTCTTTTTGCTTGTGTAACTATTACCTTCTGTTTCCTCAACTCCACAATCGTGCCACTCGACATTCTGTGGATTACGAGCAGGCAGTGCATGAGCTTGACTTACAAGTTGTTGTCTTTCTTCCCATAATACTTTATCATTATACCAGTCATAATCACCTCTGTACCGCAAACGTCCATATCTTCTGTACCATGCCAATTTATCGTTTATATATGCTACCTGCTTTGCTGTATTTACTATAGTAAAATTTACATCAACATTATGCGCCAGCAATGTAGCCCTCTGGGCATTCAGGGCAGCCTGCAGGCTGGCAAGCTTAGTCCCTGTATAGTCCGTCAATATAACTATATCAGTCCGCTTTTCCTTGAATACTTCAAAGCTCACTGTCGGAGCTGCATTAATAACATCAACTATTTTTTCGGCATTGGGCTTCGATGTGAAGGTATCACCCCTCCGGTAATCGGAAGGAACCAATAAAGCCGGTATAGTTTCGGCCGCACGGATATCCTCTATAGCCATTGCTTCGAACTTATATTTTCCTACCTGGTTTGTTTTAAGAGTAAAATTCAACGGATTGCCGCCGGCAATATTATATATGTCAAAATTGCTCATTATCTGGGAATATTGCAGTCCTACATTCTGCCAGCTTGTCCCGTTGGTGGAATACTTCCAGGTCTCTTCATCGAAGTTGCCGTCGTTGTCGCTGTCATAGGCATAGAAAACAACAGTTTTCTTTATGGGGTCGCTGTCAGGGGAGGTAGTCAGGTTGCTTATTGTAATAAGTGCCTGGTTTGTGTCTTTGGGATCTCTAAGAAGCTTTGTGGTAACAGAAAAATTCACATTTGGATTCTGATCAGCAACAATTGTAAATGACTTTGAGGCTGAGTCTGAAAGGCCGTAAGTATTGTCTACTCTCAGAGTTGAAGTATAGCTTCTTGCGGTCTTGAATATTGCGTCAAATTCCTTCGTGGTGCTTCCGATTGTGCCCTGATACTTCATATTAGCGGCATCACTGAAGGTCCAGGTATATTTGTTTATCGGATAATGATCGGGGCTGCTGCTTCCCGTGCCGTCTATATGTACTTTTCTGTTTTCTTTATAAGTACCGCTTATTTCTATATCTGCCGTAGGATAAGGCTTTGTTATGGTTATTATTTCACTGTCATAGCCCTTATCCCCTTCGTCATCCGTTACTTCAAGCTCTATTTCATATTCACCCGTCTTAGGATAGTATACTGTGATCCTGCTGTTATCATTCTTAACCAGGGTAGCTCCCTCAAAAGTCCAGCTATAGCTCACTATTTCACCGTCAAAGTCATAAGAGCCGCTCCCGTTCCACCGTACATCCTCTCCGGCCTTTTCTTCCGAAGGACCTCTGATTACGGCACAGGGGCTTTGATTATCGGAAGGTGGTTGGGCAGGTTCTTCGGGTATATAATAAAAAGTAACCTTCTTAAGGTTATTGACCGCATCCACTGTAACTATTTGCGGACTTGGAGAAGTTGCCCTATCAAGCTTATGCCTGGCTGTATCCGGCTTGGCTGTTATGGTATGCTTACCATAAGGGACTCCTTTATATGTTGTTTCATCAGCAGGATATACAGCTTCTCCTGAAACTTTATCCTTGTAGTATACAAAAATATCTGCTTTTCCAGGTGCTGGTGGAGGCGGCTGTATGAGCTTCTGATAGTAATAGTAGTGGAAGGCATTAATATGGCTACTGTCAAAATTTGCTGTGCGGCTGGATATGTTTTCAGTCTTTCCATTTGAAATTTCACTCCAGGTATAACCTGCTCTGCTGCCTATGAATTTGTATCCAGTGAAGCTTTCTGCTGAGGTGGAATAAGTGTTTTCTGCAATACCCTCATGCTGAGTTTCACTCAATACTATTCCCGCATCAGTATCTATATGCTTTTCCTGCAACGTATAGGATTTCTCTCTAGCTATAACTACTATCCGAGTAAAATACCAATACCCATCAAAATCATCTGATGGGTCCGATAGATTCTTACCCGGATTATTGCCTATTACCCTGTGATTCCCGTTATCACTCCAGTTACCCCAGTAAAATGTCCAGGCTTCATTTTCTACAGTATCACGCACGCAGAGAGAGAAAGTATAAGTTCCCGCCTTATCTAATGAATATGACTTTTCAAATGCTTTAGTCTCTATAAATTGATTATCTCCATCAGGCCTGGTAAATTGGAAATCCCAAGCCTTTAGACTTTTTCCTCTGTTACTACGGCTCATATCCTGTATTGATACTGTGTCACCTACTGTTACATATACTACTTTTGCATTAGAGTTTAGGTCTTTTCCTATAGGAGATTCATGTTTTGTGCCATAATGGGTTAGTGCAAATTGTGCGGTAGGCTTAAGTAGAGGTTTTTTTACATCATCTTCATATGCAACAGTTCTGTAATCCTGTATACTATCAGACCATGTGATTATTACATTTATAAAGTTAACAGATAATAAGAATAGTGCCAGTAGAATGCTTTTTAGTTTCATTCTATTCATAACATTGCTCCTATCCTTTGAATTTAATATCTTTTACCACAATGGTCTTATAAACAACTTTTCGATTAAGTCCCTTCATAACTGTAATTTTAAACTCAATCGTCATACCCGCATATATCTTAAAGTCATTTATTTGATCTTGTGTAGTATAGTAAGTTTTTCCGAGCGAGTATGAATATAACCTTGGTGTATCTTTAAATCTACTACCTAAAGGCCTCCAACCAGTTATTGTATTTTTCACGAATGTACCATCTGGTCTAGGCATTTCATATGTATTCAATTGTTTATAATTCACACATTCCAATTCCCAATTTGTATCATCAGAATAATCAGCTTCATTTTCATAGTAAAGATAGAAGTATCTATATTCCCAAGGATCAGTATTATACTCCACAGTTATAATCGGCTCCATAATATAATTTGGATCTGCTTTTGCCTTTTCTATTTCTATAGCCCTTTTTGCTGCTATATCCTTTGCTGTCTGTGTACCATTTGCGAACCTTTCCTCCATAGCTGCCTTTGCGACAAAGCCTTCCGGATCCTCCTTATACTCCACCATCCTCGAAATAATAACTGCCGCTTCTGCTCTTGTAGTCAGTCCCTCGGGCTTGTACAGCACCTTGCCGCCTTCTATAGTACCCCTTATAAGGTATTCTTCGTATAGCTTTGTTAGGTAGCCATTGGATTCCATTAGATCTGAGAAGGGGTTATCTCCTTCTGAAGGAGTCAACTTCAATGCCCTTATCATCATCATTCCCATATCTGCCCTTTTCAGAGGTACATCGGGGTAGAAGTTGTCCCCTGTTTCATCCTTTACTATTACACTGTTTCTCAGAGCAGTTTCTATATATACACATGCCCAGTGGGGTTTGCTGCTTTTAAAGGGTTTCAGGTCTTCAAAGCTCACGCTGTCTGTCTTCTTATACTCCATAGCCTGCACCAGCATCTTGACAAACTGCGCCCTTGTCACCTCTTCTTTTGGATTGAAGCTTCCACCGGGCAGTCCGTCTATTATCTTAAGCAGGGTAAGCTTCTCTACGGCTTCTGCAAACCAATCGCTGTCTCTCACATCCTTGAATCCGGCAGCTGAGTCGGCTTCTGTACATACTGCCCCTGATAGCAATGAACATATAACAGCCAATGTAATGAATATTGAAATAACCCTTTTCATTTAGCATCCTCCTTTATATACTGTAATGTCATTTTCGGCCAATAATTTATAATGTTTACATTTATTGTATTTGTGTTATAATATAGATGAGGTAACCGTACCACAAGTGTGGTTGCCAACAGGGATTATTTTATGTAATCACGCTGCGGCCAGGCAGGGTGATTATTTTTTTCTCTCAATCATTGTCTTTACAAGGACAACAATCAAGGAGATCAGCGAAATAATAAACATAGAGAAAAGTAACACAAGGTTAAATGTCTCATATGTGACCATCCGCACCACCTCCTTTCATCAGAAATGGAGAGTGGCAACCACGCCCGCTTTATCCGATTACCTCATAGTTTAATTTCATGTTGCATTAAGTCTTATGAAAATTATACTAATTATGTAATTTTTTGTCTATAAGTATCATATAAAAAGACCTTTTTACAATGTGTTTTGTAAAAAGGTCTTTATGCTTATACTGCTATTATTTCATCCCTCTGTTGACCATTTCCTGAACTATGAAGGACGCCACATCCTCGGCGTAGCTTCCTGCTCCGAAGCCCGCGTCATAGCCCAGCTCCTTTGCAAGCTCATGGGATATCCTGGGTCCTCCGCAGGTTACTATGAACCTGTCCCGGAGTCCCTCCGCTTCAAGCAGTTCGATCAGGTTGGTCATGTTCTGCACATGTACGTTTTTCTGGGTTACCGTCTGTGATACCAGAAGTGCATCGGCATTAAGCTCGACAGCCTTCTTTATGAATTCCTCATTAAGCACCTGGCTTCCAAGGTTATAAGCCTCCAGCATCTCATATCTTTCAAGTCCGTAGTGCCCTGCATAGCCCTTCATGTTCATTATTGCGTCTATTCCTACTGTATGGGCATCGGTGCCTGTGCTGGCGCCTATGACAACCAGCTTTCTTCCTATGTTCTTCTTTATATATTCATCCACTTCAGTCATACTCATTACCGAGCTTTCAACCTTGGTAACCTTTATATCGGTAACATCGATGGTATGAATGCAGCTTCCGTATACCACAAAGAAGGAATATCCTACGCCAAGGTCGGCCATATGCACTACACCGGGCTCTTCCAGTCCCATCTTCATTGCATACAGCTTGGCAGCCTCAGCAGCCAGCTCATCAGCCTTTATGGGCAGTGTGAAGCTCAGCTGCACCTTGCCGTCATTCATTGTATCCCCATAGGGCTTTACTCTTTTAGGATCAAAGGTTATGTCAAATTCTCTCTTATTCATCGAATACAAACCTGAACTCATTAAAACACCTCCTGTTTTCTAGATTCGAGATTCTAGATTCGAGATACGAGAAATTTCCGGGTATGCGTTGCAGGTGGGCGACCAATGGTCGCCCCTACAGATTGCGGAACGGTTTGGAACCGTTCCCTACTCGCATCTCGCATCTCGTATCTCGCATCTGTTTTTATCCCAACATCAATTCTATGAATGGATTCATGTATTTTGCGTCTTTTTCGGTTACGCCGTCCAGTCCTTTTCCACCGGTCCTGCTTCTCTTGACTCCTGCAAATTTGCCCTGCTCCAGTGTTGCGAAAAGTCCTTCCTCTTCTATATCCTTAAGAAGTGCGGCCGCTTTATCAAGTACTTCCGCCGCTCTGGTCTGTATTATTCCGCCTTCTTTAAACTCTATTTCATCTCCTATGCTCCTCATATTGTTGAATACATACCTTGCATTCTCTATGGAGAGAGCTCTGTCTGCCATAAAAGGAGTGTGCAGCGCTTCCGTCATCATTCCGAGAAGCTGGATACCCTGATTGGTCCATATTGATATTATGTTGAAAAGCGCATCCTGCAAGTGGCCCTTGAATATGTTTCCTGTCATGTACTTTGTCGGAGGCATATATTTTAAAGGCGCCTTGGGGAATATCTCCCTTGCCATCTGTGCCTGTGCCAGCTCCAGCAGGAAGCCGTTCTCAATGCCCGGCTCCATCTCAAATGCATGGCCCAGACCCATCTGCTCCTCAGGTATCCCGGCCTTAAGTGCAAACTGTTCATTTATGAACTGGGAGGCCAGCACTGTATGAGCTTCTTCAACTGCATCGGCTGTTGTAAGGTAATTATCCTCACCGGTGTTTATTATTACACCTGCAAAGCCGTTTATTATTCTTGAGAAATTCTGGTCTACCAATGTCCTCTGCATGTTGATGTCCCTGAAAAGTATCCCGTATAATGCGTCGTTCAGCATTACATCAAGCCTTTCCATAGCACCCATTGCTGCAATTTCAGGCATGCAAAGCCCCGAACAGTAGTTGCAGAGTCTTATATATCTTCCGACCTCCTGGCCTACCTCGTCAAGAGCCTTTCTCATTATCCTGAAGTTCTCCTGTGTCGCATAAGTTCCGCCGAAGCCTTCAGTAGTTGCCCCGTAAGGAACATAGTCCAGCAGGCTCTGACCTGTCGTCCTTATAACCGCTATTACGTCTGCACCCTGCTTTGCGGCTGCCTGTGCCTGTACTACGTCTTCATATATGTTGCCTGTAGCGACTATTACGTACAGGTATGGCTTTTTACCTTCTCCTATGGTGTTCAGGTATTCGTCCCTCTTGCCCCTGTTGTTTCTTATCCTTTCGACCATTTTTGCAGCCAGCTCATATGCCTTGTCCTTTATCTCCTTTTCAGGCTTTACAGGTAGCTTGGTAAGATCCATTTCTCCCGAAGCTACCTTTTCAGCAACCTCCTGGGTCGTCAGTCCTGTATTCAACACAGCATTTACCAGAAAATATGCGGCTCCCATACCAAGGCCAACCTTTGCTTTAATGTTCTCCACGACAACATTGGGAAGTGGGGTTCCGACATCATTTACACCGTCAACGCCAAGAAGTCTGGTTATTGTTCTTTCAACTGCAATTGTAGTATGAAGATCAATGAATTTTTGCATGTCCTCAGCTATATGCCCGGCGGATTCTCTGGCACTGTCTATCAGCTTTCTGTCAAGACTTAGTTTGCTCATTTAAACACCTCCGATTTATAGATACGAGATTCGGGATTCGAGATACGAGTATTTAAGAAATGTCTTCGAAGCTTCTTGGCGAACACTGTTCGCCTCTACAGAGGAACGCATACAATGCGTTCTCTACCTCGTACCTCGTAACTCGTATCTCGCATCTCGTATCTTATTTATTCATTATTTCCTCTGCGTTTTTCAATATCTCTTCGGGGATCCCCATAAGGCGGGATATGTTTATGGCGTCCTGCGGTATCCTGGATTCACCTTCAACCTCTATCAGTGTATAATCCATGTAGTCGGATATTTCGTCTGAAGCTTTTATGCTGTTAAAATCTATATTCCTCAGCCCTTTGACCTGCAAGTGCCTGATCCCCGGTTTCACAAGTCCGTCAAAGTGGGTCGTTATTACAATTTTCACAGGTTTATCTTCAAGGTAGCCTATTATTGCTTTAGAAATGGCATAACCCTCATGAGGATTTGTACCTCTGGCCAATTCATCTATAAGTATCAGACCTTCCTCATCCGCTCTCTGAAGTGCTTCCTTCACCGAGCGGATCTCAGCACCAAAGGTACTGAGTCCCATATCTATAGATTGCTCATCCCCTGCAGAAATATATATGAAAGCATTCATGCCGATCTCCATATGGTCGGCAGGCACCAGAAAACCATATTGAGCCATTGCTGCAAGCAGCCCGATCATCTTCAGGGAAACAGTCTTGCCTCCCATATTGGCTCCGGTAATAAGCGCTACTCCTTTATCAAGGTTAACGCTTATGGGAGTGAAGTGCTTTCCCTTCTTCCTGAGTCCTGCCTCCACCAGCGGATGTCTTCCGTTAACGATCACCAGCTTTGTAGTATCGCATATCAAAGGCTTCACTCCATTGTAACCATTGGCAAGGTATGCCTTTGCAACCAACAGGTCAAATTCTGCCATTGCCTCCATGACCTCCAATATCTCGCTGCCTCTGCATGATATTTCATAAGAGAGCTTCTCGAGTATCAGTGCCTCTTCGACGGCCTCCTCACCCTTCATAGTCTCTATGGTCTTCATAAGCTCCAGCATCTCTTCACTCGGCCTTACCCTGTAAGTCACATTTATATAAGTTTCTCCTACTCCCTGGACCATGGCATTATTCTTAAGCTTATCCAACAGACTGGTCTGACTCTTGCTCACCGTTATTTCGCCGCTGGGCCTTACAGGAATACTCAGCTCTGCCTCTGCCTTTTTTATGGCTTCCTTCCTTAAGCTGTTCAGCTTATGCTCGCATAATGCTTTCTGCTTCCTTATTTCAGCCAATGTCTCAGAATAGTTGTCATAAATATAAAAGGTCTTGATGCCTGTATTCTCCGGATCAAGTACCGTCTCCACCCAGTGAAGTCCGTTGACCCTATATTTATCCGGTATAGCCCACTGAAGTGCTTTCTGGCTTTCAGATATTGATTTTGCAATAAAAACGAAATTCTTCAGCTCAAAAAACTCCACAATGCTCAGTACCCCGCCGGCTATACACCGTTCTACCGACTTCCTGATGTCCTTTACCTGTCTCATTTGGGTCCTTATTTCAACAAATACTGCCCTTTGCAAATTAATGAGCTGCTTTATCTCTGCCACTCTTTCCAATTCCCGGAGCAGCTGCTCCCTTTCGCAGACCTCAAAGGCTCTTATATTGTTTTTCAGTTTCTGACCATAGGGAGTCATAGGATGCAGTTCGGCCAGCACTCTCTCAAAATCCAATATTGATTTTGTCCTTTCATCCATCAGCATGAATTTTCTCCCCTATTCTCCCTGTACAACATCAAAAACCGGTATGTGCGGTACTGCATTCCTCATAGCATCCAGCAATTCCAGAGGTTCGAAGTAATAGCCTTCCGGTGAATACGGATTAACCGTTACAGCAATAATGTTTATACTCTCCACTACCCTGAGCTCCATACCCATTTTTTGAAGGATGTAAAAATCCGCAGCGGGAATGAAAATCCTGGTAGAATCTTTTACAACGATCTTTAAGCGGCTCTTTCTGTTCAGAAGTATGTCCTTCAGGGTACCTACAGTTGCAGAGCCGCTCAGGATCACATATGCAGTGTCCTCCTTCAGGTATTCCGATATAATATCCCCGGACTGGAGGGACACCATTGTATCCGGATAGGTTATGCTGCCGTCGGAAGCTATTACGGCTGTCTTCCCCATATCAATGGCATTGTATGCAATATCCCTTATATATTCCTCTTCTATCCCCGGTACCGAATAGGTATTTATCACGTGCATGGTCTTTTCCACTACCCTGCCGATGCTCCGTGCCAGTGCAGCTCCTGTCGCCAGAACAGTTCCGTCAGAAACATAAGGAGCTGCCGAAGCCCGCCTGTCCAGAGAACCGTCAATCAAAACAAGCTCTGCTCCAAGGCCTTGCATCTCAATGCACATTTCCTTTATGGTCATCGATGAGTGGGGACCCGATATTTCGACATATCCGTCCTCGGTAGCACGGCCAAGCACGACTCTGCCCATCGGAGTATTATAATCTGTCACCCTGAATATTTCTATCCCCGCATACTCTCCTTTGATTGCGCTTTCTACTGTAGTTATTATCGTACCGTGTCTTACATAAACAGGAGGCTTTTCTGTTTCGGTAAGCACGTCCTTCCGCTCCCCGTCCCTTCCTGTAGAAATCAGACCCAGCCTTATTCCCTTGTCATGAGCCTGATTGATTATCTCATTCAGGGTCACCGTTTTGCCGGCATTTTTGGAGGTGCCCACTATAGACACTATTTTGTTTTGCGGATATATGAGATCTATAAGCCGGGTATTGGTCATGGATATATCTCCTTTGAGTTTACGTTTCGGGTGCGGCGATAATATAAGAATGCGACATTAGGCTGCGGGGCTGCGGGGCGACGAGGCTGCGAGGAAAGCCCGTGTATTCCTTACGGGTCTAGGTACGGATACCACGGTTTCCGTTTCTGCCCTGTTAAGGAATACCCTGACTCCTCGCAGCCCCGCAGCCTCGAAACCTCGCAGCCTGCGCCCATAGGGCGCAATATTATACTTTATTCCATCAATCTGTTTTCCAATATCTGCTCCATGGAGAAATCCTCTACTCCCAGGTAATACACAGCTGTGTCAATCAGTGCCTCCATGGGCAACAGGCCTATTATTTCGCTGCCTACAATTGTTACGCCATATCTTGCCGCTTCGATCCTGATAAGCTCAAAGGACCTGTATAGCGCTGTCTTTGTGTAGTCCGTCATGTTCATGGATATCTGGACTATCCCCCTGTCCTTGAGCTCTATGCCGATTGCCTTGCAGTATCTCAGGCCGCCGTTAAGGAACCTGACATTCCTTGCTATCTTATTGGCAATGTCCATGCTGTTTGTGTTCAAATTGACGTTGAAAGCAACCAGAGGCATTCTTGCACCTATTACTGTAGCACCTGCGGTAGGATGTATAGCTGCTGTGCCGTAATCAGGCTTCCATTCCGGCAGCTTTATCTTCTCTGCCATTCCTTCGAATTCACCCTTGCGTATATTTGCAAGGTTTTCCCTCTGTGGGTCTGTAGCTGCCTTCTCATACAGGAATATAGGCAGGTTATATCTCTCCGATGCTTCCTTTGCCATTTCCTTTGCCAATTCAATGGCTTCCGTCATGCTCACATTCTTTATCGGAATAAAAGGCACTACATCTATTGCTCCCATTCTCGGATGCTGTCCCTGGTGTTTGGTCATATTAATAAGCTCTATTGCAATGCCCATAGCCTCAAGAATTGCATTCTTCACAGACTGCGGCTCACCTACAACTGTCACTACCACTCTGTTGTGGTCCTCGTCCCTTTTATAGTCCAGAAGCTTGACGCCGTCTTTTCCCCTGAAGGGGTTCACAATTTTCTCTATTTTGTCCAAATCCCTGCCTTCACTGAAATTCGGCACACACTCAATTATTTTGCTCATTCCGCTCATTTTATTTCTCCCTCCTATTTTTTAAATGCTTTCTGAACCAAATCCTTGATCAGCTCTTCCTTTGGAACGTACGGTATGGTTATATGGTCTGTTTTCTGATTATCCTTGTTGTATTCGATACTTGTGGTTATTGAATTCTCATTCCTTGCCCAGGCTCTTCTTGCAACTCCGCCCATTACATCCCATGGCATTGCTGTCTTCAGTATGTTGTCTACCCTGTCGCTGCCATCCAGCACCATTCCAAAGCCGCCATTTATTGATTTGCCTATGCCTACTCCACCGCCGTTATGCAGAGCGATCAGGCTCATTCCTCTTGCAGCATTACCTGCATAGCACTGGGTAGCCATATCTGCCATTACATTGCTGCCGTCCTTTATATTTGAGGTTTCCCTGAAGGGGGAGTCTGTACCGCTTACATCGTGATGGTCACGTCCCAGCATGACCGGTCCTATTTCGCCTTTTCTTACCATATCGTTGAACTTCAGTGCAATCCTGGTTCTTCCCATGGCGTCCTGGTAAAGTATTCTCGCTTGGGTGCCCACAACCAGTTGATTTTTCTCAGCATCTCTTATCCAGACATAGTTATCCCTGTCCTGGCCTCTTCTGTTCGGATCTATGCATTCCATAGCCGCTTTGTCTGTTTTAATAAGGTCTTCATGTTTTCCGCTCAGACATACCCATCTGAAAGGTCCGTAGCCGTAGTCGAAAAGCTCCGGTCCCATGATATCCTCCACATAGGAAGGCCATATGAACCCATCCTTCTCATCTATTCCATTCTTGGATATTTCCTTTACTCCGGCATCATATACAGACTTCATGAAGGCATTGCCATAGTCGAAGAAGTAAGTGCCTTTTGCAACCAGCGCCTTAATCATGTCAAAATGCTTCCTCAGGGACTGGTCAACCAGCTTCCTGAACTTTTCCCTGTCGCTCTTCAGCATGTCGGTCCTCTGCTCGAAGGTCAGTCCCTGCGGGCAGTAGCCGCCTTCATATACTGCATGACAGGAGGTCTGGTCTGAGAGGAGCTCTACCTTTATATCATTCTTAACAGCATACTCAAGAAGATCCACTATGTTTCCATGATAAGCAATGGACATAGGCTCTCTTTTCTTCATATACTCATGAGCAATTTCAAATACTTCCTTAAGGTCGGAGGATATTTTCTTAACCCAGCCCTGATTGTATCTTGTCATTATTCTGGAGTGGTCCACCTCTGCAATTATACCTACTCCGTTTGCAATCTCCACTGCCTTTGGCTGAGCGCCGCTCATGCCACCTAAGCCTGAAGTAATGAAAAGTCTTCCCTTAAGGTCCTCATTCTGCGGTATTCCAAGGATCTTTCTTCCTGCATTCAGCAGAGTATTGAAGGTGCCGTGTACTATTCCCTGGGGTCCTATATACATCCAGCCTCCGGCGGTCATCTGCCCGTAATTGGCTACCCCCATCTGCTCTGCAATATCCCAGTCCTTGGGGTTATCGAACATACCTACCATAAGAGCATTGGTTATGATCACCCTTGGAGCCTCAGGCTTTGATCTGAACAGTCCCAGAGGATGGCCCGACTCCACAACAAGGGTCTGCTCATTTGTCATTGTTTCAAGGTATTTTATCAATAATCTGTACTGCATCCAGTTCTGGCATACCTTTCCGGTCTCCCCGTAAGTGACCAGCTCATAGGGATACAGTGCAATATCAAAGCTGAGGTTATTGTTTATCATAACCTGGAAAGCCTTGCCCTCAATGCAGTTCCCCTTATACCCGTCTATGCCCTTTGCCTTAAGGTCCCCTTCAGGCCTGAAGCGGTAGCCGTATATCCTGCCTCTGGTAAGAAGCTCCTCCAGGAATTCGGGAGCTACCTGCTCGTGAAGCTCCTCCGGTATATAACGGAGCGCATTTTTAAGTGCTGTTTCCGTTTGAGCAGCAGTGAGCTTGAAACCCCTGTCGGGAGCCCTGCGGATCCCCTCCTGGAATTTCGGATACTCAGGCAATACATTATCAAGCTTTACAGTCATTGCTTGTGCTATTTCATGATTACTGACCATAATTAAGCGCCTCCCCTAATATAATTTAGAACAACCCTGTGATTATGCCCTTCGCATCGATGTCGATCTTTTCTGCGGCAGGTACCTTTGGAAGTCCCGGCATTATCATGATATCTCCTGTCAGACATACAATAAAGCCCGCTCCGGCTGATACCCTGACCTCTTTCACACTTACCTTGAAGCCCTTTGGAGCGCCTAAGAGACTAGGATCATCAGACAAAGAATATTGTGTCTTAGCCATGCAGATAGGCAGCTTATCCAGTCCGATCTCCGAAAGCTTCTTCATTTCCTTCTGTGCTTTAGGTGAGAAGACCACACCGTCTCCGCCATAGATTTCCTTTACTATTTTCTCTATCTTCTGATCTATAGGCATTTCAACATCATACAGGTATTCAAACTCCGGTGCTGAATCCTCAACAAGCTTTACCAGAGTCTCCGCCATATGTGTTCCGCCTTCTCCGCCTTTTGCCCAGCATTCGTTCAGCGCAACTTCTACACCATATACCTTGCACTTTTTGATCAGAAGCTCTATTTCCGCCTCTGTATCGCTCACAAAACGGTTTACGGCAATCATTGCAGGAAGTCCGAACTTACGGACGTTTTCAACCTGCTTTTCAAGATTTGCAAAGCCCTTATCCAGTGCTTCAAGGTTTTCCTTGCCAAGCTCTGCCTTTGCTACCCCGCCATGCATCTTAAGTGCACGGATGGTTGCTACTATTACGACTGCAGAAGGCTTCAGGCCCCCATAACGGCATTTGATATCCAGGAACTTTTCCGCTCCAAGATCAGCGCCGAAGCCTGCCTCGGTAACAAGGTATTCCCCGAGCTTCAAACCCAGCTTGGTAGCCATTATGCTGTTGCAGCCGTGTGCTATATTGGCGAAGGGTCCGCCGTGTATAAGTGCAGGTGTGTTCTCCAGGGTCTGCACCAGGTTAGGCTTTATTGCATCCTTCATAAGCATGGCCATGGCCCCTTGTACCTTGAGGTCAGAGCATGTTACCGGCTCTCCTGCAAAGGTATACGCTATAACCATTCTTCCCAGTCTTTCCTTCAGGTCCATCAGGTCATTGGAAAGGCACAGTATCGCCATTATTTCGGAAGCAACAGTGATCATGAAGCCGTCCTGCCTTACAAAGCCGTTGGCTTTGCCTCCAAGGCCCACCACCACCTCACGGAGCGCCCTGTCGTTCATATCCATTACTCTTTTCCAAACTATCTGCCTTGGATCTATATTAAGTGAGTTTCCATTGTTAAAATGATTGTCTATTGCTGCAGAAAGCAGATTATTGGCTGTCGTTATCGCATGCATGTCTCCTGTAAAGTGAAGGTTGATATCCTCCATGGGCACTACCTGGGCATAACCGCCGCCGGCAGCTCCGCCCTTCACACCGAAAACCGGCCCCAGGGAAGGTTCCCTAAGAGCTATTACCGTCTTCTTGCCTATCTTATTAAGCGCCTGGCCAAGACCGACTGTAGTTGTCGACTTGCCTTCCCCTGCCGGAGTTGGAGTTATAGCTGTAACCAGCACCAGTTTGCCATCGGGTTTATCCTTCAATCGATCAAAAATACTGAGGTTTATCTTCGCTTTGTACTTTCCATAAAGCTCAATCTCATCCTCCAATATTCCCCACTGCTCCGCAATCTCCGCTACAGGCTTCATTTTCGCCTGTTGAGCGATTTCTATATCGCTGGGAACTTTGTTCTCCATCATAATCATCCCTTTCGTAAATAATTCGCCAATAATATATGCTTATTTTATACCAAACTGCGTCACAAAAACGTCTAAAAACGACTTTTACAGAAATATTTTATTTGTAGGCTGAAATAAAAAAAACCACCTTGCACTGACAAAGTGGTAAAAGGTTTACTGTATAATCAATAATTATTACATAGTAGTAGAAGGATGCGTCGCATTTTTTATAACATGCGGGAAACCAGTGCAGGGCTGGGTGAAGCGACTGTTACGGCACTTATGATGCCGCCGGTATCCTCCAGCCTGCTCTCGCAAGCGGCTACAGCAGACTTAACGGCTGCCAGCTCTCCGGTAACCATGACAAATCCCTTGCCTCCCAGGCCCCTTGCGATACGGATTTCCAGCAGCCTGACATTTGCGGACTTTGCGGCAATATCTCCTGCAAGTATGGATGTTACAGCCGATATGGTTTCTATAATACCCAGGGATGCTATTTTATCAATCTCTGCAGTTGCCGTTAAGGCTGGAAATACAGCCTCACTTACATTCGGAATAACATGCTGCTCAATGGTAAAAACATTTCCCGTCCTATTCCCTACCGCCACCGCATTCTGGACAGCGCCGACTTCCCCGCTGATCAACGTGATATATTTACCCGGGCAAATGGGAGTGGTCAGTACCAGCTCCACATTGCCGGCCTTCAGCATGGCGTCAGTGGCTTCAATGCCCTTTGCAATACTTTTGAATTCGATAAGTCCGATGGATTTTTTCACAGTTATCGCCTCCAAATAATTCCTCCTTTTCATCATTTTGAGATTTCAATTTCACCGTAATCCACACGCCGTACCCATCCGCCAATGCTTGCATGAAGCCTTGCACCCAGTTGACCTTCTGCCACATCGGCTATAAGCTGGTTTTCCGCTACTAGGTCCCCTATTTTAACCAAAGGCTCCGCTCTTTGCCCAACATGCTGCTTCAAAGGCAGCACCACACGCGTAAAATCCTTAGGCATTTCTTCCAGTAAAGGTGCTTTCTCGTCATAGGCTTCCAGACCCAACCTTGCGATCAGCTTTTTTACCGGAAATTTCTTGTACCTGCGGAATTCATTGGGGTGCGGAGCGGTCCTGTTATTCGGATTTTTTACTCCAGCCCTGCCTAGTTCCCTTTTTAAGTAATTGTTCAGCTTCCACGGCTGCAGTCCCATAATGCAGGCATATTCACATAGGCCGCATTCACAGCACAGAAAAGCATCGGAAGCAGATACATTGGCTTCACAGGTGCTGTTATAGGCAGCCAATCGCATCAGCCTGTCCGGATGGAGCTTATGCCCTAAAAGGTTCCTGGGGCATACTTCAGTGCAGAGGGAGCAGTGGCAGCAAGCTGTCCTGGCTTCCTTCAGCATATGCTCCAGGCTTTTCTCCTTTGAAAGGAGCAGGGGATGCCCTGCCGGCAGTACGATGATCCCCTTTGTTGTCTTTGTGACAGGCCGGGGGATATCCGTGAGCTTTCCCATCATAGGCCCGCCTTCAATGAGCTTATAGTCCGAAACTGTAACCCCTCCGGCCAATTCAACGGCTTCACGGAAGCTGATCCCTATGGGGACCCTTACAGTGACAGGACTCTGGACTGCCCCCGTCACTGTAAGGTATTTATGGGTGACAGGTATTCCCATCATGGCATTATGTACATTAAGCAGTGTTTCAATGTTGGATACCATAACACCAACCTGCAGGGGTATGCCTCCTTCAGGAACAATTCTTTCCAGGGCTTCATAAACCATCACCTGCTCATCACCGGCAGGATAAAAGTCCCCCAAAGCCAGAATATCTATTGCAGCATCCCCTTTTACCCTCTTTTCAAGCTGTTCTATCACTTGAGCATGCTTTTTCTTTATACCGATAATCCCTTTACGGGCGCCGACCCCGGCAATTACTGACTTGAGACCTGCCAGCACCTCATCGGTCCTATATTCCAGAAGCTGTTGGTCCACCCGCAGCAGCGGCTCACATTCAGCACCGTTTGCAATGACAAAGTCTGCTTTTCCGCCGGCTTTCACATGGGTAGGAAATCCTGCGCCTCCAGCGCCTATAATACCCGCTTCCCTGATAATTGCCGTAAGCTTACTATCCATCTGCTCCACCCCACTTTATTTACTTAATCAGGAAACCACCGACCAGCGTGCACCGTCTTCTTCTTGCAAAATTCCTTGCAGATGTCAGTCCTTCTCCTGTTGGCCCTGCTATCGTAAAGGTGGTATAGCCTTCACCCCCGACTCCGATCCCGGAATAGGAGGGTCCGTTCTTTACAAAAATGGTTGTTTGAATTTCTCTGGCCAGGCGGGTCAGATGATCTACATTCTTGGAGTGCATCATAGCGGTGTGCCTGAAGCCATGCTCCACTTCCACAGCCAACCCAATGGCCTCATTGATATCCTTCACCCGTACAATCGGCAGAACAGGCATCATAAGCTCCTCAGTCACGAAGGGGTGCTTTCCGTCAACCTCCATGATGACAGCCCGGGTACTGGGTGAACAGTTAACAGAAATACTGTTCAGAATGTAGTCCGCGTTTTTTCCTATAAAAGCCTTGTTTGGATGCCCCTTCTCATCAAGAATCAGCTTCTCCAGCTTTTTTTTCTGCACTTCTTCCTTCAACTCATAAGCACCGTATTTTTTCATGCAGAAAATCAAGTAATCCGCTACCCGGTCTACTACAATAACTTCCTTTTCAGCTATACAGGGCAGATTATTGTCAAAGCTGCAGCCGTCTATAATATCCTTTGCCGCCTTTTCAATATCCGCTGTTTCATCAACTACCACCGGTGGATTTCCAGCACCCGCTCCAATGGCCTTTTTCCCCGAGGAAAGAACCGCCTTGACAACGGCAGGCCCTCCGGTTGCTACCAGCATATTGACCTTGCGGTGCTTCATCATAACCTCAACCTGCTCCAGTGTGGGCTCTTTAACGATGGTCAGCAAATTGCACGGTCCACCGGCTTCTACAATGGCCCGGTTCAATATTTCCACCGTCTTGACCGATGTATTCCTTGCGGAGGGATGGGGACTGAAAACCACTGTATTACCGGCTGCTATCATGCCGATAGCATTGCAGATAATGGTTTCAGACGGGTTAGTAGTCGGCGTGATGGCACCGATGACACCATACGGTGACAGCTCAACCAGCGTCAGGCCGTCATCTCCTGAATAGGCCTCAGCGCTCAGATCTTCTATTCCCGGGGTTTTTTCCGCCACCAGCAGATTCTTCTTCACCTTGTCCTCATATCTTCCCATTTTTGTCTCTTCAACAGCCATACTGGACAACAGCTCCGCCTGCTTTCTCACTGACCCCCGCATCGCTTCTATAAACCTGCCCCTGTTTTCCAGGCTGAACTTGACCAGCTTCTTTTGCGCATTCCATGCAGCTTCCACAGCTCCATCCATATCGGAAAAAATGCCGCAGCTTTCATCCGCCGCTGCCTCCCTGCCCAGCAGTTCTACCAATACCCTTTTTACAATTGCCTCTACTTCCGGCGCTTCTGCTTTCAAGTCAAATCCCCCTTTCTTCTTTGAATATGTTTAAGGCTTCCGCTGCTATGGTCATATCCTCATCTACCGTGCCACCGCTTATACCGACAGCACCGTAGATTTTCCCTCCCTTTTCAAGGGGGAATCCTCCTCCGAAGGGTACGATCCTGCTTTGGTTGGTCCACTGCAAACCGTAAAGCTCTTTTCCAGGCTGCACCAGTGCCGCCACTTCATGAGTAGGCATTCTTAGTGCCGCTGCCGTATAAGCCTTGTTAGGAGCGATATCCAGGCTCACCGGCAGCGCCCCTTTCATGCGGTGCAGCAGAAGGATATTTCCCTCCTCATCCGTCGCTGCAAAGACAACGGGAATTCCCAGCATGTTGGCCTTCCGCTCTGCAGCTTCGGCCATCCGCTTTGCTGTTTCAAGCTCCAGCTTTTTTTCTTCCGGAAAATGCCCTATCCTTTCAAGCACCTTGCATTTGACAGCTTCAGTAAAGCCTTTCCGTTCTTCCTCCCTGGCCAGCATGAACATGGCGTCGGACAGGCGGTTGATATAGCAAAGCAGCTCAGGACGCACGCCAACTTCGTTGTCAAGGGTCACAACCGACCTTTCGCCCCTGCGTATGATTGTCCTGGCTACATGAATCGCTGCCGAGGCTGTGGTCCCTCCGGGTACGATAAAAGCCTTCAATGGCCCAAGCTTCTCCTCATAGCGGTCAATCAACTGCTCCAGTGCCTGGATATCGGAAGCCTGAATTTTTTCCGAGAGCAAGCGGCCTCCTTCATCATCACAGGCCAGTTCAGCACACACTGTAAATAGCTTCTTTTGTATTTCCCTCAGGCTCTCCCGGATGCTTTTACTTTTTGACAGGGAATAGGCAAAACCAATTGCCGCATTCGCTTCATCCAGAGTGCCATAGCAGGACACCTTCAGATGATCCTTGCTGATCCTGCTTCCACCCAGCAGCCCTGTTTCGCCCGAATCTCCCTTTTTGGTATAAATGTGTCCCATCTTCTCACCTTCCTTACGGCCGGACTTCCATGCTGTCGATAATCCCTACGATTGCTGCATCGACGGGTGAACTGCGGTTTTCAAATATATGTCTTGCAGCGCTTCCCTTGGACACCAGTACAAGCTCTCCAGTACCCGCCCCTACTGAATCAACGGCAACCTCCGCTGCTCCTTTGGGTTCGCCGTTCATATCCGTCTGCTGAACTATCAAAAGCTTCGTCCCCACAAGACTGTCATCTTTTCTCGTAGCCACCACCATACCGATGACTTTGCCGATATACATATGTGTCACCTGCCTCTGTTAATCCACAATACAATGTGCTTATACCCGTACAATTCCAACACCGAGTTCTTTCGCCGTATCATAAGCCAGGGCTGTCACAATGGTACTGTGGGGTATAAATAGCACCGTACCTGTATTTTTTGCATCGATTACATCCATGCGACTTAAAACATTTTTATTGAAATGACAGGCTTCCTGCCTTATTTCTTTATTTGAAACGGCAGAAAGCCGGCCAAACCGTTCCGCAACCTCTTTGTAGAGTACTCCGGCTTCTACCAGTTCAATACCATAGCTCTCAAGGACACTTAAATATTGATCCGTTTTTTTGAGATATGCTTCAGGAGTCCTATTCATTCCGATCTGCAGCCTTGTTGTATTTCTCAAATCACAGGCATTTTTGGCTGCAACCACCGGAATGCCCTCCATCAACGCATGGGCTGTCAGATTGGTAACCAGACTGTCAGCAACGCCTAATGCAATCTTTACCGCAGTATTCAAGCTCAAGGTAGGGATAAGGATCAGTCCGGCATCCTTGTATAAAGCTGCCAATGCCTTTGTTTCCCTTTCCAGATGAACGGTCTCCGTTCCCAGCAGCTTTTTTATCAGCTGCGGAGTCAGCACATATTCAGCGCTGTTTGAGAGGACGACCTTGAAATTCCAGCCATCCTCCAAAAGCATTTTGAGCTGCGGCATAACCTCCTTAAACCCGATGGAGGCTCCGGTAAAAACAACCAAAGCGTTTTTCCAGCGTTGGTTCAGCTTTTGCAGCACTTTTTCAACAATACGGCTCAATATTTCATCCGAATACACAGTGTACCACCTCACTTAACACGGTTCAGTGTATTACCAATGTCAACTCCCTTAACCCATCAGTATTTCCGCCATATCACCGCTCCGGACTCCCCCTGCATTGGCCTCGTCTGTATCCAGGTGCAGCTCCGGAGCGAAATTGTCTGAAACCCTTACCAGCACGTTATGGAATACTATCTTCCTCGTTGAACCCACCTCTACGGAAACCTGATCTTTATCCTTCAATCCAAAATACTCTGCCAGATTCACCGGCATATGAATGTGCCTCAAAGCCGCTATCACACCCTGATCCTTTCTCACAGTCCCTTTCGGCCCCAGGAGAATAATGCCGGGGGTACCCGACGTATCTCCCGATTCCCTTACGGGCACATCCATACCTAGTTTATATCCATCACTTATGGATATCTCCAATTGGGTCTTCTCTCTTACAGGCCCAAGTATCCTGACATTTTCAAAGCTTCCTTTGGGTCCGGACAGTGTCACCGTCTCCTTTGCAGCATATTGCCCCGGCTGCTTCAGGTTTTTCATGACGGTCAGCTCATAGCCTTCTCCAAAAAGTACCTGAAGATCCTCTTTGCTGAGATGGACATGACGGTTGGAAATACCTATGGGTATTATGCCAAGCCTTTTTATGACTTCCAATACAACCTGCTCTACAACGGTGTCCATAAAAATCATGCCTTAATGGCCGGCAGTATTTTCTCCGTATCTGCATGGGGTCGTGGAATAACATGGACAGATACCAGTTCCCCCACGCGTTTTACAGCTTCAGCACCGGCGTCAACTGCTGCCTTGACAGCGCCGACATCTCCCCTTACCATAACCGTTACAAGCCCGGAGCCTATCCTTTCATATCCTATCAGAGCGACATTGGCAGCCTTTGCCATAGCGTCAGCAGCCTCTATGGCGCCAACAAGACCTTTTGTCTCAACCATGCCTAATGCGTCTCCCATTATAAAACCTCCTTCACTTCTTCATAGTGGATGCAATTGGACCGCAGTTCTCCCTTTTTCCTGGGACACAACGGATCAAAGCACAGATTGCAGTAATCCCTCAAGCTGCCTTCAATCTCAGCGCTTTTTTCCATCTCCAGCTCCGGGCCGGCTTCCTCCTCTGCCTTTTCAGGCAAATCGGCCTCCAGCTCCGCTTCCAGCCGGTCTTCCTCATCGCCACCTTCAACCGCCATCTGCACCTGGTCATTCATTTCAGGCTTCTCAGATGCTTCCGGCGGCAATACTGCTCCAACCGTATCCCTGCTGCAGATTATTTTGTCAAGCTCCTCATGAGGCCTTGGAATAACCTGTTTACTCCAAACCTTGTTCACTTTGACCGCTGCTGCACAACCTGCTTCAACAGCTGACTTAACCGCCCCCACGTCACCTTCCAGCTTGACGGTTACCAATCCGCCGCCCTTGGACAGTTCATACCCTATCAGGCTGATGTTGGCGGATTTTACGGCTGCATCCGCTGCCTCCACTGCTGCAGCAAGGCCCACGGTTTCTATTAAACCCAAAGCAAGCTTAGGCAAAGCCCGCACCTCCTTTATCCTGCAATAAATCATTTATCCTGTTTAAAATCACTGCTGTCAGGTATTCCATTTCTTTTCCGGACGATTCCTCATTTTCTTCCGCTTCGGCAGACATGCTTTTGAAGGGAACGCCCTTTACCAGCCTGGCTGCATTGGCGCCCAGCGCCCTCAGAGCTGTCCTGCCGCCATGCAGACTTGTCAGGAATAGAGGCTCCTCCTGTTTCAATTTATTGTAATGAAGAACCACAGTTCCATCTTCTCCGATACCGACACCGACTCCCAGGTTTGAGCTTTCCGCCGCTTTGTAGCCCAGCTCCTGCGCTGTCCTTTCTTCACGGGCCTCTATAAAGCAGGGAACTCCCTCCTCTTCCATACCGAATAACAGCTGCTTTATGCATGAAGTATCCTTTATCTGATGGCAGTGATAAACGTGAATCACCGGCTTCACTTCACACCGCCCCTTTCCTCAAGCGCCAGTATCAAGCCTGT
>DASPLL010000016.1:0-14114 GCA_035627615.1 Clostridia bacterium
TATGGTGATATAAAGTTCGGAGGAAAAGATGCACAGCCTACCCTCAGTTACTGGAACTGGTTTGCAATAACTCTTTGTGCAGGTATTGCAACAGGGATACTTTTCTGGGGAACAGCAGAACCGCTTATGCACTTCACAGCACCACCACCGGAGCTTGGTATTGCGCCAAATTCAGAAGCAGCAGCAATGTTTGCATTGGAAACGGTATTTATCCATTGGACTTTCATTCCATATGCAATGTATGCCATTGCAGGTCTTGGCATAGCATATGCAATCTATAATATGAAGCTCCCGTTCCAGGTAAGCTCAACGCTCTATCCTATATTCGGCAAGAAAATTAAGGGCAGTGTAGGGGCCATTGTTGATAACCTCTGTTTATTCGCAATGTTCGGTGGGGTTGCGGCAGTACTTGGAGTAGGTACACTGCAGATCACCATGGGACTGAATTTGCTGGCCGGCGTACCTAAAGGAAAGGTAACCTGGATCGCAATTGTTACTATAATGGTTGTTATATTCCTTATATCCAGTTATTCAGGCCTGAACAAAGGCATAAGATGGCTGTCGGACAAGAACTCAAAGATTTTCCTCGGCATAATGGCCTTCGTATTCATATTCGGACCGACAACCTTCATACTCTCAGTAGGTACTCAGGGTTTCGGACATTTCCTGGATAACTTCTTCATGCGGACTCAGTATCTGAGTCCTGTGGACGGGGGACTGTGGCCTCAATGGTGGCCGATAGTATACTGGGCATTCTGGCTTGCTTATGCACCCCTTGAGGGAATGTTCTTTGCTCTTCTCTGCAAGGGAAGAACTATCAAGCAGTTCCTTATGGTTAATCTTGTAGCTCCATCCCTGTTTGGAGTTCTGTGGTTCTCAGTATTCGGAGGAGCGGCAATACACGGACAGCTCCAGGGGCAGGGACTTATGGAGGCTATTCAGGCAAATGGCTTCGAAATCTCCATATTCAAGTTCTTTGAAGCTTATCCGCTTGGCGGCGCAATCAGCTGGGTGATTATTGTCACAGTAATACTGTCAATCGTCACACTTTGCGACTCGATGACTTCAACTATATCCTCGTTATCAACGACAGCCTATGATGACCCGACCCAGGAAGCTCCCGGCAGAATTAAAATGTTCTGGGGCGTGGCAATGGCATCTATGGCTATAATAAATCTTCTTTGTGCAGGAGATAAGGTCAGTGGTATAGATGCGACCAAGCAATTGGCCACATTGGCCGGATTCCCGATACTATTCTTCATGATCCTGTTGACTTACGGCACAGTGAAGATGATAGTACAGCAGGAAAAATACGATCTGGCATATTATCCCGATACTGCATATATAGACCCTGAGGTTTTGGTTGCAGGGGATGGTACAGGCACAACAGGTGCTGAGACCCAGTCAATGTAGATAAAGTACGAAAGCCTATCGAAAGATAGGCTTTCCTTTCATATAGATAGGTAATATAATCACACAAAATATCTTGTGTGTTATATGTTGGAGGTAACTTAAGTGAAAAAAAATAACAGATATAAAATTAATGCATTTTATGTATCTGCCGTTTGCGTGGTTTTAAATGCACTGCTCTTTTTTGGAGTGCCGGAGATAACTGGTATCGGCAGTACTGCTTCATTTATTGTGATACAGGGCTTGTGCTGCTTATGCATAATCTTTGCAGTAAGGAATCCGGCTTCTGAAAGTCACAGCTCATATATTGACAAGCTTAAACAGTTTGATTTTATGTCGGCTGGCAATCTTGCCGGAAGCACAGGGGAAGCAGACACTAAATTCCTTAGTGTTATCAGTATGCTTAGAAAGCTGTCTGCAGATATACTATCCACAACTCTGACTGTAAGATGCTCGGGAGATCTACTCTACGAGGATACAAAAACAATAGAAGAGTCATCAAAGCAAGTTACTGCTGCTGTCAGTGAGCTGGCTGAAGGAAATACCCATATAGCCGAGATGGTTCAGCAGGCTGCCGGTGATATTGGCAGAACAAATGAATTCATAAGAGCGATTGATGAGGATGTAACAGAAATAAAGAATAAGATGGAAAGCGCAATACAGACTGTAGGTGAAGGAAACAGGGCTGTACAAGGACAAAAGCAGACAATATCGGACACTGTTCAAAAGTTCGGCGAAATACAGAATGCAGTTCTGAATCTAAACAATGTATCCACAGAAATACGGGAGATCATAAACGCTATATCCGGCATTTCTGAACAGACAAATCTTTTATCTCTGAATGCGGCAATCGAGGCTGCGAGAGCTGGGGAGGCAGGTAAGGGCTTTGCGGTGGTTGCAGATGAAATAAGAAAGCTGTCTGATAATACCAAGCAATCCACGGTGGAAATAAGAGAGCTTATTGATAAAATAACCGGCGAGGTCAGTTCAATAGTAGGAGTTGTCAAAAATGGGAGCAGCTCCATTTCTGCACAGAATATATCCATAGAGCAGACAGAAAAAGCTTTTGGAAACATCAGCGCAATGGTAGAGGCGATTTTGAAGGACATCAACAATATCTCCGGAAAGACTGGAAATCTAAACAATTTCAGTAAGAATCTGAATGATGCAATTGAAAACATCTCGGCTGTTACCGAACAAACCTCCGCGGAAGCACAGGAGGCAAATGCAAGTGTTTCCGGACAGGCTTTTTCCCTTGGGCTTATAAATGAGCGGGTATTGGAATTCAGTACGAAGATTTCCAGTATTACCGAGGAGATGCACAAATTCAAATATGTCAAGATAGCCCACAGGGAATATGATGATTCCATAATTCAGTTCGAGGTATTCAAAGAACTGGTCAGAAGGAGACTTGGGTACTCTGCTGAGGGTATACAGGTACCTGCCTCTGAGCTTTTCAAATCGGTTGCCGATGGAAATGTCGACGGTACGTTTGCTCCGTGGCTGCCAATATCAGGAGAAGCTTTCCTTAAAAAATATGGAAATGATCTGGAGAATATGGGACCCAATATGTATGGCTGCCGTTATGGTCTGGTTGTACCCAAGTACGTGACTATTGATGAAATAAAAGACATGACAAGGCATTTTAAAGAGTTTGAAGGCAGAATATATTCCATTGAAAGGAAGACTTTCATAGGTGCAATGGCTGTAGATACATTAAAAAAATATGGTCTTGACGGCTTCAGCATTGACTTTGGTAATGAAGATACAATGCTATCGGCTTTGGATAAATGTTATAAAAACAAACAGTGGATAGCAATAACGGGATGGCAGCCTCACTGGAAGTTCGGCGCGTATGAACTAAAGTTTTTGAAGGACCCGTTGGAAGTGCTGGGTAAGGAGGAATATACCGGTACCCTGATAAGGAAAGGGCTAAAAGTTGAAAATCCGGAGCTGTATTCCTTAATTATGGAATTCAGGCTGGACGTGGCTGCACTGAATACCGCTGTCAGCAAAGTACGGAACGGAATGTCCCACGAAAACGCAGCAATGGAGCTTCTGGACTCCATGGAGAATAATCAATAGAATTTACTGTGTAGACTTTTTATTGACGTTATAAATGTAAAATTAAATTAATGAATATTTACTATAATAATTGCTCTGGTAAAGAAGCAGGGGGGAGTCAGTATGTATATAGAGTTTAAGGTAAACGGAATGGAATACGGCATTGATACAGATCCCGGAAAAAGGTTGCTTGACGTTTTAAGGGAGGACCTGGGGCTCACAGGAACAAAGGAAGGCTGTGGTGAAGGTGAATGCGGGGCATGTACGGTTATTCTGGACGGCCTGGCGGTCAACTCCTGCCTGGTAATGGCCGGACAGGTGAGAGGAAAGGAAATCATCACAGTGGAAGGTCTGGAAACGGATGGGGAACTGGATAGGCTTCAAAAGGCTTTTATAAATAACGGTGCTGTTCAATGCGGATACTGTACCCCGGGTATGCTCATGTCATGTAAGGCGCTTTTAATGCGGAATCCGCATCCTACAGAAAAAGAAATACGGATCGCAATATCCGGCAACCTGTGCAGATGTACAGGGTATACAAAAATAGTAGCAGCAGTTAAAGAGGTATCACAGGAAGTATAATATAAAGAGAAAACATAGAAATGTATACATTAATGGGAGGGGATATAATGGAGCAGTTTCTGTTTGAAACTCCTGAAAGCGTAAAGGAACTGACTGACTGCCTTAAGGGTGCTGATTCCAATACGTACCTTTTAAGCGGTGGAACCGACCTGACAATCAAACTCAGAAACCGTGGGATATATTCCGGAAGGATAATTGATATGTCTGGAATTAAGGAACTTAATTATATCAGGCGGGAGGACGGCTACATTAAGGTAGGCGCCAATGTTACTTTTGCTGAAATTGGAGAAAGTGAAATAATTGAAAAGCAGGCTGCATGTGTAGGGCAGGCTGCAAGGCAGGTTGGCTCACAGCAGATACGTAATACGGCAAGGATGGCAGGCAATATTGCAAACAGCTCCCCCAGGGGCGATTCCATCCCTGCGCTTCTTGCCATGAATGCCATGCTCAGAATAATTAATGGGAATGGTGAGATAACATTAAGGACCATAGACCAGACTGTGGTAGGGATTGGTAAAAACAGCCTTAAGAAGGATGAAGCGATCATTGAGGTATTAATACCTTGCATCGAAGGCTGCTCCAGGAGTGCTTTCGGCAAGTACGGCAGGGAAAGCAGCAGAACTACTGTTATCATTGCAAACCTTAATGTAGCTGCTGTAGTGAAGTATGACGGCAGTACCGGTGAAATAACCGACGCAAGCATCGTTATAGGCTCTGCTGCTCCTGTTCCATATCATGCATTAAAGGCGGAGGATGTTTTAAGAGGAAAAAGACCGGCTGATGAACTGAAAGAAAGGTTTGTAGCAGCGCTCCGGGAGCATGTCAGAGAATCCATAAACGGAGTTAGGAGATATGAGAATAAAATAGATGAAGTAACAGGTATCGGTATGAATATTTTTGATCAAATGTTTGGGGAGCTTATTACCGGAGGTGACTGCTGATGGGAGAGAGTACAAGGTATGTCGGTACTTATGTGCCGATCCATGATGTAAGGGAGAAGCTTACAGGAAAGGTTAAATATGTAGGGGATATGGTACTTCCGGAGATGCTTCATGCCAGGCTTTTGTTAAGCAATATTGCCCATGGAAGGATAAAGAGCATAGATACATCAAAAGCTGAAGCCCTACTGGGAGTGAAGGCCGTATATACTTATAAGAATTCATCTGACAACCTTTACAATTCACATAAATGGATAAGCGGACTGGAGGTCGTAAAAGACGAGCGGCTGTTTACCGACAAGGTCCGCTATTATGGTGACAGGGTCGCTGCAGTGGTTGCGGCCGACAGGCATACAGCAGAAAAGGCAGTAAGGCTTATTGAGGTGGAATATGAGGAGCTTCCGGTCATAATTGATCCGGAGGAAGCATTAAAGGATGATGCTGTAAGGATACATGAGTGTGAAAATGTCATATTCAGAAAAGAATTTGGCTGTGGAGATACCGAAAAGGGCATGGAAAATGCATATCTTGTTGTGAGAGACAGAATCGAGACACCCAAGGTGCATCATGGGGCTATGGAAACACATGCCTGTATTGCGGATACAGACCCTTGCGGGAATATTACGGTATGGTCACCCTGTCAGGTTATTTTCCAGGTGCAGCTTATTGTGGCTGAAGCATTGGGTATACCGGAAAGTCAGGTACGTGTAATAAAAACGACCTTGGGCGGCTCTTTCGGAGGAAAGAGCTTGCCTACTGTTGAGCCGGTTTGCGCTTTTCTTTCCTATCAGTTGAAGAAACCGGTCAAGCTCATCATGGACAGGGCGGAGACAATAATAGGAACGAGAACAAGGAATAAAATCATCGGTACGGTGAAAACTGCTGTGGATAAGGAAGGATACATTCTTGCCAGAGATATTCATGTACTTGTTGATGGAGGAGCATATTTTACGAACGGAAGCGCAGTAGCCATGGCAATGGGTAAAAAAGCCTTCAAGCTGTACAGTATAAAGAATCAAAAATATAGTGCGGTAAGCGTTTATACAAATACACCTGTAGGGGGAGCCTGCAGAGGTTATGGCTCGCCTCAGATCCATGCCGTAACTGAGATCAATATAGATAATGCTGCCAGAAAGCTTGGAATGGATCCGGTTGAGCTGCGGCTCAAGAATCTGGTCAAGCCTTATGATAAGGATCTGATCGGAGGACCTGACCTCGGAAATGCAAGAGTTATCGATTGTGTTGAAAAAGGTGCTGAAGCCTTTGAATGGAAAGAAAGGTTCACAAGAAAAAAAGGTGAAGGCAGGTTCGTACGTGGTGTGGGAATGGCCTGCTGTGCCCATGGAAACGGATATTATGGCGCTTATCCCGATTTTATTACTATGGCACTCAGAATTTCCGGAGATGGAATTGCGGTACTCAAAGGAGCACTGCATGATCTGGGCTGCGGTACAAACACGGCAACAAGGCAGATTGTTGCAGATACTCTGAATATGGATATTGAGAAGGTATACATACCTGAAGCTGATACTCTGGTGAGTCCTTTTGACTCAGCGGGCACCCAGGCCAGCAGAGTGACGTATGTGTGCGGTGGAGCAGCTATGAAGGTTGCTCAGCTGGTGAAAGAGAAGATTACAAGATACAGTGCAGACTATTTTGAATGTAATATAGAAGATGTGGTTATGGAAAAAGGCTTCATATGGAATAAACGGAAGGAGTCAGTAAAGCTGTCCTATGGAGATATTGCAGCAATTATTCAGGCAAAATACAGCGATGAGGCAGGAGAAACCGTGACGTATCAAGCACCAGGGAATCCGGCAAGCTATGCTGCCAATTTTGTTGAGGTCGAAGTGGATACAGTAACAGGTATGGTGAAGGTACTTGATTTTCTGGCGGTTCACGATATAGGGAAAGCAATAAATCCGGGATTTGTAACAGGACAGATACAGGGAGCTGTACAGATGGGAATTGGTATGGCTTTGTCGGAGGATATTACTTTTGACAATAAGGGAAAGGTCCAGAATGACAGGTTCGGCAGATATCTCGTTGTAAATGCCCCGGATATGCCCGATGTCAGGGTGCTTCTTATTGAGGAAGGTGAGGAATCCGGCCCTTATGGTGCGAAAAGCCTGGGGGAAGTTGCAACGGTTGCTGCGGCTCCCGCAATAATCAATGCCATTAATAATGCACTGGATATAAATATAGATGTGCTGCCTGCGACTCCTGAAAGAATAATGGAAAAGCTAAAGGAGAAGGGAAATTAGATATAACGATTGCATATAAGCATTGGAAGGGGATAAAGTATGGAAACTGTTTATTTGAATGGAAAAGAACTGACCATTGAGCAGGTTGCAAAGGTCGCCAGGAGGGGGGCTAGAGTGGAAATAACTCCGGAAGCAATGAATACTCTCAAAGCCTCAAGACAGCTGGTATTTGACCTGGTTGACTGTAATGTGCCGGTTTACGGCTTTAATACCGGTGTTGGCTGGAATAAGGACAAAAGGGTATTCAAGGAGTTTTTCCAGGAGTATAATAGAAATCTGATTTATTCACACTGTCTTGGGGTTGAACCCTATGCCTCGGAAGAGGAAGTCAGGGCAATAATGCTGGCAAGACTCAACACACTTCTGGTAGGTGCTACAGGGATTCAGCCGGAGATAGCGGTAATGTACAGTGATATGCTGAATGCAGGTGTACACCCGGTGATTCCTGAGAGAGGTTCTGTAGGTGAGGCTGACATAGCATGTCTGTCTCATATAGGACTTGCGATGCTGGGAGAAGGGGAAGTCTTTTATAAAGGGAAGAAGGTTTCAGCAGCTGAAGCACTGAAAAAGGCGAATTTGATGCCGGTCACCCTGGGTCCCAAGGATGGACTTGCTATAGTAAGCTCCAATGCATTGGCAGCTGGAGAAGGAGCGCTTGTATTAAATGATATTAAAGATCTTCTTGATATTTCCGATGTTATATATGCACTGTCTCTTGAGGGACTAAATGGTAATGTATCCCCTCTTGACATGAGGACCCACCGTATGAGACCATATACTGGACAGGCATATAGTGCAGAGAGGATTACCGAATACCTGGAAGGAAGCTACATCTGGGAACCGGACTGGAAAAAGCCGGTGCAGGATCCGTTAAGCTTCAGAGGCTCAGCCCATGTTCATGGCGCAGTCAGAGATTCACTTGCTTATGTTCAAAATTTGCTTACAATACAGCTTAATTCTTCAGATGATAATCCATGTATTATAATGGAGGATAAAAAGATAATATCCTGCTCCAACTTTGAAGTGACAAACTGGTCTCTGGGCTTTGAAATGCTGGGAATGGCGTTAAGCCAGCTTTCAAAGGTTGCATGCCATAGGATAATAAAGTTGGGTAATCCTGCATTTACAAAGCTGTCCAGGTTCCTTTCACCTGCTGATAATGTGCTTGCATTCGCTACAATCCAGAAAACTTTTACAGCCCTGGACACGGAAATAAGGCATCTGTCCAATCCTGCTGTTTCAGACTTCTTCGCATTGGCGGGGGATATGGAGGATCATGCCAATAATGCTCCCTATATTGTACAGAAGACCCGCAAAATAGTTGACGACCTGTTCTATATACTGGGGATCGAGGCGATGCACGCCGCCCAGGCAGTTGATCTGAGAAGCGATATAAAAATAGGAAAAGGTACTAAAGCAGCTTATAATTCCATAAGGGAGACAGTACCTTTCTATGATAAGGACAGGAACCTGTCTATTGATATCAGAAATGCTTATGAGATCCTGAGGTCAGGAAAGCTTCTGAGCAAGGTAAAAGCAGCAATGGAGGAATAGCAGATAAAAGAAACTATTTCAATAAGGGGGTCAAGCCTTGAAAAGTCTAAGAGTGGAAGATGCAGTCGGAACAATACTTGCCCATGACCTTACAAAGATTGTGCCCGGCGAATTCAAGGGCGCGGCTTTTAAAAAAGGCCATGTGATCAGGCCGGAAGATATTGATGAGCTGAAGAAAATGGGAAAGAACAATATATATGTGCTTGAAATGAAGCCGGAGGAAATCCATGAAGATGAAGCAGCTGTGAGAATAGCTGAAGCAACTGCCGGGGATGGAGTCAGGCTTGAAGGCCCCTCTGAGGGTAAAATCAGCTTTAAGGCCGCAGTCAGGGGATTGCTGAAAATAAACCTTGAAGCTCTTGAAGCTATTAATGATATTGACATGGTGATAATTTCCACTCTCCATAACAACACTGTGGTAAATCCAGGCAAGAATATAGCGGGTACAAGGATCATCCCTTTATGTACAGATAAAAGGAATATAGAAGCGGTTGAAGAAATCTGCAGAAGATCGGGTAAGGTGGTCTGGATCAAGGAGCTGGCCAGCCTTAAGGCTGGTGTGATAGTTACGGGGACTGAAGTGTATGAAGGAAGGATAAAGGATAAATTTGGTCCCGTGCTTGCCGGAAAGCTTGCGGATTACGGCTGTACACTTGATGAGCCCGTCTATACACCAGACAACAAGGATAGAATAAAAGCCGCCATTGATACTGAGATAAAAGGCGGGGCTCAGATTGTGCTCGTCTCGGGAGGGATGTCTGTAGATGCGGACGATGTTACACCTTCAGCGATAAGAGAGGTTGCTGATCATATAGTAACTTACGGCTCTCCGGTACTTCCCGGAGCGATGTTCATGCTTGGATATAAGAAGGATGTCCCCATACTGGGCATACCTGCCTGCGGGATGTATCACAAAATCACCGTGTTCGATCTTGTATTTCCAAGGATCCTTGCAGGAGAGGTCCTGACGAGGAAGGATATTGCCGGAATGGGTCATGGTGGACTGTGTCAGAACTGTGAAAGCTGCAGGTATCCCAATTGCACTTTCGGAAGGTAAGATATGGATAGCTTATGTAGACTGATAAACATTAAGCCGGATAAAAGTGAAATGATCTGTATGGTAGGGGCAGGAGGAAAAACTTCTGCAATGTTCCTGCTTGCCCGTGAACTGTCGGATAAAGGGAAGAAGGTACTTGTCACTACCACTACAGCGATATATCATCCTGAAAAGGAACAGTATGATGATATACTGATTTCTGAAGGGGAAACTATGGACTTGTTTGATAACAGAAGCGGAAGCATTACTGTTTTAGGCAGGTCTGTTTCGTCTGAAGGGAAGCTTCTGGGAGTAAGTCCGGAAGTTTTGGATTCCATATTCTTAAAGGGTACCTTTGACTATATTATTGTCGAAGGTGATGGTTCAAAGAGCAGACCGGTAAAAGCTCCGGCGGGGCACGAGCCGGTCATACCTTCACAAACCACCAGACTTTTGGGATTAATAGGCCTGGACAGCATCGGAAAAGAAGTCGGTATGGAATTTGTCCATCGACCGGAGCTTTTCTGCAGAATTTCAGGCTGTGTCATGGGAGATATTATTAACACCGAAATGATCAGCAGGCTGATAATTCATGAGGAAGGCCTTTTCAAGGCCGCTCCTGACCTATCTGAAAGATATCTTTTATTGAATAAGGCTGAAGGAGAAAGGGAGAAAAGAGAAGCCTACAATATTGTGAAAAAACTGCTGGACAGTAATTACAAGCTTAATGGCATTGTCATTTCCTCAATGAAGAACCGGAGTTTTGTAAATGCACTAAAAAGAGTAAGCGGTATTATACTCGCTTCAGGACTATCCAGGAGGATGGGGACCAATAAGCTTTTGCTTCCGGTAGGCGGAATTCCGGCAATAGAGAGGGTAATAGCCGCGGCTTCAAAATCGGCTCTTTTTGAGGTCATCCTGGTATGCAGCAACGCTGAAATAGCTTCAATAGGTAATAAATACGGAAAAAAAATTGTGGACAATATTGTTCCTGAGTTGGGACAGAGCCGTTCTGTAGCGCTTGGAGTAGAAAACTCCAGCCCTGAGGCAGACGGATTCATGTTTTTGGTTGGGGATCAGCCTTTTATTACAGAGAACATAATTAACAGTCTGCTGCAAAGCTATATAACGGAGGATTGCAGTGCGGTGATTCCATTGTATAATGGAAATAGAGGAAATCCGGTGATATTTACAGCCTCCCTCAGGGAAAAGCTCATGAGCCTTACGGGAGATACAGGAGGGCGGGTACTGCTCAGCGGATTGGAAGAAAGCACTGTTACTGTCAATTTCACTGATGAAAAGCCGGGTTATGATTTTGATACCCGGGAAGAATATGAAGCAGTGCTTTTGCAGGAGGATAAAAATGTATGATATTGTTGTTGTAAGAGGTGCAGGGGATATTGCGACAGGAATAGCGCACAGACTATGGAGATGCGGCTTCCGGGTGCTTATGACGGAGATCGGGAGACCCCTGGTCGTCAGACGCTTTGCGTCCTTTGCCAATGCGGTGCTTATTGGGAAAGCGGAGGTTGAAGGAGTATGTGCAGTAAAGGCAGACGGTATTGAGAACATATATGAGATATGGAATGACAATAATATACCTGTGCTTTGTGACAGTGAATGCAGAGTGCTTGAAGATTTAGAGCCTTTAGCAATCGTCGATGCCATACTCGCAAAAAGAAATTTGGGGACTTCTGTGGATATGGCTCCGGTTACAATAGGCGTCGGGCCCGGATTTGAAGCGGGAGTGGATGTGAACGCTGTAATTGAGACCAAAAGAGGACATAATCTGGGGAAAGTAATTTTTGAAGGCCAAGCGGAAGCAGATACGGGAATACCCGGTAATATTATGGGGTACTCACAGGAAAGACTGCTTCGGGCACCAGTCAATGGAGTGATCAGAAACACTCTTGAAATTGGAGACAGAGTGAAGCAGGGGGATATGATCGCACAAGTAGCAGGTGAACCGGTAAAGTCCCTTATAGACGGAGTTGTGAGAGGTCTCATAGCAGATGGTACAGAGGTGAGGAAGGGCTTGAAAATCGGAGATGTGGATCCAAGAGGTATAAGGGAGTATTGCTTTACAATATCGGACAAATCCAGGTCGGTAGCAGGAGGGGTGCTTGAGGCAGTACTATACCTCAGAAAAGTGAAATTCGGAAGGTGAAATAAATGGAATTTGAGTTGTTGGAAAAGCTTGCAAGGTCAGTAAAAGAAAACAGAAGAGCCGCCCTTGTGACACTCGTGGATGAAAAGGGTTCATCACCGGGCAAACAGGGCTTCATGATGGTTGTTTTTGAAGACGGAAGCACAGCCGGTACGGTGGGGGGAGGCGGCTTTGAAAACAAAGCCAGGGAATGTGCCCTTGAATGTATGAATGAGGGAAGGAACAGGTTTCTCGAGCTGGAGTTTAATGACTCCGGTGAGCTTCATATGCAGTGCGGAGGAAGAGCCAGCATTTTTATAAAGGTATTCGGGCAGAAGGATAGACTGGTAATAGCCGGCGGGGGACATATTGCCCTTGAATTGTATAAGGCCGGAGAATTATTGGGCTTTCATACAGTTATAATTGAAGACCGGGGGGAATATGCAAATGCAGAACGTTTCCCGGGCTGTGACATACATATCGGGAATATCGGAGAAAGTATGAGAAACTATCCGCTGGACAGGAATTGTTATGTAGTCATAGTTACAAGAGGCCATGAATGCGATGCCGACGCTCTTAGGGCTGCGTTAGGCCGGGGTGCCCGCTATATAGGAATGATTGGCAGCAGGAAGAAAACGAAATTCGTATTTGACCGGTTATTGGACGAAGGCTGTGACAGGACAGACCTTAAAGCGGTATATGCTCCCATAGGCCTGAGCCTGGGAGGAGACTCCGCTGCAGAGATAGCCTTCAGTATCATGTCAGAGATACTGCTGGTGAAAAACGGCGGTCAGCTGAAACATATGAAGGATTAAAAGGCGATTGTTTAAGGAGCAGAAAACTGGAGCAGGCACGTAATAGCCACATATCCGTATACAGAAATTGATGGCACTAAGCAACTCAGCCTAAGAAAAACCTAACGCTTTCAACGGCCATCCTTAGCCTGTGAAAGCTTGCTCGGCATCAATGCCTCGCATACGGTTTTTCCAAGGCTTCATTGCTAAGTGCCATTGACAATTTCTGTATAAGCATATTTAGGCTATTACACACCTGCTCCTTAGCATGTCTTAAAACTTATAGAAGTATATGCTACTCCTGGATTAATGACAAATCACCCTATAATCAGAATAGTATATGCAAATAGTAACCAAGCATTAGATTTTTATATCAGCGAACACTTATAAGCCTTTGGGTAACAGAATAGAACTCGATGCATAGTTAATTCCGTAGGATTTACGTGATGTAAATCCAGCGCATACCTGCACGGATGCAGGGTTTATGCGCGTTAGGAATTCACGGTGCGTCGAGTTCTAATTCTGTCCAAAGGCTTATATTGTGTGAGTCGATATAAAAATCTAATGCCTGTATGCAGTTATTTATCTATATTCATACCATGGTGGTTTGACATTAATCCTAGTTAGGAGAATAACCAAGACACACTACTCTACAATACTGCCTTTAAGCGCCTTCATCACCGCCAGGGCAACCAGGCCGCCAAGCAGGGCTGTGATGAACTGGGGCCATCCGAAGAGCGCCGTCAATACCTTGGCAAATTTGGGGAATTGGAATATCTGCAGGAATATGTTGATAGCGGAGTACAGAAAAGCAAATTTCAAAACTGCTCCGATACCTATGCCTGCGACTATATTTTTCTTTTTTAGCAGGTAGAAGCATAAAACGTATATTGCATTGCCGGCAGCCACAAAGGGTGCAAAGGGCAGAAGTGCGGCCGCCACGGGTGCATGATTGTTTATCAGTGATGCGAAGGGGGAGACAACTGAGATTATTATACCGCTCCACACTCCTGCGACTGCAGTGGAAACCAGCAGGCACGCATTAACAAGGGGGCCTACTACAAAATTGCTGTTGGGTATAAGCCTTCCCGCCAGCTGGACAGTTACCACCAGAGCAAGCAGAAGGGCGGTCCTCGTCATAAATTGAATTTTCCTGGAATTATTAGTCATGGCAAAGCCTCCAATATTGAAATAATATCAAAAAATAGTAAACCTCCTGTATTATCAGGAGGAGTCGACAGCATTATCAAACATACTGATTCCCCCTTCGATAAGAAACTTCCTTTTCGTCAGGAATTCATATTCTCCCTGGTGTAGGATATCTCC